>JBDIAO010000119.1:0-7631 GCA_039812375.1 Phycicoccus sp. | reverse complement strand
TCCTGACCGGTCATCCATCGGACGGCGTCGAAGTCGTGGATGGCGCAGTCCCGGAAGATCCCGCCGGAGACGGCGAGATAGGCCGCCGGTGGCGGCGCCGGGTCAAGCGTCGTGGAACGAATGGTGTGCACCCGGCCGAGACTGCCGTCGCGCACCGCCTCCCGGGCCGCGACGAAGGCCGGGTCGAAACGGCGCGGGTAGCCGATCTGCACCGGCACCTCGGACCCGGCGAGGGCGTCGCGGACCGCAACCATCTCCTCCGCGGTGGCCGCGATCGGCTTCTCACAGAACGTCGGAATGCCGCGTCCGACCGACGCGAGCAGCAACTCGGCGTGGGCGTTGGTCGCGGCCGCGATGACGACGCCATCCACTGCGGCATCGAGCACGGCCTCCGGTGAAGATTGCGCGGTGGCTTTGGGGATCCGGGTCACCACCCCTTCGACGGCCGCAGTCACCGGGTCGGTGACGAGCAGTTCGTCGACCTGGTCGAGGGCGGCGAGCGTGTCCGCGTGGAAGGCGCCGATCCGGCCGAGTCCGATGAGTCCGATGCGCATCAGTCGTGACACCCCGGGATGTTCTGGTCCCAGTCGATGACCGAGCCCGTGACGACTCCGCTCCGGTCAGAGAGGAGGAAGAGCACCATGTCGGCGATCTCGTCGATTTGGCCGAGCTTGCCCATGGGCAAGGTGGCGGCGGCACGCTCGACCCAGTCGTCCCCGGCGCCGTGGAAGGCGCGCTGGGTCGCCTCCTCACCCTCGGTCTGGGTCCAGCCGATGTCCAGGCCGTTGATCCGGATCCGGTCCCACCGATGGGCGTAGGCGGCGTTGCGGGTCAGCCCGGCCAAACCCGCCTTGGCGGCGACATAGGGCGCCAGGTAGGGCTGACCGCCGAGCTCGCTGCTGCTGATGATGTTGACGATCGTGCCCGGCGCGCCCCGACCGACCATGTCGGCGACGGCGGCCTGCATGGTGAAGAACGGGCCGCGAAGGTTGATCGCGATGTGCGCGTCGAAGAGCTCGGGAGTCGTGTCGAGCAGGGTGCCACGTGAGGTCAGCCCGGCGCAGTTGACCAGGCAGTCCACCCGGCCGAACCGGGCGATCGTCGCCTGCACGACGCCGCGGGCGGCATCCGGGTCGGCGATGTCGGCTTTAAGGTATGCCGTCGGGGTTCCGGAGTTGGTCAGCTCGGCCGCCAGCGCCTCGCCAGGTGCGGCTGTGCGCCCGGTGACGGCGACAGCCTGCGCGCCCTGGGCGGCTGCGGCCCGGGCGATCCCCGCGCCGAGTCCGCTCGTGCCGCCGACGACAAGGACAACCTTGCCGGTGAGAAGTGCGGTCATTCCGGTCACCTCCAGGTGGTGTCAGCAGTCGAGTGAGGAGGACGCGCCGTGCCGAGCTGGCGGCATACGGCGTGTTCTGCTCACTCGACTGTCGTGGTCAGCCAGTGACGGGTGGCGGTCGTCGGCATAGGGGACCCTTTCGTGAGGCGCTTGCCACCAGCATGGGACTCGTCCGGGCCCCATGGGAGTGACCAGATCCCTCAGAAACCCCTCGAATGCCGGGATGCCCGCCTATCCTGCACCCATGCCTCACGGCTCGCACCGGCACGTCGACATCGCCACCCAGGCCGGGCTGAGCGTCGCCACGGTTGATCGGGTGCTCCACCGCCGGCCCGGTGTCAGCGCCCGGGCGGTGCGTGCCGTCGAGCACGCTCTGCTGGAGCTGGACCGGCAGGAGTCCCAGCTACGCCTGGGAGTGCGCAGCCTCGTCCTCGACCTCGTCATGCAGGCCCCGGACCGGTTCTCCGCAGCCGCCCGGGACGCACTCGAAGCCGAGCTGCCCCGGTTGCGCCCGGCAACCGTGCGCGCCCGCTTCCACCTGCGCGAGTCCAGCTCGGTCGCCGAGCTCGCCGCGGTCCTCGACCGGATCGGCACCCGCGGGCGCGTGAGCGACGGGGTGCTGCTCAAGGCACCCGACGACCCGACCATCGCGGTCGCGGTCGACCGGCTGGCCGCGCGCGGCATTCCGAGTGTCACCTTGGTCACCGATGTGCGTGAGTGTGGCCGCCTGGCGTATGTCGGGCCGGACAATGCCGCCGCCGGGGCCACTGCGGCATACCTCGTGCGTCAGTGGTTGGGGGAGGCGCCCGGGTGTGTCCTGGTCACCCTGAGCCGGACGGCATTCTTCGGTGAGCGGGAGCGGCTGGAGGGCTTCCGGCGGGAGCTCGCGGCATCGGACCCGGGCCGAGAGGTCGTCGTCCTCAGCGACGCCGACGGGCTCGATGCCGGAATGACCGGGCTGGTGTCCGCGCTGTTGGCCACGCGCCGGGATATCGCGGCGGTCTATTCCGTGGGGGGCGGCAACCGGGGGATCGCCGGTGAACTCGCCGGCGCCGGGGTGAGCCCGAGGCTCCACCTGGGTCACGATTTGGACGCTGACAACCTCGTCCTACTCCGCCGCGGGGTGCTGCATGCGGTGCTGCACCACGACTTGCGCACCGACCTTGGACAGGCCTGCCGACAGATCCTGCGCTCACACCACCTGCTCGCCGGAGCGCCGACGAGCATCGCCGCGCCGGTGCAGATCGTCACCCCGCATAACATCCCCTGGCGGATGCGCTGAATCCCCTGGCGGATGCGCTGACCCGACCAGGCGGTACTGTCCCCCAAACGAGTGATTGAAGGATGTCTTTCACTCGAGAATCATCAAGCAGACAGGAACAGACCTGCTGCGACCCTGCGCGGGCCCGGTCACGACTGGCAGCGGCCCACACACTCCCAGTGGAAGGGATGCTGTCGATGACACGAGTTCGGCCTGGGGGACGAGTCCGATCCGTGCGGGCCGCGTCGGTGAGCCGCAGGCTGCTTCGGGCAGTGTCGATCGCTACGACCGTGGTGATGATGGTGACGCTCGCCGTTGTCGGGGCCCCCGTGGGTCGCGACGCGGCTGCCGCCGAGTCGGCGCAACAGGCTCCAGTGGTGTTCATCCTCGACGCCTCCGGGTCGATGGCCCGCACAGCCGCCGGGGGGCGCACCCGGATGGACGTGGCCAAGCAGGCTCTGAAAGAGGCCGTGGCCGGGCTACCCGAGGGGACCCAGGCGGGTCTGCTCGTCTTCGGTACCGGGACCGGCAACGAGGATGCCGAACGTTCCGCCGGATGTCAGGACGTGAAGACCCTCGTGCCCTTGGGCCGAGTCGATGACGCCACGGTCAGCGCCCAGGTCGACGGCATCAGACAGTCGGGGTTCACACCGATCGGTCCATCCCTACGCGTCGCCTTCTCGATGATCCCCCAGGGGTCCCCCGGCAGTGTGGTGCTGATCTCCGACGGCGTCGACACCTGCGCCCCTCCTCCGTCCTGCGAGATCGCGGCCCAGTTGCACCGGGAGAACCCGAAGGTGGCCATTCACGTCGTGGGCTTCGGGATCGACGACGACGAAGCTGCCCAGCAGCAGATGACGTGCATCGGCGGTGTCGGTGGTGGTACCGCCGTGTCCGCCTCGGACCCGGCTCAGCTGATCTCCCGTCTGCGGGCGGCGACCGTGTCGAGTCCCAAGAGCTCGCAGTTGAGCCAACGGGGTATGCGTGGCGTCGAGATCGGGATGAGCCTCGACGAGGTCCGAGCCGCTGTCGACGGCGCTCGGGTGGGCAAACCCAAAGACGTCGACGGCGTCATCGTCATCGAGGTCGACTGTGGCTGGGGCACCGTTCAGTTGCGCAACAACCGGGTGTGGCTGATCACCCCCAAGGATGCCGGCACGTCAACGGCGGAGGGTTTCAGGCCCGGGGACACGCTGGAGCGGGCGGTCGCCCTGTATGGCGAGGCCGTCGATCGAAGTAGCGGGCCCGATGGTGCTTCGGCGGTATACCAGTTGCGGCCGGGCAGCCCACTTGGGTACCGGATGGTCTATGACGCGGCCACCGGAAAGGTGAAGTTCATCGTCGTATGCCGGTGCGTGCCCGCTTCGTTCATCGCCGCGGCCGACCCGTCGACGTGGGAGATCACGTATGACGGCGTGGGTCCACTGGTGCTCGGAATGAGCACGGAGGAGGCGACGGCCGTGTTGCCCGGATTGGGCCCCGGACAGATCAGATCCGGCGAGTTGAGGTGGGCCCTGCCGAACACGGACTTCGACGTGCGTAGCTTGGGCGGTGGCGGGTCTGAAGGGGGGTGGCTGGATGCCGCCTTCGACGGCTCCGGCCGGCTGGTCGGACTGTCCGTCTCCCGCCCCGCGGAAGGTCGGCAATCGCTGCCGGACGGTGCTCTCTACCCGAGCGTGCGCGGTATCCGGTTGGGGGACGGGATGCCGACGGTGGTCAATGCCTTCCCGGGGGGCAGCACGTTCCAGGTGCATGCGGCCGGCCGTTCGGACTACGTGATGATGAACCGGGAGGGCCACGTCTTGGTCTTCGCGGCCGCGACCGGCAACGCCTACAAGAGCTTCGGCGAGGCTATCCGGGGCGGCACCCTCACCGCCGTGACCGTCGCGACCCCTGCCGCCGCCTCGTCCGCCCCGGCGGGTCAGGAGCAGTCAGAGCCAGCGGCGGCACCCCAGCCGACCGTCCAGACCCCGACGGCTCCCCCGATCCCGGGTTTCCCGGCCGAACTGGTCGGACGGTGGTGCTCCCGCGGCAGCTCCCCATACTGTTTCGACGTGGCTGAGTTCTTCCGGAACGCCCCGGACGCGTTTGTTGCCGATACTATCGAACGGGCGGGTGCGACGACCTACGTGCTCTGCATGGAGAACAACTTCATGAACTCGTGCACCACCACGCACCAGACGCTGCTTGAGTACTTTCCGGCTGGAGTCGGATGGGACTGCGTGAAGTTCGCCAAAGTGGAATACTCTGGCGGGCCGTATCCGGGTTGCTCACCGGACTTCACTCGCGACCATGATGTTTCGGTGCCACGCCTCGTTGCTCGTCCGAACCATATCGTGGCCGATCTGCGCATCATCGACAGTCCGCCGTTGTATCGACAGTAAGGATTTCCGTGCGATAGATGTGCGGGCTCAGCGGTAGCCGATCTTCTCGACGAGGCGGGTGCGGGCGCCGGTGACCTGCGACTGGGCCAGGTCGGCCAGGCGCTTGGGGTCGGACTCGCTCCCGTAGAGCGACAGGACGACGTTGCCCTCGAGGACGAACGCATAGGCGTAGTCGACGTTTCCCTGGTCGCTCTTGGTCGAGCGGGAGATGACGACGAGATCGTCCGTGGGTGAGCCGATGAGCAGGGATGCTGTCTCCTGAGTCAGGAGAGCATTGTCGCCAGCGAGCATCTCGAAGCTGGGGCAGTCCTTCACCGTGTTGATCTGTTCCCGGAAGTACTTATCGGCGAGGTCTCCCGAGGGAAACTGCACGAGCGAGATCGACGAGACGGGCCCCGAGCTCCCCTCCCAGGTTTCGCCTCGGACTCCGATGATCGTGCTTGAGCCGTACGGGTCGGCGAGCCAGCATCCCTCCTTGCTTGGGTGGGTTCCTTCGGTTTCGCCGGCCGACTCGTAGTGAGCATTCCGCTTGATGTCGGTTGCGCCGGGAGCCACCTGGCGCAGCTGCTCGTCGCTGAGCAGGAACCAGTCCAGTTCGTCGCCGACGTAGATCGGCGGGCCGGCCAACGCTCGGGCGCCCGTCTGCGACCCGCCCATACCCGGCACGGTGATGCCGGCATCGGACAGCTGGCGCAACACGATCGGCACTGCCCATATCGTCACGGCCGCCACCGCGACGACGCCTGCACCGGCTAGCACACCGAGCACCTTCCAGGACCATCGGTGAGTTGGTGCAGCGCTGGCTTCGGGGGTGGAAACCGGTGGACCGGCATCCGGCCCAGTCAGGTACTCGGCAGCGTTCTCCTGGAGCCACCTGCGCAGCGCGGGGTGGCAGTTCGGATGGCGCTCGATCAAGGCTGCGAACTCCGGATAGGCCTGCGCGATCTGGCTCAGGGGTCCGGCGCGGGTACCCGGATCGAAGAGTGCCACCCAAGCAGCTTCCCGGGCGGCATCCGCCTTCATCGCCATCGCGACCCCCTTCCTGCGCTGAACCGATGTCTGCGCTGAACCGGTGCCTTGCAGTCTGGCACAGCGGCAGGGCCGGGCAGCATCCATACTGTGGTCCCCGAGACCAGTCCACGGGGCGGCATACCCCTTGAATGTCCTGACATTTGTGGGACAGGGTCGAGCATGCTCCCATCCCAGCTGCCGTCCCCTCGCACCCCGGACTCGATGGCGGCTCCGCCACTGCGCTGGGGGATCCTTGGCCCGGGGTGGATCGCCGATCAGTTCGTCGGGGCGCTGCGCGCCCACACCCGTCAGCTCATCCAGGCAGTCGGCTCGCGCCGACCGGATGCCGCGTCAGCTGCAGCCGAGCGCTATGGCGCGGTGACGGCGCACGGCAGCTACGGGGCCCTCGTCGCCGACCCGACCATCGACGTCGTCTATGTCGCGACCCCGCACAACTTCCATCTGCCGCACGCGCTGCTGGCCATCGAGGCCGGCAAGCACGTGCTCGTCGAGAAGCCCGTCGGGCTGAGCGCGGACGAGGCGCGGGCGATCGATACCGCTGCACGCGGCGCGGGAGTGTTCGCGATGGAGGCGATGTGGACCCTCTTCCTGCCCAAGTTCGACGTCGTCCGTCAGCTGCTCGCCGACGGAGCGCTTGGGGACCTGCACACCGTTCTGGCCGACATGGGGGAGAGCTTCGACCCGAGCCACCGGATCTTCGACCCGACCCTGGCTGGCGGCCCGCTGCTCGATCTCGGCACCTATCCGAGCACCCTGGCCACCTGGGTCCTGGGGGTTCCGGAGGCGGTGAGTGCCACCGGAACACCCGCCGCGGACGGCGTCAACGGCCAGGTCGGGGCCCTGCTGAGCAGCCCAGAAAGCATTGCAGCACTGCACTTCTCGTGTTTGGGGGAGACCCCGACGACGGCTGCCATCTCGGGGTCGGCGGCCGTCGTGGAACTCGACCGGATCTGGTATCAGCCCGGCGGCTTCACCCTGCGCGATGTCAGCGGGAAAGGCACGCTGCGCTGGGAGGAGCCGGCCATTGCGCACGCCGGGCTGCACTTCGAGGCCGCCGAGGTCGCCCGCCGGATCAGCGCTGGCGAGACCGGCTCGCCGCTGCGCCCGTTCGCCGACACCATCACCACCCTTGAGACCATGGACCGGATCCGTCAGAGCGTTGGCTTCGACTTCTCTGCTGCGATCGCCGCCCGGGACGCGCACGGGTAGCCCGCGCACAGGGGCCCGCGCAGAAGAGAGCCGCGGGTTATCTGCTGAGGGCAGCGAGCGCGGTCAGGGTGTCGGCCGCCTGCGCCACTGCGGGCGAATCGTCCAGGCCGAGGGTCACCGCGATGGTGAGGAGTTCGCGTACTCGAGTGCCGTCTGCGCGGCTGACGGCGCTGCGGAGCGCGGCCGCTAGGCGCAACGAGGCGGGGCACGGCATACCGGAAAGGACCTCGCCCAGACCGATCGAGGCGAGTTGGGCGCGCAAGGCCCGGTCGACCGCGGACGGCAGCCAGGGTTGCGGTGGCTCCTGCTGCCGGAGTGCGAAGGCCAGGAGCAGGCACAGGACCGTGGCCGCGTGGTAGTTCCCCAGTGCATGGTCACGGGGACTCAAGCCGGGACGGTCCGCGCGTGA
>JBDIAO010000118.1:0-7911 GCA_039812375.1 Phycicoccus sp. | reverse complement strand
CTAGGCGTGCCCTGAGGCCATGCGGTCATGCGGTCATGGCGTCAAGCGGTCATGGGCTCAAGCAGTCATGGGGTCATGAGCGAGCCGCGCGGGACGATTCCCAGCCCGAACATCTGGGGCTCACCGCAGGTCTACGAGATCGAGAACCTCGCCAACGACCACGAGCGGCTGCTCGACGCCGCGATCGCCGCGTCGACCCCGCTGTCCGGTGCCCGGGTCCTCGACGTCGGGTGCGGCACCGGCTTCCACCTGCCTCGCCTGCACGCTGCCGGAGCCACCTGGGTGCTCGGGGTCGAGCCGCACCTACCCTTGCTGGCCGCGGCACACGCGCGGGTCGCGAACCTGACCGCGGCAGCGGTGGTTGCCGGCTCGGCCGAGGCGCTCCCGGTACCCGACGGAAGCATCGATGTCGTCCACTCCCGCTGGGCGTACTTCTTCGGTGCTGGCAGTGAGCCCGGGCTGGCTCAGGTGGCTCGGGTGCTCCGCAGCGGTGGGGTGCACGTCGTCGTCGACCACGACCCGAGCGTGTCCACGTTCGGGCGGTGGTTCACCGCGGCATACCCGGCCTACGACCCGGTGGGGGTGCGCCGGTTCTGGCAGCGGCACGGCTACACCACCCAGTCACTGACGGTGACCTGGACCTTCCAGACCCGGGAGGATCTGGCTGCCGTCCTCGCCATCGAGCTGCCGCCGGCCAGCGTCGAGGCAGCCCTGGCCGAGCACACCGGACTCACCATCGACGTCGGGGTCGCCGTGCGCCACTGGCGCCGCTGACGCACCTGTTGCCAGTTCCCGCTGCGGATGTGAGGTGCCACTACCCGCCGTGCGGAGGGTCACCGCGCAGGTCCAGGGCGATGTCCAGGATCGGTGAGGAGTGGGTGAGTCCTCCGACCGAGATGTAGTCGCAGCCTGTCGCCGCGTATGCCGCAGCCATGTCCAGGGTCAGCCCGCCGGTGGCCTCGATCTCGACCCGCTCCCCCAGCTCCTCCCCCGCGGCCCGCACAGCCGCGACACTCTCCCGAAGAGTTGCAGTAGACATGTTGTCGCACAACAGGAAACGCGCCCCGACGGCGACAGCTTCGAGGGCTTCGGCAGTCGTGGTCACCTCGACCTGAACCGGAACGTCAGGGAAGTCACGGCGGATCGCGGCATACGCGGCGGTCAGCGACCCGGCGGCGAGCTTGTGGTTGTCCTTGACCATCGCCACGTCGTACAGGCCGAGCCGCTTGTTCGTACCGCCCCCGCAGCGCACCGCATACTTCTCCAGAGCCCGCAGACCCGGGGTCGTCTTGCGGGTGTCCAGGACGGTGCACCCGGACCCGGCAAGTTCGTCCGCCCAGGCCCTGGTGTGCGTGGCGACCCCGGAGGCGCGGCTGAGGATGTTGAGCAGGGTCCGCTCGGCGACGAGGATCGTGCGAGCCGGCCCGGACAGCCGGGCCAGGACGTCGCCGCGCCCGACCCGGTCCCCGTCGTCGGCGACCTGGACCACCACGACCCGCTCCCAACCCAGCCGTTCCGCGACCGCGTCGAGGGTCAGCGCCACAACAGGGAGCCCAGCGATCACCCCCGGTGCCCGGGCGACGACGACTGCGTCGCCGTGCTGAGCGGGCGGGATCGTCGCCATGGTCGTGACGTCCCGGCCGGGATCCCCGCCGAGATCCTCGGCGAGGGCGGTCGCGACGACCCGGCGAGCGTCCGCGGCCGGGAAGGCGAACCGGTCTGCACCGGCGGCGTCGAAGAGGTCTTGGGTCACGCTGTTTCCTTCGGGTCGGGTGTATCAGTCTGCGCGTCGGTCGGCACCGCCCCCTCCCTCCCGTTCGGGGTAATACTCGGCGCCCTGGTGCCAGTTATCACCCCGAACGGGAGGGAAGGAACGGGAGGGAGGGAGGGAACGGGAGGGGAGGGGCGGGAGGGGGCGGTGGGCGCGGGGACCGGCAGGTCGGTGATGGCCAGTATGCCGTCGGCGCCACGCACCACCTGCTGGCGGCGCAGCCAGTGGATGTCGTCCTGATTCGGGAAGTCGGAGCGGATGTGCCCGCCACGGGTCTCCTCACGACGAGCGGCGACCAGGGCAAGGGCACTGCCGAGATGGAGCAGATTGGCGGTCTCCCACGAGTTCGGTCCGGGCGCCTCGACACTCGGCCGGGACGCGAGCTCGGCGAGCGCGGCCAACGCACCGGCGGTCGACGCCGCAGAGCGGACCGGGCCCACTCCCGCGGTCAGCACCCGCTGCACGTCGAGGCGGTGCCGGCTGTCGAGGATCGCCGCATCGTCTGCGGACACCGGCGGCATCACCGGCATCGGCAGCTCCGTCGAGCGCACCCGGGCGGTGATGTCGTCGGCGATCCGGTGCGCGAAGACCAGCCCTTCGAGCAGGGAGTTCGAGGCGAGCCGGTTGGCGCCGTGCACCCCGGTGCAGGAGCACTCCCCGCACGCATAGAGCCCGGGCACGGTGGACCGGCCGTTGAGGTCGACGACGATCCCGCCGCTGGCGTAGTGCTGCGCCGGAGCCACCGGCAGCAGTTCAGTCGCCGGGTCGTAGCCGAGCTCCCGGCATCGGGCGACGATGGACGGGAAGCGGTGTTCGAGGAACTGCCCGCCGAGGTGGCGGGCGTCGAGGTGGACGTGGTCCGTGCCTGTGCTGGCCATCCGCTCCAGGATGGCCCGGGCCACCACGTCGCGCGGGGCGAGGTCGGCGAGTTCGTGCCGGCCGACCATGAACCGCTCACCGGTGGAGTCGACGAGGAAGGCCCCTTCGCCGCGCAACGCCTCGGAAATCAGCGGCTGCTGCCCCATCGCACCCTCCCCGAGCCAGAGCACGGTGGGGTGGAACTGGACGAACTCGAGGTCCGCGGCGACGGCCCCAGCCCGCAGTGCGGCGGCGATCCCGTCCCCGGTGGACACCGACGGGTTCGTCGTGGAGGTATAGATCTGCCCGATCCCTCCGGTAGCGAGCACAACCGCCCGGGCGTATGCCGCCCCGACCCCGTCGATCGTCCCCTCCCCGATGACGTGCAAGGTCACTCCGGCCACAGCTCCGTTGGCGGCGGTGACGAGGTCCACGACGAGCGCGTGCTCGATGACCTCGATGCCGGGGTCCGCGCGCACCGTGTCGAGCGCGGCGATGAGCGCACGCTCGATCTCGGCTCCGGTAGCGTCCCCGCCGGCGTGCGCGATCCGGTCCCGGTGGTGTCCGCCCTCGCGGGTGAGCTTGATCTCCCCTGCCAGGTCCCGGTCGAACTGCGCCCCGAGGGCGATGAGCTCACGCACCCGCTCCGGGCCGTCGGTGACCAGGACGCGGACGGCGTCGACGTCGCACAACCCGACCCCGGCCACGAGAGTGTCATGCAGGTGCTCCTCGGCGGAGTCCTCGGGGTCGAGTGCGGCGGCGATCCCGCCCTGGGCCCAGGCGGTCGATCCGGCGTCAAGGACGGTCTTGGTGACGAGGATGACCCGGTCGAGGCGTTCCCGCAGCCGCAGCGCGCAGGTCAGCCCGGCGACCCCGGAGCCGACGACGATCGCATCGGCCTCGGTGGCCCACCCCGGCGTGGGTGCGAGCAACCGGCGCGGTAGCCGCATACGCAGTGCCGGCGGCATACCCGCGGCGTCGGCTGGCGGCACGTCAGGAGGCTTCTGGGTCGGTCTCGTGGGTGAAGACGTCCCGCGCTCCACCGCCGGGCCCGACGACGACCGGTTGATTGTCGATCAGGCGGGTGGTGCCGACCCGGGCAGCGACGGCGAGCAGGGCCTCGCCCCGATACCACTCCGGGACGTCGTGCAGGGTGTTCGGATGGACCAGGACGAGGTAGTCGACGAGGGCGAGCGGCTCGGCAACGAGCACGTCGCGGGCGGCCCGGCGGATCGCAGAGGGCCCCAGGCTCGCCACTTGGGCCCCGGCGGCAAGGGCCCGGGACAGGCACAGTGCCACGTCGCGGTCGGAGTCGGTGAGGTACATGTTGCGGCTGCTCATCGCCAGTCCGTCGCTCTCGCGCACGGTGGGCACGGCGATGACCTGCACGGGCACGTCGAGCTCCACGCACATCCGACGGATGAGCAGCAGCTGTTGAGCGTCCTTCTGGCCGTAGTAGGCCGAGTCGGCTGCCGTGAGGTGGAGCAGCTTGAGGACGACGGTGAGGACCCCGTCGAAGTGGCCGGGGCGGGACTGGCCCTCGAGGACCTCCCCCAGTGGCCCTGCCGAGACCCGCACCCCGGGGTCGCCTCCGGGGTAGACGACGTCCGGAGTCGGCGCGAAGACGAGATCGACCCCGGCTGCGGTGCAGATCTCCATGTCCTCGTCAAAGGTGCGCGGATAGCGGGAGAGGTCCTCCCTGGGCCCGAACTGCAACGGATTGAGGAAGATCGTCACGATGACGTGGTCGTGCTCGGCGCGTGCCCGGCGGATCAGCAGGGCGTGCCCATCGTGCAGGGCACCCATCGTCATGACGACGGCGACGTCCGTGCCGGGAAGAGCCGCCCGGGCCGCCCGCAACTCCTCGCGGGTGTGCGCGACGACAGGGACAACCGCACGGTTGGTTATCACGAGTGCTCCTGGTCGGTGAGGAGGTGTAGGACAGGCTCGCCCTGGCTCGGCGGCAGCCGGCCAGCGGCCACAGCGCGCAGTGCCGTGGCCCGAGCCAGCGCCACATAGGTGGCCCGGATCTGCGGCGAGATCCGGGCCAACTCGTCGAGGTGGTCGCGCACCGTCCCGGCATCACCGCGGGCAACCGGTCCGGTCAGCGCGGCATCCCCCATGCGCAAGGCGTTGTCCAGGGCAGCATGCACGAGCGGGCCGAGGACGTGCGAGCTCTGCTCGACACCGGCGGCACGCAGAAGGTCACTCGCCTCCCCGATCAGGGTGACGAGGTGGTTCGCGGCGTGGGCCAGTGCCGCGTGGTATGCCGTCCGCGACTCCTCGGCCACCCACACCGGCTCCCCGCCCATGTCGAGGACGAGCGCCTCGGCGAGCGGACGCAGTTCGTCCGGAGCGGTGATACCGAACGCGCAGTCCCGCAACCGTTCCAGATCCATAGCTGTGCCGGTGAAGGTCATCGCCGGGTGCAACGCCAGCGGCAGTGCGTGCGCTTCCCGGACCGGGCGCAAGACAGCGATCCCATGACGTCCACTGGTGTGCGCGACGACCTGCCCGGCCTGCCAGTGCCCGGCTCGCGCCAGTCCCTCGACGAGAGTGGCCAGGGCGTCGTCGGGGACGGCTAGGACGACCAGTTCGGCTCGGGCGAGGACCTCGGGGATATCCAGGACCGGGGCTTGCGGCAGCAGTGCCGCGGCCCGGGCCCTGCTGGCGTCGCTGACGGCATACGCTCCGACAACTCGGTGTCCGGCAGCAGCCAGCGCAGCGCCGAGCACCGCGCCGACCCGTCCGGCACCGATGACGCCGACGTCGAGCCGGGCCGGGTGCGCGATGCCCTCCACGTCCGGCGACCCTACCGTGCGCGGGCACTGCACCTGAGGCTGCGGCGGATCCCTCCCCGTGGTTGGCTGCAGACACGCCCGGGATCGCGGGCGTGTCTGCAGCCAACCAGCAGCCTCTAGCCGCTGGGGCCTCGAGGAAGCGACCGGTGACCCCTGTGACGTTCGTCCCGTGGCGACAGGCATGGCAGGACGCCCTCTATGGCCCGACGGGGTTCTACCGCCGTCCCGAGGGCCCGGCCGGGCACTTCACGACCTCGACCACCGGGAGCCTCGGTGCGGTCTTTGCGCAGGCACTCGCGGAGCTCGCCGACACCGAGTCGGTATGCCGCGTCGTCGACGTCGGGTGCGGCCGCGGCGAGCTGCTCGCCCACCTGTCCGCCCTGCGACCGGACCTCGAGCTGATCGGTGTCGACGTCGTCCCCCGACCAGGGAGCCTGCCCGCGACGGTCCACTGGCTCACTGCTCCCGGCGGCGCCGACCTACCTGAAGAGCTCACCGACATCAGCGACGCCCTCGTGATCGGGCACGAGTGGCTTGACGTTGTGCCGTGCACGCTTGCGCTGATCGACGACGACGGCGTGCTCCGTGAAGTCCTCGTGGACCGCGCCACCGGACGAGAGTGTCCCGGTGATCCCGCACACGACGAGGACCTCGCCTGGGTGCATCGCTGGTGGCCCGATCCGCAACCAGGCCACCGGATCGAGGTCGGCCGCTCCCGGGACGAGGCGTATGCCGCTCTCCTGGCCCGGGTACGCACCGGCCTGATCCTCGCCGTCGACTACGGGCACACGAGAACGCGACGGCCGCAGTTCGGGACGCTCGCGGCATACCGGCTCGGCGAGCAGGTGGCCCCGGTCCCGGACGGCTCGTGTGACCTCACCGCGCACGTCGCGTTCGACTCCCTCGGCGCGGACCAGGTGCTCAGCCAGGCCGACGCGCTGTCGCAGCTCGGACTGCACAGCGGCCGGCCGGCGCACACACTGGCGCGGCGGGACCCCGCTGCATACCTGCAAGCCCTGGCCCGCAGCAGTGTGGTGGCGGCTCTGAGCGACCCGGACGGCCTCGGCGGTTTCTCCTGGGCCCTGACCCGGGTCGCCTCCGTCCCCTAATCGGCCTATAGGCCGATTTGTGCACGGCCGGCGACTGGAGCAGTAGGGCAGACTGGCGGGCGTGACCGGGCCGAACGAGCCAACCGAGCCGAACGAGCCGAACGAGCCAACTGAGCCGGACGGCCGGTCCCAGACCACCAAGACCACCCAGACCACCGAGACCACCGGCACGACCGAGACCATCGTCGCGGTCGGCGCAGGCGCACTCGCCACCGCCGACATGGTGCTCAACATCGGCCCGCAGCATCCGGCAACCCACGGCGTCCTGCGGCTCAAGGTGGTCCTCGACGGTGAGCGGATCATCAGCGCCGACCCGGTCATCGGCTACATGCACCGCGGCGCCGAGAAGCTCTTCGAGGTTCGCGACTACCGGCAGATCACCGTGCTGGCCAACCGGCACGACTGGCTCTCGGCGTTCAGTAACGAGCTCGGCGTCGTCCTGGCCGTCGAGGAGATGCTCGGCATGGAGGTGCCGGTGCGCGCGGTGTGGCTGCGCATGCTGATGGCGGAGCTCAACCGGGTGCTCAACCACCTGATGTTCCTCGGCTCCTATCCGCTCGAGCTGGGCGCGATCACCCCGATCTTCTACGCCTTCCGGGAGCGCGAGGAGATCCAGGCGGTCATGGAGGAGGCCACCGGCGGCCGATTGCACTACATGTACAACCGGGTCGGCGGGCTCCTCGAGGACGTCCCCGCCGGTTGGCTCGCTCGAGTCGAGGAGGCGATCGCCGCGGTGCGCCGGCGACTGCCGGAACTGGAGTCCCTGATCATCGGCAACGAGATCCTCATCGGCCGCACCCGCGGCGTGGGGGTGCTCTCCCGTGACCTGTGCGCGGCATACGGGGTGAGCGGGCCGATCGCCCGGGCCAGTGGGCTCGACGTGGACCTGCGTCGGGACGCGCCCTACTTGGCGTATGCCGAGCTGTTCGCGCCGGGCGGCCCGGGACGGGTCGTCACCCGGACCACCGGCGACTGTCTGGCCCGACTCGAAGTGCTCCACGAGCAGGTCGGCGTGAGCCTGGACCTCGCTCAGGCATGCGTGGACCGGGTGCGCGAACTGCCGTCCGGGCCGGTCAACCAGCGCCTGCCCAAGGTGCTCAAGGTTCCCGAGGGCGAGCTGTACGTCCCGACCGAGAATCCGTTGGGGTTCAACGGCTACTGGCTAGTCTCGCGCGGGGAGAAGACGCCGTGGCGCCTGAAGCTGCGCTCCGCGAGCTTCAACAACGTCCAGGTCCTCTCTCGGGTGCTGCCCGGCTGCCTCGTCTCGGACATGGTCGCGGTGCTGGGGTCGATGTTCTTCGTCGTTGGCGACATCGATCGATAGGGCCCAACCCGCCCACCGACCCGGTCACCTCGTGCTGGAGCCCCCCGA
>JBDIAO010000117.1:0-7935 GCA_039812375.1 Phycicoccus sp. | reverse complement strand
TGCGCAGTGAGCAAGCCCGCGAACTCCATCGGCGCACCGGTGGGGTCCCGCTTCTCGTCCGCGAGGTCCTGCGCAACGGCTCGACCCCGGGCAAGGCTGCGGCCGATGTCCTCGAGGCCACCTTGGGTCGTGCCGGCGAGGACGAGCTGGGGGTCCTGTCAGTGCTCGCGCTGGGTGGGACCGACCTCCCGCTGCCGGTGCTGACCCAGGTGTGCGCTGCGACCCCGGAGAGAGTCCAGGAGATCCTGGACGCAGCCGTGCTTGGCGAGGTCCTCACGCTCGAGGACGGGGTGCTGCACTTCCGGCACGGGCTGCTCGCCGAGGCGGCGGCGAAGCGGCTGAGCCCGGACGAGCAGCGTCGGCGGTATGCCGCGCTTGCGGCCGCGTGGAGACAGGCCTCGAACGCACCCGAGTACGCAGGTAACCTCGTCAGGGCCCTGCCGACCCGCGCCACCGTCGAGGACGTGGTCCAGGCGTGCGAGATCGCGGCCGATGGACTGATCCGCTCCCGACGCAGCGCGGATGCGGTGGCGCTGCTTCGCGCGGCGGTGGCGGCCTGCGAGCACGCGGGAGCCGATCCCACGGCGAGGGCCCGGCTGGCTCTGACCCTCGGGAACGCCTTGTGGGACACCGGTGACATGACCACGTCCCTGGAGGTCTTCGCGCACGGCTCGCAGCTTGAGGTCGACGACCTCGAACTGGGGGCACGCCTCGAGGTCGCCCGGCACCGGTGGAGCATGCCGGTGGAGCCCGACCCGCAAGGTCGGGCCCGGCTGCTCGAGCTCGACGTCGGGCTCGGTGGGCGGGACAGCCTCCTGCAGGTGGAGTTGCTCGGTCGGATCGCTGCACTGGCGCAGCAAGCACCGATCGCTCCGGAGCTCGCGGAGGAGGCGACCACCCGGGCGCTGTCGGTGGCGCGTCGACTGGATGATCCCGCCGGGATCGTCCGGGCCCTGCTCGACCGGTTCCTGTGGGTGACGACACCGGAGCGGCTGCGCGAGCGGGACGGGTGTGCCGACGAGGTCATCACCCTGGCTCGGCGTGCCGAACGCCCCGACCTGTTGCGGGTGGGCCTGAGCTGGCGGCTTGAGGCCGAGTTGGCCAGCGGTGACTTCGCGGCGGCCCGGGCAACCGCTGACGAGAACTCCGTCCTCGCTGCAGTGTCGCCATCCGCGGACTGGCGGGTGGCTGCGCTGCGCTCCCAGGTGGTCCTGGCGGCACTGAGCGGGGACCGGCGCCGCGCATCCGAGCTTGCTCACGGCCTCGAGGATGCGGTGGCTGCGGCCAACCCGCCGCTGCAACCCCTGTACGCCATTGGCTATGTCACCCAGACCTACACGACCCTGGCCCGCCACTTCCAACTCGTCGACCCCCATGTCGGGGAGCTCTTCGACCGGCACCGGTGGCTGGTCGATGACCATCGCGACAACACCATGATCCAGCTGCATGCCGCGACCAACGAACTCGTCGCCGGGCGGCCCGGTGCTGCGCGGGCGCGGATCGGCCCGTGGCTGCGGGAACCGGGACGCTTCACCGAGTCGGCGACCCCGCTGCTCACCTTGACCCAGTTGGCAGATCTGGTCGTGGCACTGCAATGCGCAGACGGCGCCTCGGCAGTCCTGGCCGAGTTGCGTCCCTGGTCGGGGCGTGTGGTTGCCGCCGAGCAGATCGAATCGGTCGACCTGCTCCTGGCGCAGTTGGCGAACCTGACCGGCGACCACCACGCGGCACTTGTCGACGGTGCTCGGGCACTCGCGAACGCCATCGCCCTGGGCTCACCCACCCTCGAGGCGGCGAGCCGCGCAGCGCAGGCAGCGGCATACGACGGGATCGGCGAATCCGATAGAGCCCGAACCCACCGCGCGCGTTCCGAGCGCCTGGCGGGGCGAGTGGGGATGGTGCTGCACCAAAGGTGGGAGGGCAGCCGGGCGGAGGGGGCCGTGCGCCCCGTCGCGGAGCCAGCCGAGCTCGCTCGCGGTGGGCAGGGATGGACGGTCACGTATGCCGGTCGCTGCTTCGATCTGCCACCGACCCGAGGCGTGGCCCAGCTCGCCCGGCTGCTGGCTCAACCTGGTCGGGAGGTCGCGGCGACGAGCCTGGCCGGATATGACCAGAGCGGCGCCCCTCCGGTGAACCGTGGTCTGGGACCGGTGCTCGATGCCCGGGCCAAGCAGGCCTACCGACGGCGCCTGCTCGAGCTCCAGACCCAGCTCGACGAGGCGGACCGGGTCGCCGCCGCGGGCGCGTCCATCCGCGCACAGGCGGAGTACGACGCCCTCCTGGCGCAGTTGCGGGCCGCGACCGGGCTCGGCGGGCGAGACCGGCCTCAGCAGGACGGATACGAGCACGCCCGGGTCAACGTCACCCGCTGTCTGCGTCGGGCGATCGAAGCGATCGAGGCCCGCGCCGACGACCTGGGACATCATCTGAGCGTGTCCGTGCGCACCGGTCACTGGTGCTCCTACAATCCGGACCCGACCACCCCGATCCGGTGGGAGGTCCGCGGCTGAGCCACGGAACGTCGTTCCATCGGGGCGGAACGCCTTGGAGAGTGCAACACCTGCGAAACGGGTGCGGCATCCTCCACGGAAAGGACGCCACCATGGCTGTCACGGTCACTGTCGAACACGGTCACTGTCGAACACAACGTCGCGGACGCAGGTTGAGGCCATGACCATCTTGATGATCCACGACACGCCGGGCATCACCGAGGAGGCGATGCGTGAGTTCGAGCGCCTGGGGCTCATCGACAAGCTCACGGCCGCACCCGGTTTCGGTGGGCACTGCAGCGGCCCTACGGACACCGGCTACCGGGTTGTCGAGCTGTGGGACAGCCGCGAGAGTTGGCGGGCCTGGTTCGAGGGCAACGTCGCCTCGAACATGCCGCCCGGGGCGCCCGTGGGCGAGCCGACCTTCTTCGACCTCGCCCGCGTCATCCCCGCGCCCAAGACACCGATCCAGGGCTGAGCGAGCACCAGCTCGGCCGCTGGACGTCGAGGAAGGACACCACATGGACGTCGATCTGGTGGACCTTGTCGTCAGGACCGCGCAAGCTGTCGTGACGGGCGGGGCAGTCTCCGCCAACGCCCACGGCAACGTGAGCATCCGCGTACCCGGCGGGAACGAGATGTACTTCACCGCCGGGCCCTCTCTGCGCGACCACCCAGCCTCCATGGTCGTGCGCGTCGGCCTCGACGGAACCCTGCGTGAGGGCAACCTGCCACCCATCCAGGGGGCCGTGGTGGCCATGCACACCGCGATGTATGCCGACCATCCGGAGGTCAGTTGCGTCATCCACACGCACTCGCCCGCCGCCACGGCGTTCGCCGTGGCGCAACGGCCGATCGAGTGCTGGATCGAGGCGATGGCGATGTTCGGCTTGCCCGACGGGGTCCCGGTGGCGGCATACGGTCCTCGCGGCTCGGAGCAGGCGGTGGCGAACATCCGCGCGGCCGCCCGAGCCGGCGTGCCGGCCGTGCTGCTGGCCAACCACGGGGTGCTCGTCTTCCATAGGACCCCCGAGCTGGCCCTGATGGTCGGCGGGGTGGTCGAGGAAGCAGCGCAGGCGAGTCTGAACGCGGAGCGGATCGGCGGCGCGGTCCTCGTCCCGCCGCAGATGCGCGCGGCAGCCCTGCAACGCGCCATGGTCTTCGACGAGGCGGGAACCCAGAGCGCCTCAGCCTGAGCGTCTCAGCCTGAGCGCGTCGCCGACCAGAGGAGCTGGTCGATCGTGTTCACCCCGTCGAGGGACATCACTGCCGATGCGGTCGTCGAGGACATCTTCCGCGTGCTCTGACGGGCCCGATCCAACCCAAGAACGTCGAGGCGATCCGGGCCGACTGGCCGTCCTATGTCGAGCGCTTCGTCAGTGCCTGCATGCCGGAGCCCGACGTGGCCCAGATGCAGCGGTTCGGGTGTAACACGGTGCTGCCAGCCGGGTCAGACGCTGTGGCCGGCGCGATCGACGATGGGTGGGCGCGCCATTGCCCGGCGCGACGGTGAGGTCCAGGTGTGGGTCGACGACGATGCGGTTGGGTGGGAGCGGGGCGGCTCGAGCAGGGGTGCTCGCCGTGCTGCTGGCCAACCACGGGGTGCTCGTCTTCCACCGCACCCCGTGCACTTGCGCCATGGTCGACCGGTGCGCACGGGCTGGGAGGGCCCCAACGGGGATACCGTCAGTACGGAGGGGTCTGGGCTGTGTCCTCGAGCGTGGAGATGGAGTGGTGGGCATGGACGTCGAGTCCCTCCGGGTCGCGGTGTACCGCTCCTTCGCCGGCACGGGGACGCCGCCGCGAACCGAGGCGCTCACGGCCCGGTTCGCGGTCACGTCAGCGGAGGTGCGGGAAGGTCTGCGCGAGTTGGCCCGGGGTCGTCACCTCGTGCTCGACGGGGACGGGGGCATCGTCATGGCGCACCCCTTCGCGGCGATCCCGCTCGGGTTCTCCGTTATGGGCACCTCGACCCTGTGGTGGGGTGGCTGCGCCTGGGACTCCTTCGCCCTCCCGCACCTCATTCCGGGTCAGGGTCCGGTGCTTGTGGCCACCCGCTGTCCCGGCTGCGGCCGGGCACTGGCCTGGGAAGTGGGTGTGCAGCGGCCACCGGCCGGTGACGAGGTCGCGCACTTCCTCGTGCCAGCCGCACACATGTGGGACGACGTCGTCCACACGTGCAGCCACCAGAGCCTGTTCTGCTCCCCGGGGTGTGTCGACGACTGGCTGGTGCGCACCGGAAACGCGCGTGGCTACGTCATGGACCTGCCGACCCTGTGGCGCTTCGCGAGCGACTGGTACACCGGCCGGTTGGAGTACGGCTACACCCGACGCGAGCCGAGCGCCGCAGCGGAGTACCTGCGCAGTGTTGGGCTGTCTGGCTCGTTCTGGGGCCTGTGACCACTGCGGCGGTGGCGTCCAGCAAGTGTCCTAGTCGAGCGACGTGCGGGAACTGATCCACGACGACGCCTTGCGCCCACCGATGACCCCCCGATCTGTCAGGCTGGGGTGCTCGCGGTCAGGCTTGGGTGCTCGCGCGGATCACCGCCCGGAGTAGTGTCGAAGCCACCGGTGACGAGAGGGCCCTGCAAGGGACGGACTTGCTCTGAAGCCCTGGCCTCAACTCACCTTGACACGCAGGGCAGCGGCGCCTGTGCCCGCATGAGGCCCTTTCTAGGGGGCGTGCCTACCCCGTGGGCTCAGCCGCGGTTCAAGCCGAACTCACGAGACAGCAGCTTGTTCTTCCAGTAGGACTCGATCTGTTCGATCGTGCCGTCGGGGGTGTTCTCGTCGACCACTTCGAGCACGGACACCTGGTAGGTCCTGCGGCCATCCCTGGCGGCGTTCTTGAGCGCCACGTTGCCGCCATCGCCGCCGCCTGCGTAGTCCAACCAGCGGCCAAGAAGGCTGTCCGCGCCCTTGGCCGAACCTACGTACTGCTGGCCGGACTCGACGTCGACCAGCAGGTACACGCCCTTGACGCTACGGAGCACCTGGCGCCAACCACTCGGGAGACTCGGTATGTCGTCGACCAAGCGGGTGAACACCCGGAAGCCGGGGAAGCGGGGCTCGTACTGCTGGGCAATCTCGATCACAGGCTTCACCTGCCGTGAAGCTCGCTGAACCCAGGCGCGCGCTCCGGCGCCCCAGTCGATGACGACCATGTCCTGGTAGCCGGCGAGGGCATCAATCCTCTGCAGCTCGTACCGGAACAGACCTGAGATGTCGTGCTTCAGCACTGGGTCGATGCTCCCAGGCGGGCAGGTGCTCACCGCGTCGACCTGGTACATGCCCACGAAGACCGTGTTGCGGGCCTCGGTCACGACGAAACTCGCCAGGAGATCACCCATCGAGAAGATGTCCTTGCGCTGAATGCTCTGGTACTCCTCGAAGGTAGCTCGATCGTTCCGCCAAACCCCGTGCAGGCGTCCTGCTCCAAGCCGACCGTCCTGGTGGCGGAGGAGGCGCACCCTCGCCGCGTCGATCCCTTCGAGCGCCAGCAAGTCGT
This sequence comes from Phycicoccus sp., assembly GCA_039812375.1. GTDB lineage: Bacteria > Actinomycetota > Actinomycetes > Actinomycetales > Dermatophilaceae > JAGOME01. The sequence goes on along the minus strand of JBDIAO010000117.1, from coordinate 1,938 downwards.
TGAAACTCAGCACCGCCACCTCCAGCGTGCTCTGTGGGCGTTGCCCCGAGGGTACAGACGCACCGGCCCTCGAATCCTTGTGACGACGTGACGACGACGGATCGATCGTCGAGACCAACTTCTCCGCTGGGCGTGGGGAGTGCTCCCGGGACCTGCCGCGAGCCGCGGGCCTTTGTCAGTGCCACTGCGCGGTGAGGTGAGCTGCCTCAAGGTGGTCGGCACGGCCGCTCGCGACGGCAACGACCAGCTCGTAGGCGCCATCATCCGGTGCCTGGAGGTCAATGTCGTTCAGGCCATAGAACACAACCACCGAGAGCCATCCCAGGCGTTTGTTGCCGTCGACGAGCGGGTGATTGACGACGATTGACTCCAGGAGCGCGCCGGCCTTGGAGTCGATATCGAGGTAGGCATCGCGTCCGAGGACGCTGGCGCCCGGACGGTCGCCTCCTGCTTGCTCACACCTTGGGCTTCCGAAAGCTCGGCCAGGGTTCGGTCGTCCTCCGGAGACAGCCGTAGAGTCATCGCCACCCACGAACGGCACCACTTTGGTATCTCGTTTCTGAGCGTGATGGATCGGCGATGTGCAGGATCTCGTCGCTATACGCATCACCGATGGCCGAGGTGCTCGCGCGGATCACTTCCCGGAGCAGCCTCGAACGTGCCGGCCAGATGCTCGACGACATCGCGGACCTCCCCCTCGTGCGCCACCAGATGCAGCGGTACCAGCAGCGATTCCTCGACCTGCCGCTGCTCACCGACGACCGGAAGTTCGGGGACGCCCCGGGGTCGACGGGCGGTCATCGAGACCTGGCCCGCGCGGCCGGCTGCTCAGTGAGCAATGCCGCCACCGCTCCTGCGCGATGCCCGACGGGGCGGCCCGGCCCTCTGGCTCAGCACACCGGGGGATGCCGTACACGGGTGCGCCCGTGCCCGCACGACGAGGAACGCCCCGGCCTGATCCGGCCCGAGGCTTCTGATCTGGCGCCGCTGGCGCCATAATGGAGCCGTGCCGAACATTCAGATCAAGGATGTGCCCGACGAGACGCATGCCATCCTGCGGCAACGTGCCGCTGCAGCCCACCAGTCCCTCCAGGAGTACCTGCGCACTCGGCTCATCCGTGAGGCCCAGCAGCCGACCCTGGACGAGGTGCTCGAGCGGGCCGGGGGACGGTCTGGCGGCACGCTCGCGCTGGCGGACGCCGTGAACACTCTGCGGTTCGAGCGTGCTCGTCGTTGATGCCAGCGTGCTGGCCGTCGCCCTGCTCGACGACGGGCCGGACGGCGACCACCTCCGCGAGCGTCTGCGCGGTGAAGACCTGTCGGCGCCCAGCCTGATCGACCTCGAGGTCGTGTCGGTATGGCGGAGCCTCGCGCGCGGGGGCCGCTTGGACGATCGGCGGGTGGACTTTGCCATGGATGATCTCCGCGCCCTGCCGCTGCAACGGGTCGATCATCGGGTGCTCATCGGTCGCTGTTGGGAACTTCGCGAGAACCTCACGATCTACGACGCCTCCTACGTTGCCCTGGCCGAGGCGTTGCAGGCGACACTCATCACCGGAGATCGGCGCATCGCCGGGGCCCCCGGACTGAGGTGCCCGGTCGAGGTCGTCAGGCCCCGGCCGCGCTCGCACTGACCTGGAGCCAGCCACCGATCCATGGGGTGTCCCTCGCACCAGGCCCACCGCACAGCAAACGTCGGCGATGCGACAGATGGTGCACCCTGCTCGGCGTCGGAGCCCTCACCATTGTCGCCCATCACATCGCAAGAGGGCCAACGTGTTGCCGGACCTCAGCGGGCGGCAGTCACGACGCCGCCCCTCGCCCCGGGTTCTGGCGTCGCCAGATACTCGTCGACAGCCCCTCGCGCAGCGCGCCCCCGACGCGCTGACCTGCGGTGATGGTGCGCCATCAGGGACTCGAACCCCGAACCCGCTGATT
>JBDIAO010000116.1:0-8048 GCA_039812375.1 Phycicoccus sp. | reverse complement strand
TCGAGCACGCGGCATCCGAAGGCCTGGAGTGGCTGGCCACCCTCGAGAGGCACAACCGTTCCCGGGGGTGGAGCACCGGCGGGGTCGAGGAGGGCATGAAGCGGGACCTGGCCCGGGTCGTGCTCGCGCGCGTGGCGGACAAGCGGGCCACGTTCACCCGGGCGAACCTGCTCGCCGAGACCCACCGGCAGCTGCGCGCGATGCACTTCGCGACCCCCACCGATCGCATCGCGTGCGGGGAGCAGGTCGCCACCTGCGCCGCCCAGATCGCCGTCAAGCTCACCCCCGACGTGTGGAGCGTGCTGCCCGAAGACCTGCTGCGCGAGGACGGATCCTCGCGGCTGCGGGCGCGCAACAGCGAGGTCTACTCCACCCGCGAGACCATGGATGCCGAGTCGTGTCTCCTCGAGGCGGGCCGGGCCGTGGACGGCCCCGGAGCACCCGTCACCAGCCCGGATGCCGCGTCGATGCCGCCCGCTTCTGCGGCTGGGTCCCGGGTCGAGTCTGGGCGGGGGTTGACGCTCGAACAGGGCGCCGCCGTCGCGGCCGTCGTCGGTTCACGGCGCCGGCTCGATGTGCTCGTCGGGGCCGCCGGGACCGGCAAGTCGACCACCATGGCCGCCGTGCGGGCCGCGTGGGAAGCCGAGCACGGGCCCGGGTCGGTCATCGGCCTGGCCCCCTCGGCAGCGGCCGCGGAAGTCCTCGCCGACGCGGTCGGCATCCCGACCGAGAACACCACGAAGTGGATCTGCGAGAACACCCGCAACCCCGAGCGCCGGGCGCGCCTGGACGAGTATGCCGCGCGCCTTCGCGGTGCCCAGCCCAGCCTCGAGACCCGGGCGGTGCGTGCTCGGGCCGAGACGGAACTGGCCGAGTACCGGCGCTGGGCCCTGGCCCCCGGGCAGCTGGTCATCATCGACGAAGCCTCCATGGCCGCCACCGCCGACCTGGACCACATCACCACCGAAGCGACCCGTGCCGGGGCCAAGGTGCTCCTGGTCGGGGACTGGGCCCAGCTGTCCCCGGTGCAGGCCGGGGGAGCGTTCAAGATGCTCGTCGACGACCGACCCGACGCTCCGGAACTCCGCGAGGTCCACCGCTTCCGCCACGCCTGGGAACGCGTCGCGAGCCTGCGGTTGCGAGAAGGCGACCCCGCCGCGGTCGCCGACTACCTCACCCACGAACGGGTGGCCTCCGGGCAGCGCGAAGACCTGCTCGACGCCATGTTCACCGCCTGGTGCACCAACCTGGCCGGCGGGCGCTCCTCGCTCATGCTCGCCGCCGACTCCCAGACCGTCGATGAGCTCAACGCTCGCGCCCAGGCCCACCGCACCGCCCTCGGCCAGGTCACGGTCAGCCCCCTGCGCACCGGCGACGGCACCCCCATCGGGGTCGGTGACCTCGTCGTCACCCGACTCAACCGGCGCGCCCTGGCCACCGGGCGAGGCTGGGTCCACAACGGTGACGACTGGACCGTCACCCACGTCAACGACGACGGCTCCCTCGAGGTCGCCCGACCCGACGGGAGCGGCGCGCACCTCCCCGCCGAGTACGTCGCCGACCACGTCGAACTCGGCTACGCCACCACCGCATACCGCGCCCAGGGCCGCACCGTGGATGCCGCTCACGCCTACGTCACGATCGCCACCGTGCGCGAACCGCTCTACGTCATGGCCACCCGCGGACGGGAGAGCAACCAGCTGTACGTGGATGCCGCGAGCGACCCCTTCGACGGCGACCACAACCCGGCAGCCACCGGTGGCGAGCGTCTCGACCCGGGCACCGTGCTGGAACACGTGATGACCAACTCCGGCCTGGATGTCGCCGCCCACGACGTGGCTCGCGCCGAGACCCGACGAGCCCGAAGCCAAGAGATGATGCTGGAACGATCGCGGGACGCGGCGCGACTCGGGCCGCTACTTTGAGCGCGACTACCACTCGATGGCGCGATTTGGATTGGGAGGATTCAGGGCTCGGCCCTTGGACTATCAGGTGGGCAAAGGACAGTGATTCGACTCTCAGCCGTTGTGCGAGAGTTGCTCCTCCAGGGCGGTAGCCACCGCCTCGAACTCAGCGAGGGCGAGCGCGTCTGATGAGGGTAGATTGTCGAGGCCCTCGATCGATGAGATCCCGCGGGGTGAAGTACTGCCCGGCGCCGGAGCCCTTGTCGGAGGTGCCCTTGCTCAACAGGTCCTCGTATGAGTCGCCCTTGATGTTGGTGTCGGTGTAGCTCCAGTTCTCCGTGCCGATCCGGTCGACCACGAGGCGCTTGAGCTTGGCCGGGTCCTGGATGCGGTTCTGGGCCTGCGGAAGATCGTGCCGATCACCCCACGTTGGCGGGCCTGGCCGGTCAGGATGAGGGTGTACACGGCTCCTCGAAAAGGACCAGACCCACGGACCCGAAATGGTCCATGAGGAACCGCCGCACCCCAGCGCCGTAGTTCACCGTCAGTAGTTCAGCTGGGAGGACGAGCCCGAGCCGACCGCCGCGCTTCAGATGCAGTGCGGAGTGGACGGTGAAGGGACCCACGAGGATGCGAAGTTCGTGAGGTTCACCCCGGCCCGCAGCGTGGACGCCTTCGCGAGGACCCGTGCCTCACCCGAGGAGTCTTGGTAGCGGACGTAGGGTGGGTTGCCGATCACGGTGTCATACGTGCCGATTTCGTTGTGACGGAAGAAGCCTCAGACGTGAATGTCGGCTGCGATGCCTTGGTCGCGGAGGGTGCGCTGAGATTCTGCCGCCGACGATGCATGCAACTTGACGCCGACCAGCCGCCCGTCGGACCCACTCTCGGTGACGCTTCGTGGGGGAACACCGCCTCCCCGCATGACGGCTCTGGGACGGCATCACTGGCATCCCGGACGGCCCAATCGGCGATGAAGCGCGCGACCAGAGAGGGTGTGAAGAATGCTCCACGCGATCTTCTAAGTTCGGCTGTATCCCCGGCGAGCACGTTGCCCATCCTGCCCGACGGGCGTGACGCCCCCACCTAAGCGGGCCGAGGGGGCACAACACTCATGAGAAGGCTAGATTCACGAGATGCTTGACGCACTCGACGACCGCACTTCCCGCGCCGTTGGCGGTTGCCGTAATGAACGCCTTCTGGGCCCACTCGCGCACCACGGCTTTGCTCGGATGATCGCTCATAACCTCCGCTTGAATGACCTCGACGTCCGCACGGACCTTCTCGTTCGGGTCCGCTTCGAGGGCTGCGAGCAGTTCCCCGAGCGCTTCCAGCATGTCCACCCGCTCGGAGACAGTCACCAAGTTGTGCTGGGTGTTGCCGCCGCCAGTCTGGATGCCGCCCACCACGCCACCCGTGACGGAGGTCGTATTGGTGACGCTCTGGTCAACGTGGGAGGTTGTCCGTGGCTCGAAGTGGTCGATGAGGAGTCCGTTGATCCCGGGGACCTCCATCATGAGGTCCAGTGGCAGGAGGCGGGAGATGCCGCCACTGGCCCGACGGAGTGGCGTCGCGCATGCCCATCGTTCGAGCCGAGCGACAACCATCGCCTGCTCGTTGTCCGTGACTGACCTTCCGTTCACCTCGGACACGCGCCAGTCGCGGCCTTCGGTGGCGAGGGAAGCCCTGACAACCTCCCGTGTCACTGCGTCGAGGCGTTCCTCGCCTGATGCCCGGGATCGGAGAATGAGGTCGGCGACGGCTTGCCCGTCACTGTTGAGGCCGACCTCGTTGGCGAGGGATTCCTCGTCCACGAGGAGGCCCAGTCGACGCAGGCGCATCTTGCCGTCGTTGGCCGCGCGCTCTTCAAGCGAGGTGCTGCGTGTCTCGCCACCCGCTTCGGCCGCTTCGAGCAGCATCGTCTCTGCCGCTGTGCCGCGGAGGTGCCGCGCAATCTCGTCGTAGGTCATCGGGTACAGGTCTCCTCATGTGTCACGTTTGCGTTGGCTTCTCGGATGCTGCGCGCCTACTGGACGACGATCTCTAGTAGGCGAGTCAGGCCCGTGAAAACGAGGCTGGTCGCGCCGGTTGCCCCTGCGGTGATGAGCGCGGTTTGAACCTTCTCGCGGATCGAGTCCTTGTTCGCCCCTTCCCCGATCACCTCACCCTTGATGACCTCGACCTCCGCTCGCACACGGTCGTTGGGCTCCGCGTCGAGCGCGGCGAGCACCTGCCCGATGGCTGCGAGCAGCGCAGCCTGTTCGGCACCCGAGATGGTCTGGGCGATGAGCTGAATGTTGCCGGACCCGCCGGTCTGTATGCCGCCGATGGTGCCGCCGGTCACGCTTGTCGTGTTGGTGGTGCTGTGGTCGACGTAGGAGCCGCCCACGGACTCGTAGTGCTCGCGCAGGAGACCGGAGATGCCCGGGAACTCGTGCATCCGGTTGAGAGGCATGAGGCGCACGATGGTGCCCCCGAACGCACGGAGAGGCCTCGCGCAGCCCCACCGTTCAAGACGGTCGATCACGAGCGCGATCTCGTTGTCGGCCACGGGCCTACCGTCGACCTCGGCCACGCGCCACCCGTCAATTGCGGTCGCTTCGAGCGCAGCCTTGCCAATGGCGCGAGTTACCGCATCGTGGCGATCTTCGCCCGACTCACGGGACTGGAGAATGCGTCCGGCGACGGTCCTGCCGTTCGCGTTGAGGGAGATCTCCCCAGTGAGGGACTGCCATGGCTGGAGAAGCCCGAGGTTTCGTAGGGTCTCTTCACCACCTACATCTTCACTCGGGTCGCCGGTGGCTGCGTTCGCCTCACTCAAGTGGGCTTGACCGCCCGCCTCGTGCACGGCGAGGAGCACGGTCTCGGCGGGTGTCCCGCGCAGTTGGCGGATGATCTGGTCGTAGGTCATGGCTGGCCTCTGGGTAGCAGGTTTGCGTCCCTGTCAGGCTAGGTGACACCACTGACAACGCACCCTCTATCCACAGGGCCGTAGTGAGGGATAGGCGAGCCGGCTATCGGCAGTCGTGGTGCGGTAGCCCGATCCGCAGGGTGTCCATGGCGACATCGAGGTCCAGTGCCTGGTCTCTGACTTCGGTCCGGACCTACTCGCCGACGAGGTGGAAGACCCGCTCGGCGTTGTGCTGCACCGCTGCTGCTGCTGCCATGGCACGCGTGCGGCGGGGGAGGAGAAGGCCGGCTGGGAGGCCGGGGATGGCGGTGGCGACGAGGGAGACGGGGAGCGAGGACGGACCCGATGCGTAGGCCCGCGTCTGGGAGGCCGACGATCAGTCCGGCCAGCCACGCCGCTCCGACGACGAGCCCGCCGACCGAGGCCCCCGTGGCGAATATCAGCGCAGCCCGGTGACGACACTGCGCCGGTCGATCAGGGGCAGCTGCTCAGGGATGGGCACCTCGACCATGGGGTGCCCGTCGTAGAGGGCGGCGAGGTCGGCGGCGATCAGGTGCTCCACGTTCGCCATGGCCTCACGGTCAGCCGCGGCGTCCGCCGTGATGTGGCCGATTCGCGCCAGTGCATCCATCCCGCTCATGACAGGCCCCTCCTCGGGTCGAGCTGCGGCACGACGAGATAGATACGCTCCATCGCCTCACCCCGGGTCAGTGTGCCAGCGGCGAGGTCTGCCGCATCACCTTCCGATCCACCCACACATCATGAACCCCGTTGTGGGCGAATGCGATTGCGTTTGCGTTTGCGTTGGTGCACTGCCGCTGCCCGATGAGGCCCGCGAGTGTGCCGGGGAGCATCGCCCCGATGCCTGCGGCTGGGATCAGGAACAGGAGCCCGAAAACGATGCCTTCGGCGGCGTGGCCTCCGACGATGCCCGTCAGCGCCATGAGCGTCGCCACGATCACCCCACAGATGCCGCCGGTGATGAGCGCCCAGATGACGCCCTGTTTGAGGCCGGTCACGTCTCGGACCGGCATGGCGGGGGGCTCAACCCCGACACCGCCACCCGGAACAAGCTCATCAATGCCCTGCGCGCTCCCGCCGAACGAGGCAACGCCATCTTGAAGTCGGGCTGGAAAGCACTGCGCCGCATCACACTCTGCCCCACCCGCATCGGCACCATCACCGCCGCCGCCCTCGTCCTGAGCACCATGCAACGCGGGACCCGGTGAGAAAAACAACTGACGGAATGAGGCTCATGATGTGGGCTACTCGCCTCGTCCGGGGCAGTTCGGTATCGGCCACCTTCAAGATCGCATTGAAGGTTCGTGGGGCCCGGGTGGTGCCCCTCGCTGCTCGTTCTCCTTGCGACGCTGAAATCTGACGATGCTGGAGGCGAGCACCATGACCGACACGGCAATCGACGTCGCCCGACCACGACCCCTGTGGGGCGTGAGCGACGTCGCGGCATACCTCGACATCCCCATCAAGACCCTCTACAAGTGGCGCCTGGAGCGCAGTGGCCCTCCGTGCGTGCGGATCGGCAAGCACCTGCGCTACGTCCCTGATGACGTGGTGACCTGGGTTGAGGACCGCAGGGACTCTGGCCGGTAGGAGCCGCTCATGGCCAGGTCGCCGCTTCCGCTGGGGACATGGGGCAAGGTCACCTTCACAGCCCGCAGGACGAAGTCCAATGGCAGGCCCGCCGCCTACCGGGCACGAGCGGCCTACCGGGGCTACGACGGCGTCACTCGGTATGTCGAAGCGGAGGCGCGGACCAAGACGCTCGCTGAACAGGCCTTGATGGCGAGGCTTCGTCAGGTGTCCGCCCCACGACACGGAGGGATGCTGTCGGCGAACGACCGGTTCTCGATGGCCGCCGAGTTGTGGTTCACCCGTGTTCGCCAGCAGGTCGAGGACGGCAGGCGATCCCAGGGAACCTTGCAGACCTACCGTGGACAGCTCGAACGACACGTCCTGCCCGCACTCGGTCAGGTCCGGCTGCGCGAGATCTCGACACCGCTGCTCGACCGGGTGCTGCGCGCCATCAAAGAAGATGTGAGTACGGCCACGGCCCGGACGTGTCGAAGCGTCATCTCCGGCATCCTCGGCGTGGCCGTACGGCACGGTGCCATCGCCACCAACCCGATCCGTGACATCGAGCGCCTGGAGGGGCGGTCGAATCGCCTCCCGCGAGCCCTTGACGCAGATGAGATCCAACAGTGGTTCGCCATGCTCGAGGCCGACCCGAAGGCGCGAGCAGCTGACCTGCCGGACCTGACCGCGTTCATGCTCGCCACCGGCGCCCGGATCGGGGAAACGCTCGGGCTGGTGTGGGGCGATGTTGACCTGGCCGTCGGGGAGGTGGCGATCACGCAGCAGCTCATCCGGATCACCGGTGTCGGCCTGGTCCGGGCGCCGACCAAGTCCAAGGCGGGGGAGCGGGTGCTGCGCCTGCCGACGTGGGCGATCGACCTGCTGCGTCGCCGGGCGAGCCAGGGCACACCAGCGCTCGAACCGGTGTTCGCTGACGCTCTGGGCGGCTTCCGAGACCCGTCCAACGTCAGGCGTGCCCTGCGCGCGGCCCGCACACCCGGCGGGGATGCCACCAGGCAGGAGCTGGCTACCCGAATCGCCAGGCTGCGACGGACGGCGGGTCTCTCCCGCGCGGTCGTGGCCGATCAGCTCGGATGGCCGAAGACCCGGGTCGAGCTCGTCGAGACCGCGCGCACGCGCATCGGTGACGCCGACCTCGAGACACTCCTCGGGCTCTACGATGCATCCAAGGCGACCCGCGGCGAGATCGCGGCGCTCGCGGCGAAGGCAGCCACCGTGGAGGAAGCCGGCTCCCTGGCGTGGATCACCTCACACGCCTTCCGGCGCACGACCGCCACGATCCTTGACCAAGCCGGACTGTCCGCACGGCAGATCGCCGACCAGCTCGGCCACGCCCGCCCCTCCCTCACCCAAGACGTCTACATGGGGCGTGGAGCCAAGAACACCGGTGCTGCGGCAGCCCTGGATCGTCTACGCGACACCACCGGGCACTGACGAGCGCCAAGGGGTTTTCGGGGTAGTGATCAGGGTAATCGACGAGATCCGGACCCTCGCGCGACGCGCCCCCGACGCGCTGACCTGCGGTGATGGTGCGCCATCAGGGACTCGAACCCCGAACCCGCTGATTAAGAGTCAGCTGCTCTGCCAATTGAGCTAATGGCGCGCGAAGCAGGACACTA
>JBDIAO010000115.1:0-8204 GCA_039812375.1 Phycicoccus sp. | reverse complement strand
GAACACGCCGCGTCGGGTGAACGGCATACGGCGCGTTCTCCTCACTCGACTGTCTGTATGGGGCGGGGTCGGCGTGGGATCATCGAACTATGGCCGAGAGCAGCGATGGGCCCACAGGCGCGGACAGTGACCAGCCCACAGGCACGGACAGCGACCAGGCCACCGCCCGGAAGCGAGCGATCGAGCAGGCCATCGACGCACGGGTCCCCGGGCCGCGGGCGGCGTCGACGTTGCCGCCCGCGACCGCCCCCGGATCTGCAGCGCCTTCCGCGCCTGCAGCGGCCGTCTCGCCTGGCCCCGCGCCTGCCGCGCCTGCCGCGCCTGCCGCCGCACCGGTGATCGACGACCTCCTCGGAGCCCGTACGACCCACTGGCCGGACGAACCCGCCGCGGCCAAGGCGGCGCGCGTCGAGCAGGCAGCACAGACCGACGCCACGCTGGTTGCGTCCGGACCCATCGGCGTCCCGGCAGTGGGGACCTACTGGTACTACGAGGGCGCACACACCGCCACCCTCATCTGGGTCGAGGGCCGCCAGGTGTGCACCGTCTCCGGCGACCCGATGACGGTGCAGGCGCAGTTCGTGCGCTTCCGCCAGGAGCTCGCCAGCCGCGGCGGCGGACCGGATGCTGCGGTCCTCGCTGCCACCCAAGCCTCGACGGCAGCGCCAGCCCCAGCGCTGCCAGCCGCAGCGCTGGCTGCAGCAGCGGCGGCGGAGGAGACGGCGGGCCCGGACACCGGCGGCGTGCTGCACGTCGTCGCCCATGAGGACGACGACCTGCTCTTCACCAGTCCCGACCTGCTCGATTCGGCAGACAGCGGGCAGTGCGTCCGCACCGTGTATCTCACCGCCGGTGACGCGGGCATGGACGAGACCTACTGGGGATCCCGGGAGGAGGGCGTCGAAGCGGCGTATGCGCAGTTGCTCGACCGGGACAACACCTGGACGACGAGCACCCAGAGCTTCGCGTCGAAGGACATCCGGGTCCGAACCCTCGACGGCACGCCTGAGGTGACCTTGCTGTTCCTGCGCCTGCCGGACGGCTTCCCACTGGGCACCGGCAGCCAGCGCTATGGGTACCAAGGTCTCGAGAAGCTCCTCTGGGGCACCATCGGATCGATCAGCGCCAACGACGGCAGCGCGACATACACCGCAGACGAGTTGCGGGCGACCCTGACCGCGATCATGGACCAGTACCTTCCCGACGAGGTCCGGACCACCGACTTCACCGGCTCCTACGGCGACGGGGACCACTCCGACCACCACGCGGCGGCATACCTGGCCCACGATGCGAGCGACGCCTACTTCCAGGCCCACCAGATCACGGCATACCTCGGCTACCCGGCGACAGCCCGGCCCGAGAACGTCTTCGGGGACGACCTGGACCGCAAGAAGGAGGTCTACTACACGTATGCCGCGTTCGATGACCAGATCACCCACGGCCCCCAGGACGAAGCATGGGTCCGCCGTCAGTATGCCGCCGCCTCGGCGACGACCGGAGCCCAGATCGTGGCCAGTGCCGGCGACGACCAGGCAGGGGTTGTCGGCCAGGAGGTGACCCTCGACGGGTCCAACTCGACCGGCGAGGATCTGTCCTACTCCTGGACCGAGACTTCCGGACCTCCGGTCACCCTGTCCGACCCCACGGCAGAGCAGCCCAGCTTCACCCCGACCCAGCCCGGGCCGTACGTGTTCACCCTCACCGTGGCTGGTGACGGAGCGACGAGCACGGACACGGTCAACGTCCTGATCACGACTGCTTCGTGAGCCACCACCGGCGTAGGCGCTGAGCAGGGCGTAGGCGCTGAGCAGGGCGTAGGTGCTGAGCAGGGCGTAGACCCAGCGTCGCGGGATACCCTTGGGATGCCGAGATGATCACGGCACTAGGCACCGGGAGGTCAGGGGAGTGGCAAGGCAGCAGGGACAGAAGTCGGCTCAGGGCGACCCAGGCACTGGCGGTGCGCCCTTGGCCGCGCTCGTCGCTGCCGTCATCATCGGCCCGGTCGGGGCGGCGATGGGATACCGGCAGCGGATGAGTGCGCGCCGGCATGGTCGCCCGGCACCGCGACTGTCGACCGTCGCGCTCGTCGTCGGCCTGGTCCAGACCCTCGTCGTCGGGGGAGCCATCGGGAGTATGCTGGTGCGGGGCAACGAGATCACTGACCAGAAGGTCGCCATCGAGCAGTCCATTGACTCCCGGACCCCAGGGCCGCGGGCTGAGTCCACCCTGCCTCCGGAGCCCACCCCCACGGAGACTGGAGGCAGGATCGACGACTACCTCCCCACCCAGGTTGCCGGCATGGACGCCGGTGAGGTGCATCCCGACACCGGGGCTCTCGACGCCGGCGCACAGAGCGCGTCGACGACGACCTACACCGACTCCCAGGGCAGCATCGACGTGACCACCTCGCGATGGCCAGACACTGTCGCGGCCGGTGACGCGCTGGCTCGGGCACAGGCCGCGCTCGGCGACTTCCAGCTCATCAAGACCGGTCCCGCCGGCTCACCGGCGGTAGGCACGTACTGGTATTACGAGCTCGACGGGGTGGCCAAGCTCCTCTGGATCCAGGGCGCCAACGTCTCCAGCGTCACCGGCGAGCCGATGCAGGTCCAGACGTTCTTCGTCCGCTTCCCGCTACCTGCCACTGCGCAGTAGCCAGCGCTGCAAGGCGTGGCCATTCGGGGCGTGGCGAGCGCGAAGGAGGGGGTATCGGCCCTTGCGGGGCTACCGGAAGGGCGGATCTCCCCCAGGTCGGTGCAGATGAGGGAGGGTGCTCAAAGAGCGCTTCGACCGCGAGTCCACCCCAGACCACTCAGACTGACGGAGCACACTGGGGCGCATGACCGAGCGCCGGGACGACGCCCGACCGATCCCCCAGACTCGCCGCGATCCCGCCGGCGAACCGGACGACGTCTTCATCGTGGACACCCGTGGTCGGGCGACGCCCCGGTCCACGCCGCCCCGGACTTCGCAGCCTCGGACTTCGCAGCCTTTCGACCAGGCTCCGGCTGCGCCACCGGACCCGCGTTCACACCGGGCTCCCGCCCCGCCGCCGCCACCTGACCCCCGGACACGGCGTGTCCCTGCTCCTCCGCCGCCGCGACAGCGGGCTGCAGCCCCCGGAAGCAGGCCCCCAGCTCGGGCTCGGGCCGGGGCGCCATACGCAGCCCCACCCGGTCGTCCGGCACCGCCGGCTCGCTCCCGGTGGCGGACCGTGCTCACCGTGGTGCTCGTCCTTCTCGTGGGGTATGCCGCCTTCCTCATCTGGGTGCCGGTGCACTCCTTCAACTCCATGCCCCGGGTCGACTCCACCCCGACCGGGGAGCGTCCAGCGTCCGGCGCCGGGAAGAACTTCCTCCTCGTCGGCTCGGACAGCCGTGAAGGGCTGACCCCGGAGCAGGAGATCGCGCTGTCCACCGGTTCGGCCGCGCAGGACCCGGGCCAACGCACCGACACGATCATGGTCCTGCACCGCAGCAGCAGCGGGAAGGACGTGCTCATCTCGATCCCGCGTGACTCCTACGTCGCGATCCCCGGCCACGGGCACAACAAGATCAACGCGGCCTTCGCCATCGGTGGTCCGAAGCTGCTCGTGACCACGATCGAGCAGGCCACCGGGCTGCGCATTGACGGGTTCGTCAAGGTCGGCTTCGCCGGCTTCGCCAGTGTCGTCGACGCCCTCGGCGGGGTGGAGATCTGCGTCCCGTTCGACATGGACGACTGGCGGGCTGGGATCAACCTCAAGGCTGGGTGCCAGGTCCTCCAGGGTCCGGAGGCGCTCGGGTTCGTCCGGGCCCGCTACTCCGACCCGCGAGGAGACATCGGTCGGGCCGAGCGACAAAGGCAGTTTCTCAAGGCCGTCATGACCCAGGCGCTGACGCCGGCGACGCTGCTCAACCCATTCCGCTACTACGCCGTCGTCATGGCCCCCTCGAAGGGCTTGACCTTGGGCGAGGACACCTCGATGTGGGAGACCGCCCAGGTGTTCCTCACTATGCGCGCGGTCAGCCGTGGGGACGGACTGTCCTTGGTCGTACCCATCGCGACCGCTGCACTGCAGACCCCGAACGCGGGGATCGCGGTGAAGTGGGACACCGCCCGGGCCAGCGCCCTTTTCGACGCCCTCAACCGGGGGGAGTCGCTCACCGAGCCGCCACCGGGCACCAACGGGGTCCCCTCGGGACGCTGAGCGGGTCGGGTTGCTGAGCGGGTCGAGTTGGGCGGTCAGCGGTGAGCGGGGCGGTTGGTTCCGCTCAGCGGTCCCGACGAGCCAGGAGCCGGCCGTATGCCGTGCGCCGCAACGGCTCCGGGACCAGCCGGTAGCCGCCCCGGATCGTGGTGTTGCGGACGAACTGCGCCGGCGAGGTGAAACCGATCCGATGCAACCGGCGCTGCAGCTCGAGTTCTGCGGCGAGGATGCCGCGCCCACCGCGGCGGGCATAGGCACCCTCACCGACGCGGTAGGCGACAAGCGGCTCGGGGAGGTTGGCGAACCGGGCGCCGTGGTGCAGCATCCGGGCGAAGAGCCAGTAGTCCTCGAGCAGCGGGAGGTCCTGGTAGCCGCCCGCCGCCTCGACGACCGAGCGTCGATAGACGATCGTGGGGTGGAACACCGGTTGGGCCCAGCGGGCACCGCGTCCGATGTCCTCCGGTGTCAGCGGCGGCACCCGCAGCCGCCCCGGCTGATCCGGGTCCTCGTCGAATTCCACGAGGGCCGACCCGACGAGGTCCGCGCCGGACTCGATGACCGGCACCTGCAGGGCGAACCGAGTCGGCATCGAGGCATCGTCGGCATCTTGACGAGCAACGATGTCGTGCGCGCACTGGTCGAGTCCGGCGTTCAGGGCGCGGGCCAGGCCGACGTTGTTCGGCAGTCGCAGGATCTCGGTGGGTACCTGCGAGGCGGCGGCGCAGGCCTCGACGGCGGCATCCAGGTCCGCCTCGAGCGGTCCGTCGACGACGACGACCACCTCGTCCGGGGTTCGCTCTTGGTCCGCAGTGACCGACCGGAAGGATCGGGTGAAGGCGGCGACGTCGTCCCGGAAATAGACCGGAAGCAGCACCGAGAAGGGTTCCGGGGCGCTGCGACCCTCCTTGTTACCGGCCGGGGGGGCGGCCAGGCCTAGTGGGCCGAAGACCGTCGGCAGCACGGAGGGCTGGGCGTCCTTGAGCACGGCCGTGGTCGGCCTCGGACCGGCGCGCAGGCCGTCGCGCAGGCCCCGACGCAGGCCGTCGGCGAGGGTGGCCCGGTCGGTGGAGGCCGCGAAGGTGCGCACCCACCGACGCAGGCTCGAGGCGGCATACACGACCTTCTCGCCCGGAGCGAGCGCCGAGCTGCGGGTGAAAGTCCACACCTTGTTGCGCACCTCATGGTAGAAACGCGGCCCTGGGTCGGCCTCCGAGGCCCCGAAGACCTTCGTCTCGTGCCGGACGACCGAGGCCGGGCAGAGCACACCCCGGTGGTCGCGCAGCAGGCGAGCGGTGTATTCGAAATCGTCGTTCCACAAGAAGAAGTCGGCGACCGGTAGGCCGACCTCGCGGACCCGGTCGGCGTCGAGCAGGAGAGAGACGAAGGATGCCGTCCGCACCGGGACACAGCCGGCGCTCGCGGCGAGTTCGCGCTCGGCGGCCGAGGCGAACGGCTTGTCTCGGGGGGTGTTCATCGGGTGTGCCCGGCCGTCGACCCACTCGACCCGGCTAGCCAGCAGGACCGGGGGTTGGCCGTCACCGGCTCGTGCCGTCAGGTCCGCCCGGGCGCTGAGCAAGGCCGCCAGCGCACCGGGCTGGGGAATCGTGTCGTCGTCCATGATCCAGATCGCCTGCGCGCCGAGGTCCAGGGCCCGGGCAATGCCCAGGGCGAAACCCCCGGCGCCGCCGGTGTTGCGCTCCAGGCGGACCAGGTCGACCGTGGGGAAGTGGTCAGCCACCAGGCCGCGCGTGTCGTCCGTCGAGGCGTTGTCGACGACGACGACCTGGCGCGGTGCGGGGTTCTGGGTCAGGACAGCCGTCAAGGAGCGGGCGAGCAAATCACGACGGTTCCAGGTGACGACAACAGCGAGAACGTCAATGGTCGAGGTGGCGCGGGGTTCGGCGGGGGGCCTCACCGCGTCGGATGTCACGGCGTTCATGCTACGGGCGGGCATGCGTGCCGCGACGGATGCTGCGCCCGGGCATGCTACCGCGACGGTTTCGGCTAAACTTCCACACCACCTGGGTTTCCTTGAGCGCACCCCCCGGGGATCATGTTGCGCGCGACGAGCATGGATGTGATTATGCACAGGCAGGGGCTGGCACGGGTTCTGATTGCAGGACTGTCCGCGATAGCAATGACGCTGGCACTTCTGGTCGTGGGGGCGGGGACTGCGCAGGCGGCTGACGCGTGCACCGGGGGGTACATGCAGATGATCGCCCACGAGGACGACGACCTGCTCTTCCAGAGCCCGGACCTGCTGCGCGCCGCAGACAGTGGCCGGTGCGTCACCGCGGTGTATCTCACTGCCGGAGACGCCGGGTACCCCCAGAACTACTGGGGCTCTCGTGAGTCCGGCGAGATGGCCGCCTATGCCCAGATGATGGGCAAGAGCAACTCGTGGACCTCTCGGACGCAGAACTTCGGGGGCAAGAACATCAACGTCCGGACGCTGAGCGCGTTGCCCAACGTTCAGCTCGTCTTCATGCGCCTTCCCGACGGGTTCCCGCTCGGGAGCGGGAGCAGCCTCTATGGGTACCAGAGCCTGGAGAGCCTGCTGTGGGGCTCGAAGTCCTCGATCACTGCGGTCAACAGCAGCGCGTCCTACTCGGCGTCGTCCCTGCGCGCCACGCTGACCGAGATCATGAACTACTACCTTCCCAACGCGGTCCGCACGACCGACTACACCGGCTCCTACGGGGACGGGGACCACTCCGACCACCACGCCGCGGCATACCTGACCCATGACGCGAGCGACGCCTACTACCAGGGCCACACCATCGCCTCCTACCTCGGGTATCCGGCGACGAACCGTTCGGCGAACGTGTCCGGCAACGATCTGACGCGCAAGCGGGACGTCTACTACACGTACTCGGACTACGACGACGAGGTGACACACGGCACCCAGGACGCGGGGTGGCTGGCGCGACAGTACGTGTCGGCATCGGCGACGACGGGGTCGATCATCTCTGCCAATGCCGGACCGGCTCAGTCGGCGGTGGTCGGCCAGACGGTGACCCTGGACGGCTCGAAGTCGACCGGGACCGGACTGTCCTACAAGTGGACCCAGACCTCGGGGCCCCAGGTCTCACTGTCCGGCGCGACCTCCGCCAAGCCAACGTTCCAGCCCACGACCGCTGGCAGCTATGTGTTCACCCTGACCCTGACCAGCGGGAGCTCAACGAGCACGGCAAGTGTCACCGTCACAGTCCTGCCGGCCGGGACAACCAATGTCGCGCGCTCCGGAGCGACCGCGACCGCCTCATCGGAGAACACCTCGGGGTCGCAGACGGCGGCCAAGGCGATCGATGGCGTGATCGACGGCTTCCCGAACGACTCGACCAAGGAGTGGGCGACCAGCGGGGGGAAGGCCGGCAGCTGGATCCAGCTCACCTGGCCAGCCGGGGGCGCAGTGACGACGAGCCAGGTCATCTTGTATGACCGGCCGAACAGCAATGACCAGGTCACCGGTGGCACGTTGACGTTCTCCGACGGGACGACCGTGGCGGTGCCGGCGCTGGACAACGCCGGTGCCGCAACCATGGTGACCTTCCCGGCACGCACGGTGACGAGCGTGAAGTTCACCATCACGTCGGTATCCTCCTCGACCCAGAACGTGGGTCTGGCCGAGTTCGAAGTGTGGGGCACTACCGGGCCGCCGCCACCGAACCAGGCTCCGACGGCGAAGGCGACCGCGTCGCCGGCGTCGGCGGCCACGGGCCAGCAGGTGACGTTGGATGCGTCCGGGTCCAGTGATCCTGAGGGTGCGACGTTGACCTATGCGTGGCAGGCGTCGGGATCGAACCCGGCGGCGGTGACGTTGAGTTCGACCTCGGCGGCGAAGCCGACGTTCACGGCAAGTACTGCGGGCTCGTACACGTTCACGGTCACCGTCAATGACGGCTCCGGTGCGGCGAACGCCACCGCGAGTGCTGATGTGACGGTTGTGGTGTCAGTGGCTCCGCCGACGTTGGTGAATGTGGCGCGGGCTGCGGGGGCGTCGGCGTCGGCGTCG
>JBDIAO010000114.1:0-8350 GCA_039812375.1 Phycicoccus sp. | reverse complement strand
GCTGACGAACGTCTCACCCCGCAGATCGGCCATGCTCACCTCGGACCGACCGGCGAGGCGGTGCCCGCTGGGCACGACGGCGACGAACGGGTCCTGAGTCAACGGCACGCGGCGGTACCCCGCTGGCGCGGGCTCCTCTCGTGGGCTGATGACGAGGTCCAGATCGACCCGGGCGGTCTCGGCGTCGCTGAGGACGAGCTCGAGGGTCATCCCGGGCAGCTCGGCGCTGAGCCGGGTCGCCAGTTCGGGCATCCACGCCGAGCCGGCCGAGGGAAAGTAGCCGATGACGAGCCGGCCGGTACGTCCCTCCCGCAGGTCGATGACGACGCGCTCGAGCCGGGCCCACCGGGTCATCGCCTCGTCGCTTTCCCGGTCCAGTGCCAGGGCCACCTCGGTGGGCACGATCCTGCGCCCCTCCCGACGGAACAACGTGAGCCCGGTCTCCCGGGACAGCGCCGCAAGATGCTGGCTCACCGCCGAGGAGGTCATGGCCATGGTGTCCGCGGCAGCCTGCACACCCCCGCTGGCGACGACAGCACGAAACACCCGGAGTCGATGCGGATCGAGCATCCTCAATGTTTAGCAGATCTTACCTACCGACAAGTAGCAGCGCGTTGTGCTTCATGGTTGACCGCGCAATAATTGGGGTATGACGCTCCATGCAACACCGCTGCAGAAAGTCCGCTCCCTCGCCCACACCCTGCGCGCGAGTCGCCGCTTGAGCCTGAGCCGCGCCTGGGAGCCCGGCACCGACGACGGCGCAGTCCGTCAGCATGAGGACGTCTATCTGCAGGCCCAGTCCGCCCACCCCCGGATGTTCTGAGAGTCCCCGTCACATCCGGCCTCAGACCCAGACGCTGGCCCCTGACCCAGGCGCTGGCCCCTGAGTCGGCGCCTGGGCCAGCGCCTCACGAGCCGATCACGCGCAGCGTGATCGGCTCGTTCGTTCCGGCGGCAAGTTCGGCGGTCTGGGCGAGATAGAGCTCGGCACAGGCGAGGGCGTCGGCGAGGGCGTCGTGGGCCCGGGCGCGGGGCAGCCCATACCGCTCACGAGCCGCCCACAGTCGCAGCGCTCCGGCGGGGACCACCGCATCGAGGCGGCGGGTGAACAGCCGCTCGGCCAGTCGCATCGTGTCGATCCGGACGCACGGCATACCCAGTCCCCACAGCCGCCGAGAGGCGGCCGCGAGAAACTCGGTCTCGATCAGGGCATGGTGGGCAAGCAGCACCCGCCCGGTCAGGGCTGCCAACAACTCCGCGAGCGCGTCCGCAAGTGGGACGCCGGAGGCGATCGTGTCGTCGGTGAGCCGGTGGATCACTGCACTGGATCCGACGGGCCGCTCGGCGCGCACCACCAGGCGGCGGGCTCCGGCGAGGCGGATCTCCCGTCCGTCGACCGGGACGAAGCCGATGGCGAGGATGTCGTCGCCGGCGCTGTTCAGACCCGTCGTTTCGATGTCGACGGCGAGGATTGGCAGCGAGCTGATCGGGGTCGAGGGCCCCGGCCACGGGACCGCAAGGTAGTCCCGCAGCGGTCCCGGGGCTGCTCGCCTCAGCGCACTAGTCCGACGGCTCTCCGGCGAGCGTCCGAACAGGCTCATGTCATGAACTGCACCGAATGCCGGTGCCCCAGGGCGGACTGAGCCTCCCGGATGATTGCGAATGCCTCACGCAGGTGCCGCTTGTCGAAGCTGCTCAGGTCATCGGGCCGGACGTGGTTGTCGGGCATCTGTCCGGCCTTGACCTGCGCCGCCTGGTGGCGAAGCCGCACGTAGGAGACGAACTCGAAGGCATCGCGCAGGTCCGCGCTGCGTTCGGCGCTGGCCAGCCCGCCTGCCTCGGCTGCCGCGAGCCGGGCCTGGGTGTTCAGCGCCGGGCTACCCAACGAGAGGGCCTGGACTCGGGCCAGTTCGACGACCGAGCCGATGCCGCCACGCTTGATGTCGAGCCGGTCCTTGTGCTCGCCCTCCTTCTCCAGGACGAACCCCCGGAAGAAGCCGATCGGCGGGTGGTTACGGGTGGCTGTGGCCGCCAGATGCCCGAGGAACTGGGTGGCATCGGGGGTCCGGTCGAGGACGAACTCGGTGAGCTCTGCGGCCAGGTCGGCGTCCCCGGCGACCGGTCGCAGGTCGAAGAAGATGCTCGCGTGCAGGATCGCCTCGGGAACCGGGGTGCCGATCCAGGTCGCGAACGTCCGCTGCCACTGACTGAGGGGCTGGCGCCAGGTCGGGTTGGTCGCCATGACCTGGCCCGGGCAGCGCGGATACCCGCACACCTCGAGGGCAGCTGCGACCCACTCGGCGAGGGCCGCGAAATACGTTGCCGCGTCACTACCCTGAGCACGCATGACGGCTGCGTCGTCGGCGAGGATGAGCGCGTGGTCCTGATCGGCGGCCAGCGCCTGTTCGAGCCGGGCCCGGGACCCCAGCGTCACCCAGCACCACCGCATCGGGGCCGGCCCGAGGTGGTCCTCGGCAAGGGCGAGGATCCGGCGCTCGACGGCGTCACCGACTGCGGTGACGATCCGGCCGATGTCGTCGGCGGAGGCGTCCTGAGCGACCAGGGACTCCACGACCCGTGGTAGCCGGGCGGCCACGGCAGCAACCCCGGCAACGTCACGCTGCTTGGCGACATCGCCGACGAGGTGGACCGGGTTCGCCTGTTCCAGATGCATGAGGTCGGTCGTGGTCACCATGCCCAGCGGCCGGCCGGCGCCGTCGACGACCGGCAGGTGGTGGATCCGCCGGGCCACCATCTCCAAGAGGACCTCGAACGCAAGCAGGTCCCCAGAGCCGGTCACCGGATGGCGGGTCATCACATCAGACACTGCGGTGGCCAGGTCAGTGCCGGTGGCCACGACCCGGCTGCGCAGGTCGCGGTCGGTGAGGATGCCGGTGAGCTTGCCGGCGTCGACGACCAGCAGTGAGGAGACCCCCTGCTCGCTCATCAGGATCGCGGCGTCCTGCACGCTCATGCTCCCGGCGGCGGTGATCGGCGCGCGGCGCATCAACTCACGCACGTGGGTGCGCAGCACCGCCCCTCCGGAGGAGGACTGTTGCAGGGCGTCGACGGCGCCGCGCATCCGGTTGCGGCGCTGGGCGTCGAAGAACTCGTCGAAGCCGGCATGGTCGCGGCACAGCCGCTCGAAGGTGGCCCGGGGAACGGTCAGTGCCAGCGAGTCCTCGATCGCGACGACCTCGGACGTCGCCGGACCTGCCGTGGTCAGGCTCGTCGACCCGAAGCACACTCCCTCGGCGCCGCGATCGACGAAGGTACCGTCGGCATCGCGGACCTCGGCCGCGCCGGAGCGCAGCAGGTAGAGCCGGTCGTTGGCCTGGCCCTGGGCGATGATCCGGGAACCGCGCCGGAAATACTCCACCCCGAGCTCGCGCGGCAGTCCATCAAGGACCTCGGCAGGCAAGGCGGCGAACGGCTCGACCCGGGCGAGGACCTCCCGGATCTCGGAGAGCTCGGCATCAAGGGCCATGACGGCATCGTCCCACGCGCCGCGGCAATGGCAGGGTGGGGTCGTGCGCGCTCTGTCGTATGCCGCATTCGGCGGCCCGATCGCCATCGGCGACTGGGCCGACCCGGCGGCACCACCAGGCGGGGCGGTCGTGGCCGTCCACGCCAGTGGGCTGTGCCGCAGTGACTGGCACGGTTGGCTCGGCCACGACGAAGACATCCGCTCCTTGCCGCAGGTTCCGGGGCACGAGTTCGCCGGGGTCGTCCACTCCGTCGGCCCGGGCGTAGACCCCGCCTGGGTGGGCCGGATGGTGACCGCACCCTTCGTCCAGGCGTGTGGGCAGTGCGCGGTATGCCGTCGCGGCGCGGGGCAGGTATGTCCGAATCAGCACCAACCGGGCTTCACCGACCCCGGCTCGTTCGCTGAGCTCGTCGTCGTGCACGCGGCCGAGGTCAACCTGGTCGAGCTCCCCGCTGGACTCTCACCCGCGCTCGCCGCGGGGCTGGGCTGCCGGGTCGCGACGGCATACCGAGCGGTGGCCCATCGGGCCCGAGTGCAACCGGGTGAACGGGTCGCGGTGTTCGGCTGTGGCGGGGTCGGGTTGGCTGCCATCGCGGTCGCCGTCTCACGCGGGGCTCAGGTGGTGGCCGTCGACGCCGCACCGGGGCCGCTGAGGTCAGCCGTGGCCGCCGGCGCAGAGCACACCGTCCTGGCCGGGCCGCTGACGGCAACCCAGGTGGTGCACTGGTCTGCCGGGGGCGTCGATGTCTCCCTCGACGCGGTGGGATCGCCGGCGACCTGCCGCGAGGCCATCTACTGCCTCGCCCGCACCGGACGGCACGTCCAAGTGGGCCTGCTGCCACCGGCGGCCGGGGTCGCACAGGTGCCCATGGATCGGGTCATCGCCTGGGAACTCGACATCCTCGGCAGCCACGGGATGCCGGCCGCGGACTACCCGCAGCTGCTCGCCGACCTGGACAGCGGTCGGCTCGACGCCTCCGCCCTGGGCGCCCTCGGGGAACCGATGACTCTCACCGAGGCCGCGCGCGCCCTACCTCGCATCGGTACCTCACCCTCCCCCGGACTGGCGGTCGCAGACCCGCGCCGGTGAGCACCTCAGGGCATATCTGCGCATTGCCCAGATCCACAATACCCCCTAGGGTATATTGGGATACTGACCTGTGACCATTGAAGGGACTCCGATGATCTTCACCCAGTACTACCTCGACTGCCTCTCCCAGGCCTCGTATCTCATCGCCGACGAGGAGAGCGGGCAAGCCGTCGTCGTCGACCCGCGCCGTGACGTCGAGGAGTATCTCGCCGACACCGCCGCTCGTGGCCTGGAGATCGTGGGAGTCATCTGCACCCACTTCCACGCCGACTTCGTCTCTGGGCACCTCGAGCTCGCCCGGGAGACCGGCGCCTGGATCGGGTTCGGCGACCGGGCTACCGCGGACTTCCCCATTCGGGCCCTGCACGACGGCGAACGGATCTCCCTCGGTGAGGTCACCCTGGAGGTCATGACGACCCCCGGTCACACTCCGGAGTCGATCAGCCTCCTGGTCTTCGAGCACCCACAGGACGAGACGGCATACGGCGTCCTGACCGGTGATGCCCTCTTCATCGGCGACGTCGGCCGACCCGATCTGCTCGCCTCGGTGGGAGTGACCGCCAAAGAGCTCGGCGCCCTGCTGTACGACTCGGTGCAGCGCAAGCTCATGTCCCTGCCGGATGCCGTGCGGGTCTTCCCCGCCCACGGCGCGGGCAGCGCCTGCGGCAAGAACCTGTCCACCGAGAAGCAGTCGACGATCGGCGAGCAGCGAGCAGTCAACTACGCCTGCCAGCCGATGAGCGAGGAGGCCTTCGTCGCCGTCGTCACCGAGGGACAGCCCTCGGCGCCGGCCTACTTCGCCTTCAACGCCGGGCTCAACAAGCGCGAGCACGGCATGCGGGACGTGGGCACAACCGTCCCTGCTCTCGACGACGCCGCGATCACCGCCGCGCGCAGCCGCGGAGCCGTCGTCCACGACGCGCGCCCCGACCAGGAGTTCGCCGGCGGTCACCTGCGCGGCTCGCTCAACGTCCCCGCGGACGGCCGACTCGCCGAGACAGTCGGGATGATCATCGACCCTGATCAGGAGGTCGTCGTCCTCGCCGGCCCCGGTGAGGAGCAGGAGGTCGCGACCCGGTTCGCGCGGATCGGGTTCGACCACGTGCTCGGCTATGTGCCGAACCCCGACAGCTACCTCGAGCGGCATTCTGAGCAGGTCGAACGCTCCAGCCGACTCACCGCACGCGAGGCAGCGGCGGCGCTGGCTGATTCCCAGGTCCAGCTCGTCGACATCCGCAACGCCGGGGAACTCGCCGCTGGGATGATCGACGGTGCCGTGCACATCCCCCTCGCCGAGCTCCCCCGTCGCACCGACGAGCTCGCCGCCGACAGACCGGTCATCCTCTATTGCGCCGGTGGCTGGCGAAGCTCGGTCGCGGCGAGCGCTCTGCGGGCTCGGGGCTTTGCGGATGTCTCGGACATCCTTGGCGGCTACTCCGCGTGGGAGCTGCTGCAGCCGGCTGCTTCCTGACGCCTTTCCTGCTGCCCTTCCTGAAGCGTCGAAGGCGCCTTGCCTGACGCGCCGAAGGCGCCTTGACCCCATACCCCAGGGGGTATAGGGTCGAGGTGTATCCAGCGCAGCAAAGGACGCAGCAAAGGAGTAGTCATGGCAGACGTCGTCATCCTCGGCGCGGGGGTTGCCGGACACACAGCCGCCCTTCACTTGAGCCGGCTGCTCCCCAAGGGGCACACGGTCACCGTGGTCTCACCGAACTCGCATTGGAACTGGATCCCGAGCAACATCTGGGTCGGGGTGGGACGCATGGGTCGCCAGGATGTCGTCTTTCCCCTCGCTCCGGTCTACGCGAAGAAGGGCATCCGCTTCGTCCAGGCCAGGGCGAGCGCGATCTGGCCCCGGGGGGACGGTGACGACCCACGGCCGGGTGTCGAGGTCGAGCACACCGGTCCAGGCTGGGCAGGCAAGGTCGAGCGGATCCGCTACAACTACCTCGTCAACGCCACCGGGCCGCAACTGAAGTTCCAGATGACCCCCGGGCTCGGCCCGCACGAGGGCCACACGGTCTCGGTGTGCACCGCGGACCATGCTGTCCAGGCTGCCGCCTCGCTCACGGACACGATCGCCGCGCTCAAGGCCGGCGAACCGCAGACTCTCGTCGTCGGCATGGGTCACGGCACGTGCACCTGCGAGGGCGCCGCCTTCGAGTATGTCTTCAACGTCGACCACGAGCTGCGCCAAGCGGGGGTGCGCGACCTCGCCCGGCTCGTCTACCTGACAAATGAGAAGGAGCTCGGGGACTTCGGGGTCGGCGGGATGACCTTCGACGACGGCGGGTTCGAGACCACCTCGGAGCTGTGGACCTCCTCGCTCTTCCGGGAGCGTGGAGTCGAGGCGATCCTCGGCGCGCACGTCCACCGGGTCGAGCCCGGCGTGGTGCACTTTGAGACCCTCGACGGAGCGATGCACACCCTGGCCTTCGACTTCGCGATGCTGTTGCCGCCCTTCGGTGGGGTGGGCCTGAAGGCGTTCGACACCGACGGCAGCGACATCACTGCCGAGCTGTTCGCCCCGAGCGGCTTCATGAAGGTCGATGCCGACTACACCGCCAAACCGTATGCCGACTGGCGGGCCAGTGACTGGCCGAAGACTTACCAGGCCGTCGGCTTTGACAACATCTGGGCGGTCGGGATCGCCTTCGCCCCGCCGCACGCGATCTCGAAGCCGCAGAAGTCCCCCAACGGGACGCTCATCGCCCCCTCGCCTCCACGCACCGGGATGCCGTCCGGAGTCATGGGGAAGACCGCGGCGCTGTCCATCGTCGACCGAATCACCCAGGGCGCCAGGGCGCGCAACCACGAAGCGTCGATGGCGAGCATGGGGGCGGCCTGCGTCGCCTCGGCCGGGACCGGGCTGCGCACGGGGTCAGCCGCGGCGATGACGATGATGCCCATCGTCCCGGACTACGAGAAGTACCCCACCGGACGGGATCTCAAGGACACCCGCGGGGAGATCGGGCTGTCCGGGCATTGGGCCAAGCTCATGCTCCACTACCTGTTCATCCACAAAGCCAAGGGCCGGCTCGGCTGGCAGTTCATCCCGGAGTGAGGCGAACGACGATGACGGAACCAGCAGATCTCGACCACAACGCGCGCGCACACCTGGCCGCCGACCTGTCCAAGGCCCCGCTGCCGACGCAGCAGACGCTCCGTCGGCGGCGCAGCATCCCAGTGCAACTGACTCGCTTCGCCGTCTTCAACACCCGGATGCTCCGGATGGTCCTCAAAGGACACGGTCACTGAAGGGACACGGTCACTGAAGCGCACGGGCGCTGACACCGCGGGCCTCAGCGCCCGAAGAGCCTGCCGAAGAGCCCGGAGCTGCGCTCGCCACTGTCGGCGTGCCCTCCGCACCACTGGCTGGCGGGGACCCCGCGACGGACTGCGGCGACGTGCTGGCCGCAGCCGGCCCACGTGGTCTTGCCGCACTGGCGGCACTTCACTGAACGGCACATAGCGGGGGGCTCCTGGAGGGGTCGGGGGCGACGTCCACCGTAGGCGGCGTCGACGGGAGTGACATCGTCTGGACGATAATACCCTAGGGGGTATGTTCTGATCCAGTTCACTGTCGGCAAATCGGCCTATTGGCCGATTGTTGGACGTGGTCGGTTGGTACGGGGCTGTCGCAAAATCGGCCTATTGGCCGATTGTTGGACGGCGGCGGAGGACGACGAGTGTGTCCAGGGCTTCACGCATCCCGGATTCGGTATCGACCCGCCGGGTGACCAGCTCGGCCCGCTCGACGTCGACGGCCGGTC
>JBDIAO010000113.1:0-8555 GCA_039812375.1 Phycicoccus sp. | reverse complement strand
GCACGGCGACGTGGTCGCGCAACGCGCGTTGAGTGTGCAGCACGTCATGCCACGTGCGCTCGGCGGAGTCGCGGTCCACGACGCCCCGCATGAGTGCCACCGCGGCCGCGGTCAGGCGCTCGGCGTCCTCGCGCGGCCCACCCTGCGCCGCGCCGCCACGAGCCGCGACAGCGCCAAGGCCGCCGGAGCCGGTCGCGCCCGAGGTGGTGTGGTCGATACTCATCGCTGCCTCGTCCCGGCGCCGGAGCGCGAGCGGGAGCGGACCAGAACGGCTCGCGGCATCCGGACCGAGCGGGTGCGCCCGTCCTCGTCGGTGACGTCGATGACGTCCTGCCCGCTCTCGTCGAGGACGACCTCGAAGTCGTCCTCGGTCAGCCCGAGGTATGCCACGACCTCGGCGACACCCTGGGTGACCGGGTTGGCCGCCACGAGCTCGGCCAGGCCGATCTGCTCCCGACGCCGCAGCCCGTCGCGCACGCGCGCCACCAGCCGGGCCGAGTCGACATACACCTGCTCGAAGAGCGCCTCCCACGCGAGGGCCTCGTCCCCGTCCTGCACCGGCCCGGTCGAGTCGACCCCGGTGAACGTCGAGGGCGCATACAGCGGGCGCTCGAGGGGGAGAGTGAACGACGGGGAGGAGGCCGCCAGAGCCATCGTCACCGTGGGCGAGTGGTCCCGCACGGCCAGCGCGTTTCGCTCGATGGAGCGCAGCAGCTCGACGACCCGACGGTTCTCCAGCCAGACCTTGTCGTCGAGGAAGCGGCGCAACTGCTCGGAGAGCTGGCGGACCGTCTGCTGGGTGCGCTCGGCGGCATCGAGCCAGTCGAAGTGGATGCGGCCCAAGGAGGCCTCGACCTCGATGCTCTCGACGTCGAGCAGCCGTTCGAGCAGCTCGGTCAACTCCTCGCGCCGGGTCGAGGACAGGAGCACGTCGTGGAACGCCTGGAAGCTGCGCCCCTGGTCGGAGTCGGCGATAGCGTGCCGTTCCCCGACGATCTGGTCGAGCAGCTCACCGCGTGATCCCTCCCAACTAGCGATGTCGGCCCGGATGGACCGGTCGAGGGTGCGGAAGTTCTCCTCCACGGCCCGGAAGTCCGAGAGCAGTTCGCGGGCCGTGGCGGACAGGTGCTGGTAGCGGTCCCGCAGGGCGACCGGATCGAGGGGGGCGGAGGTGTCGAAGGCCGCGATCTGCGCGTCGATCTCGTCGCGGCGGCGGTGCAGCTCCCGCAATCGTGCCTGCGGGTCGGCATCGGCACCGGTGACGATGTCGCGCAGGAGTTCGACGATCGTCTGCAAGCGGGACGAGGTGCCGATGAAGGTGCGTGCACCGAGCCCGCTCAGGAAGGCGTAGGCCTTCTCGACCTCGGCGCTCGCGTCGTAATGGGCGACCTTCGAGCCCTCCGGATAGAACTTGCGCAGCCAGCCCTGGGCTGGGTCGGCCCAGGTGTCCACATAGCCCCGAGCGGACCGCGGGTAGGGCGGCTCGCCGCCCGGGGTCAGGGTGGCGGTGTTGACCGCATAGAGGAGATCGTCGACCCGGGCAAGCAGATCCGGCTCGGCGATGGTGCGCACGTTGTCGACGATGAAAATCTCGCCGAGGACGTGCAGGATCAAGGCTGCACTGTCAGCTCGCAGCAGCCGCCAGGCAGGGGAGTTCGCCCGCAGGTAGGCGGCGGTGCCGTAGTCCATCGGTGACCCCTGACGTGCCCGGTCTGATCGAGTCCAAGGGTACGACGCGGGACCGACGAGTCGAGACGCACTCCGTGCAGTCACAGTGACGTATGCCGCTCAGCCGGCGCGCCCCGCGCGCCTGCCGCTTGTGTCCACCTCGGGCAGCCGCAGCATCACCAGGGGCTGCCCGTCGTAGCCGGCCGCGGTGAAGAACAGCTCGGGCTCGCCGAGCAGCAACGCCTGCTTCTCCGCCTCGTCGCCGACGCGGAAGTCGAATCCCTCACTGTCGATCTCCATGACGTGCGGCAGGGCAAGGGCGAGGCGGTTGACGACGAACCGCGGCCCGGCACGGAGGTCGGACACCGTCTTGTCCCAGGCCCGCGTCGTTGTCGAAGATCGTGGCCACGACCGTCGGCGCCGGGGTGCCAGCCCAGCGCACTACCCGGCAAGTACGCGCCCACCGCCCCTACCGACCGCGTCTCGCGGTGGGAGACCTCGCGCGTCGGGTCGAGCCGTCGCGTTCGGCCGCCTCAGAACCTCCGCGGCGGTCGTCATCCTCGGCCCCCGTCAGGTCGGCAAGACCACCTTGGCTCGGGACGTCACGCGCGACTGGCCCGGTGGGGCGTTCTACCTCGACCTCGAGCGCCCGGCTGACCGGCGACGCCTGGAGGACACCGACGCCTATCTGAGGAGCCAGTCCGGACGCCTCGTCATCCTCGATGAGGTCCACCGCCTGCCGTCGCTGTTCGAGGTCCTGCGTGGAGTCATCGATGACAACCGCCGCGCCGGGCACCGGACGGGTCAGTTCCTCCTGCTCGGTTCGGCGTCCCTCGACCTGGTCCACCTGTCATCGGAGAGCCTGGCTGGGCGCATCGCCTCCATCGACCTCGGCGGGGTCAACGTCGATGAGGCCGAGGCCGTCGGGCTGGGGGAGGACGTGGTCTGGGTGCGAGGCGGGTTCCCGGACAGTCTCACGGCCGGCAGCGACGTCGAGTCCGTACGCTGGCGTGCCGATCTGATCCGCTCCTACCTGGAGCGTGACGTGCCGATGTTCGCCCCACGCATCCCGGCCGAGACCCTGCGCCGGCTCTGGACGATGCTGGCGCACTCGAGCGGCACGCTGCTCAACTCCAGCCGGTTTGCGGCTGGGCTCGGTGTCACCGGCCCGACCGTCGACCGCTACCTCGACCTGCTGACTGACCTGGGGCTGCTCCGCCGTCTGCAACCATGGCACACCAACACGGTCAAGCGACTGATCAAGTCGCCGAAGGTGTTCGTCCGCGACACCGGACTGCTGCACGCGCTCCTCGAGCTGACAAGCCTCGATGACGTGCTTGGGCATCCGTCAGCCGGACCGAGCTACGAGAGTTTTGCGGTGGAGTGCCTGATCCAGGCGGCCGGGGAGGCACTCCGACCCTTTCATTACCGCACCGCCCGAGGCGACGAGATCGACCTCGTGCTCGTGCGTGGGGGTCGGCCGGTTGCCGCGATCGAGGTGAAGCGGTCGACCGCTCCCACCGTGAGTGCCGGCTTCCACCGTGCTGTTGCCGACATCGGCGCCGAGCACCGGTTCGTCGTCCATCCGGACACGGGGGACCGACCCTACGCCACGGCTGGTGACATCCTGGCTATCGGCTTGACAACCCTGGTGCGCCGCTTGCGTCACGGACTGTCCTGATGCACGGCCACGTCGCCGCGCACGTCGACGTCGTCGTGGACTGGCTGGTCGGCCCTGGGGCGTGGGAGCGGCAGGCCCGCGGCGAGGTGACCCGTCGCGCCGTCATCAGGGTCAGCGACCGCCCCGGGGTGGGACTCTCGCCCCTGAGTCGAGGGCGCAACGAGTGACCCCACGGCCGTGGGATCGTCAGCGCGGGTGGGCTCAAGGCGATCGATGCGGGATCGCTGCGGGGTGCGTGCGAGCTCGAGGCGCTCGGCTTCCTCCAGATCAGCCTTGCCGCAGCCGAGAAGATCTCGTGGACGGGCGGATTCGCCATCATCTCGTGACCGACGCGACACTCATGACCTGCTCACCGGAGTGGAGCAGGAGGCCCGCTGCTCACCTGAGTGGAGCAGGTGCCCAGCCCGGCGGCATACGACATCTCGCGGTATGCCGCACTCCCGCCCTCCGTCAGTCGTCCATGGCCTCGATCCCCAGCTCGGCCAGCTCGGCCATCCGCTCGTGCATCTGCTCGATCAGCTCTGGCGGAGGTGGCTGCCAGCCGACGACCTCCTCGACGACCCGCAGCGGCTCGGTGGTCCGGTAGGACCGGGTCGGGTTGCCGGGGAATCGCTTGTCGGTGACGTTCGGGTCGTCCTCGATCCGGCCGAGCGGTTCGACCCGGTAGACGCGCCCGGGGCCGTCGCCGAGGGCGAGCGCCGCGGCCAGGGGTGCGGTCTCGCGCGAGGCGGTCAGGTAGACGTGGTTGGCCACCCGACCCGAGCCGTAGTTCGAGCGCGTGCCCGGGGTCAGCAGGTCGCCGGGGCGCAGGTCGGCCTTGGTGCCGTGGAAGAACGGCCCCGTGTCGTCGACCACGCGCGGAGCCTGTGGCGGGTCGCGGAGCAGGCTGTCGAGACGCTGCATGAGCACCGCCACCCGGCTCCGGCCCCGCGGCGCCCGCGGATAGCGGCCCAGCACGTCGCGCACGACGGGCGTGGCCCGCTTCGCGGCCGCGGTGATGACGTACTCCGCCACGACCGGGTCGTCCCCTTGGGCGAGCTCGGCGGCCCGTGCGGCCTGCGCCGCCGCTCCGAGGATGTGGCGCACCTGGCTCGCCCTGGCAAGCGGATGGAGGTATGCCGCCGCCGGCGCATCGCTGGCAGCGCTCGCCGCGTGCCGGGCCGCCTCCGTCGGAGCCTCCTTGGCGGCACGGTGGGCATCCGTTGCGGCTGTCCGCTGGAGGCGTGAGCGGGCGGCCCCGTCGGCGAAGACCCGGGCGGCCTCGAGAGCCGCCGCCGGCCGCGGGTCGTCCGGGCAGGCATTGCGGAAGATGACGAGGGCCGGCTCGGCGCATGCCGCGGCAAACCGGGCGATAACCCGCAGCTCGTCCATCGTCAGCTCGACGTGATCCGGATTGCTCCGCATCCGATCGAGTCTGTCACGAGCGGCTCCGGCCCGGCTCATCCACTCCGGCAACGCTCCGACTGCTCTTGCGGCGGCCGGCTGCTAGTGCCCCAGCAGTCACTGCCCGAAACGGCAGTCCGAAGCCGGCAGCGCAGTCAGTCGACGTCCGCACGGAGCCCGCTCCGCGGCATACAGCCTCTTCGGTATGCCGCCATCCCACCTCCTGCGTGGACAGCGGGGCCGGTTCGGCGGCGTCGCCGTCGCGCTCAGCGAAGAGCGGCAAAGCACGAAGGCCGGGGAGCGAGGGGCGGTCGGCGAGGAGAGGCTCGGGCCCCTGTTCGACTCCATTGCGGGTGATGATGTCGCGGTCCTGCACGATCGCCGCATCCCGAGGTCGAGGGCGAACATCGACCACCTCGCGGTCATTCCGGCCGGCGTCTGGGTGATCGACGCGAAGCGGTACAAGGGGCGGCCGAGCCTGAAGGTCGAAGGCGGGGCCCTGCGCCCGCGTGTCGAGAAGCTCGTCGTCGGGAGGAGGGACTGCACCAAACTCGCGGACGGCGTGCTCCGGCAGGTGGAGCTGGTCTCGGGGGTCGTCGGTGACGTGCCGGTGACCGGCGCGCTGTGCTTCGTCGAGGCCGACTGGCCGCTGTTCGGTGGCGCCCTCCCGCCTCTCCTACATCGTCAGATCGACCATAACGACACCCTCCGACAGTGGCCTCACGAGCGCGCCCAGTCGTGCAGACCCAGGGCCCCCAGTGGTGGGGTCTGCGTGGACCTGGCATCCGTGGGTGCCAGGAAGGCGATACGTTCGCCGGGAGCCACCTCCTCCCACCGACAGCCGATCATCCGAGCGAGTCCACAGCCGATGTCCGACACCGCACCGAACACCCCCCTCCCCCGGGCGGGCTCCGACGAACCGGCGTCGGCGGCTCGCTCGGTCCCGGCATGGGCGGCCGCGGCATTCGTCATGTTCTTCACCCGGGCATTCCTCTTCTCGACCTGGGTCAGCCGCGGGCCGGACGTCAAGGAACTGCTCGGCATCAACACGGTGCAGTTCGGCTTGGTCACTGCGGCGTATCCGGTGGGCGGGTTCCTCGCCGTCACCTTCGCCCACGGACTGGTCGCCCGCTTCGGGTCCCGCGCCGTCGGCATCGGCTTCTACACGACGGCTGGGGCGGCCCTGGCCCTGCTCGGACCGGCGGTCACCGGCGGCCACCGGGTCCTCACCGTCGTGCTCCTCGTCGCACTCGGTGGTCCGATCGCCATCCTCGACTTCGTCGGCAACTACGAGGGCACTCGCGTTGACACAGTCGCCCGACGCAGCGTCCTGTCGTTCATCCACGGCGCGTTCGGGATCGGCATGCTCAGCGCAGCAGCGCTCACCGGGGTCGTCAGCGCAGCCGGCGTCGACGTGGCCTCCCAGTTCGTCGCGGTCGCTGCGCTCACCCTCGTTGCCTCGGTGACCGCCTGCCTCTTCCTGCCGAACCATCCGCGCGTCGCCGTGTCGGCCGAGCAGCGAGCGCATCGTCGCCGGCAGGCTCGGGCAGTGTGGCGGGAGCGGCGCAGCCTGCTCATCGCCCTGGTCGGGTTCACTTTCGTCATGGTGGAGATGGCCGCCAGCTCGTGGCTGCCGATCGCGTTGACCACGAGCGGCTTCAGCCAGGCGGACGCGGCATACGCCCTCAGTGTCTTCTGGGTCGTCGCGACGGTCGGCCGGCTGCTCGGCGGATTCCTCGTCGACGCCATCGGTCGCTCCGCAACCGTCCTGGTCTCGGCGCTGCTCGCTATCGTCGGGCTGGTCGTGTTCATGGTCGCCGGGGTGGCCGCACTGCCGGCCTGGTCCTATGTTGGGATCGTCGCCTGGGGGGCCGGGATGGCGTGCGGTTTCCCGATGTCGGTGTCTGCGATGAGCGACGATCCACAGCTCGCTGGCGCCCGAGTCAACATGATCATCACCATCGTCTATGTCTCGACCCTGACGGTCGGTCCGGTCCTTGGGGCGGTTGGGCAGGCCTTCGGCATCTATCTCGCCTTCACCATCCCGGTGGCCCTGCTCGCCGTCTCGGCGCTGGTCAGCCCGGTGACCAGACCCTCCCTGGCACCCGTCGCGCCGGCCCCCGGGTGAACGACGACACGCTCATGACCGCGGCCGCGACAGGGCTCACGACCGGGTTGGCGGCCGGTCTGTGGGGAGGACTCCGGCCCACCGGGTGGCCACCCAGGCGCCGAACGCGGCCACTGCGATCGGGATGAGCAGCCACAGGCTCGGACGCGTCAGCTCCCAGGCGAACGCGACCGCGAAAAATGGTGCATCCTGACTGACCGCGAGCACCGCGGCAGCGGCGACCAGTGCCCAGGTGGCCAACTCTGCGTGGATGCCGAACCCGCTGGCGATCAGTGCCACGGCACCCCCGGCAGCAGCGCCCGTGGCCAGCGCGGGGGTGAGCACCCCGCCAGTTGCCCCGGCCCGCAGGCACAACCCGGTCACGACGGGCTTGGCCAACGTCAGGGCGGCCAGGGTGAGGACATCGGGGTGGCCGACCAGGACGTCTTGGATGACCGCTTTGCCGTTGCCGGGAATGGCCGGCAGAACGGTCGCGGTCAGCCCCACCGTCAGAGCGGCCAGGGTGACCCACACCCCGACGTGTCGCTGCCGGTGTGGGCGAGCCCCCCGGATGAGCTGGACAAACAGCAGCCCGAGCCCGGCGGCGAGCGGGATGACGGCGACCGACCATCCGATATCCGTGAGGGTCAGCTCACCTCCAGGCCAGCGGTATGTCGTCGCATCGTGGGTGACCGGCCGCGCGACGAGGGTCGCCAACCCGGAGACGAGCAGGGCGAGAGCAAGGGCGCGCGTCGACCACCGGGCCAGCACGATCTCGAGCGCGAAGATCGCCCCAGCCACCGGTGTGGTGTAGACCGCGGCGAGCCCGGCACCGGCCCCAGCGGCGACGAGGACCTGCAGGTCGGCCCCGTCCAGCCGGGTCGTACCCAGGACCCGGCTCGTCAGGCCGGCCGCGAGCTGGCGGGGGGCCCCTTCCCGACCGACTGAACCGCCGGCCCCCACGAAGAGGACCTGCAGGAGCGCGTCCAAACTCACGACGGTGAGGCGGTCGTTGTCAACCGGCTCGACGACGACCGACCGCAGCGAAGGCACTCTGCGCCGCCGCCGCAACGCCCACCACCCGAGGCCGGAAAGCAGCCCGCCGAGAGTGAAGGCAATCACGATCCGCGCCGGTGGAGTGTGCTGGATGGCCGTTTCGAAGGTGCCGTCGCGATACCCCAGGGTCGCGCGCTGCACCGCTTCGAGCACCAGAGTCAACGCTGCACCGGCCACCCCGGAGAGGACCCCGGCGACCAGGCAGGCCAGCAGCAGACGGGCGAGTCTGCGCACCCGGAGTGCCCACGGCATCGGTGACCCTCAGCCCGGCCGGCTCGGCATACGCAAAGGAGCCGCCTGCCGGCCCTCCCCGTCGAAGTTGGCGGGAGCCAGCCAGGCCTGCAGGGCTGAGCGCACCAGTGGCCAGCGGCGGTCAGTGATCGCATACCACGCGGTGTCCCGGTTGCGGCCGCGCACGACCCGGTGCTGGACGAAGGTCCCCTCGTAGGTGAAGCCCAACCGGGTCGCCGCGACCCGGGACGGAGCGTTGAGGGAGTCGCACTTCCACTCGTACCGGCGGTAGCCGAGGTCGTCGAAGGCGTGTGCCATGAGCAGGTATTGCGCCTGGGTGGCAGCTCGGCGCCGTTGCAGGGCCGGGGCGTAGTGCAGGTTCCCGACCTCGATCGAGCCGTGCTCCGGGTTGATGCGCAAGTAGCTGGC
>JBDIAO010000112.1:0-8567 GCA_039812375.1 Phycicoccus sp. | reverse complement strand
CTCCGGCACCGACAGCTCCGGCACCGACTGCTCCGGCACCGCAGCCGGTCCAGGCGGCGGCTCCGCAGCCCCCACCGGTGGTCGAGGTCGCGCCCGAACCAGCCGCAGTGGCCCCTGAGGCCGGAGCTGGCGCTGTCGTCGAGGGTGGGACCACCGTCACGATGCCGGCACTCGGCGAGTCGGTCACGGAGGGAACCGTGACGCGCTGGTTGAAGTCGGTGGGGGATCACGTTGCTGCCGACGAGGCCCTGCTCGAAGTCTCCACGGACAAGGTCGACACCGAGATCCCGTCCCCGACCGAAGGCGTGCTGACCCAGATCCTCGTCAGTGAGGACGACACCGTCCCGGTGGGTGCCGCGCTCGCCATCATCGGCGGGTCGGTCTCAAACGCTGGAGCTGCACCCGCGACCGCTGTCGCGGCCCCTGCTGCACCAGCCCCAGCTGCACCAGCCCCTCCCGCACTAGCCCCAGAACCTGAACCGGTGCCCGTCATGTCGGCACCGGAACCCGCGCCGGCCCCCGTCGCAGCAGCTCCTGCACCCGTTCCGGCCCCGGCTCCAGCTCCGACGCCGACGCCAGTCGCGCAAGCCCCTGCTGCGGCGCCGAGTGAGGCCGCGGCATACGTCACCCCCTTGGTTCGCAAGCTCGCAGCCGACGCGGGACTGGACCTGTCGACCGTCACCGGTACCGGGATTGGCGGCAGGATCCGCAAGCAGGACGTTCTCGCCGCAGTCGAGGCCGCAGCGCAGGCCGCCGCGCCTGTTTCCCCGCCGGCCGCCGCGCCGGTGGCCGCCGGGTCTACTGCCGCACCTGCGACCGCGATCCCGGCCCCCTCGGACTCGGGGCTTAGAGGGACGACGAGACCGTTGACCCGGCTTCGGAAGATGATCGCCGCCCGGATGGTCGAGTCCCTGCAGATCTCGGCACAGCTGACCACGGTCGTCGAGGTCGACGTCACCGCGATCTCGCGGCTACGCGAGCGGACCAAGGCTGCGTTCGAGGCTCGTGAGGGAACCAAGCTCAGCTTCCTGCCATTCTTCGCGCTCGCCGCCGTTGAGGCCCTCAAGGCGTACCCGACGGTCAACGCGAGCCTTGACGGGGACGACGTGACCTACCACGGCGCGGAGCACCTGGGTGTCGCCGTCGACACCGCCAAGGGGCTCATCGTCCCAGTGGTCAAGAACGCCGGTGACCTCAACATCGCTGGGTTGGCGCGTGCCATCGCGGATCTCGCCGAGCGGACCCGGACCAACAAGATCATGCCGGACGACCTCAGCGGTGGGACCTTCACGATCACGAACACGGGGTCGCGCGGAGCGCTGTTCGACACCCCGATCATCAACCAGCCGCAGGTGGCGATCCTCGGCACCGGTGCCGTTGTCAAGCGCCCGGTCGTCGTGCTGTCCGCCGACGGCGAAGAGACGATCGCGGTGCGCTCGATGGTCTACCTCGCGCTGTCCTACGACCATCGGATCGTCGACGGGGCGGATGCAGCCCGTTTCCTCACTGCGATGAAGGCTCGCCTCGAGGAGGGCGCCTTCGAGGTCTGAACCAGCTGGGATCACGACACTGGGCGGACAGCCTCCACCCGCCAGCCTGCCTCCGTGCGGACGAGGTCGAGCAGGACCGGGGCCCCGACACGTTCGGGCACCGCACGCTTCCCGCCCGGAGATGTCTCGACATGCGCGGAGGTCCGCACACTCACCTGCACCGTGGCTCGGTCACCGTCACGAACCGTCTCCGTCGCGGTGACCACCGAGAAGGAGAGACCGTCCAGGTGGATACCCTCGGCTGCTCGACGTCCCCGATCGGCATCATCGGCCTGCCAGGCTGCCGACCCGGGGACATCGAGGGTCGCGAGGTCACCGGTTCGAGGATCCGCCCACAGCCTGGCTCGGACCTGGGCCAGGTGTGAGACCGCATCAGCCGGGTCCAGGGCGGCACCTTGTGCCGGCAACCCGGAGCTGGCCTCAGAGTCAGAGACAGCCTCAGAACTGGAGTCGGTGGGGACCGGTGTGGTGACTCGCCCGCCCGTATCCGGCTCAGGGGACGACTCCTTCCCGTAGGCAGCCAGCAGGGATGGGACCAGTGCGATCAGGCAGGCCACCGCCACCGCGGCTGATACTGCTGCGATCAGCCAGCGGCGCCCTCTCGACCAGGACACCACGCTGGCGAGCCGTTCCCGCCAGGGCACAAGCCTGCGACGACCAGCCCGGGGCTCCGGCACAGCGGCCGCGATCTCGCGGATTCGCCGGGTCAGGCCCGCCGTGGGGTCGGCGCCGGACACGATCTCCAGGGGTTCTGCAGTGGCAGCCCCATGAAGCGCCACTGCGAGAGCATCGGGGTCGGGGCGGTCCCCTGGCTCGCTTGCCATCGCCTGCTCACAAAGCTGCAGGACCGAACCATCGGTGCTGACCGACGGCCGCTGCGCCGGGCGATCCAAGGCCATCCCCGGGCCCTCTCCCGTCAGACAGAGCCGGCCGAGTGCACCGACGGCATACACGTCTGAGGCGGGGGTGGGCTGGCTCCCAAGGAGGACCTCGGGAGCGAGGAACCCCTTTGTCCCGCTCACGTCGACCACCGCTCGACCAGCCACCCGTGCGGTGCCGAGATCCCCGAGGAATGGGCAGCCGGCGGTATCGAAGAGAACGTTGCCAGGGGATACGTCACCATGGACCACCCCGGCGCGATGCAGGCGGCCGAGAACCCCGAGCAGCGGGGTGAGGACCGTGACGCACTCTCCGTCGCTGAGGTGCCCGCGGGCCGCGACGACGGCGGCGAGTGACCCGCCACGAAGCAGCTCGAGAACGAGGACGAGGTCGTCGCCAACCGTGAGCACCTCGTGCAGGGTGACCAGGTGCTCGAAGGAGAACTGACCGAGCAGTTCCGCCTCCTGTCGCGCGGTCGTGACGTTCGCCGCACCGGCCGTGATCACCTTCAGGGCCACGTCGAGACCGTCGGAGAGTCGCGTGCCGGCCCACACGGTCGCCTGCCCTCCCGATCCCAGGCGTTCACTGATGAGGAACCCGGGCACGTCCGGGGCCTGGCTGGCGGAGGCTGCCCGACGGCCCACCGGCCCACGGTCGAGGTGCGTGGATTTCGATGCAGTCATGACCCCACCGTGGCATGAGCGGCTACCTGGACCCGGCGGTTATCCACAGTCACCGCCTCCGGCTCGCGATCGTGCCCGTCCTGGGCGCGGCATACGCTGATCTGCATGCGCTTCGAGCACGTCGGCTTCGCCCCGGACTTCGTCGACTATGAACAGGCCTGGGAGCACCAGCGGAGGGTGCACGCGGCCGTCGTCGCCGGGGACCTGCCGGACACGACGCTGCTCCTCGAGCACGTCCCGGTCTATACGGCTGGCAAACGCACGCAGCAGCACGAACGGCCCCGCGACGGCACCCCGGTGGTCGAGGTCGACCGCGGCGGACTGATCACCTGGCACGGGCCTGGCCAACTCGTCGGCTACCCGATCGTCTTCCTGCGCGCCGTGCCCATCGACGTCGTGGCGCATGTGCGCCGCCTCGAGGAGGTGATGATTCGCACTTGCTCCCACTTCGGTGTGCAGACCACCCGGGTGGCGGGTCGCTCCGGGGTGTGGGTGCTGGGCGACGAGCGCGGCGGGGACCGCAAGCTCGGCGCCATTGGCGTGCGGGTCAGCAAGCGGGTGACCATGCACGGCTTCGCCCTCAACTGCGACGCGGACCTGTCCTGGGCCGACAACATCATCGCCTGCGGCATCGCCGACGCCGGAGTCTCCTCACTGACCCAAGAGGCCGGGCGCACGGTCACCGTCCAGGACGTGCTGCCGTATGTCGAGAAGCACCTGAGCGAGATCCTGCGCTGAATCGGATGAGCCTTCGCCGAGGCGGTACCCGGTCCCGGCGTAAGGTGGGCGGGTGACCATGGCACCCGAAGGACGACGCCTGCTGCGGGTCGAGGCCCGCAACAGCCAGACCCCGATCGAGCGCAAGCCCGGCTGGATCCGCACGACCGCCAAGATGGGCCCGGCATACACCCAAATCCACTCGATGGTCAGCTCCGCGGGCCTGCATACGGTCTGCCAGGAAGCCGGCTGCCCGAACATCTTCGAGTGCTGGGAGGACCGGGAGGCGACCTTCCTCATCGGAGGCGACACGTGCACCAGACGGTGCGACTTCTGCGACATCGCGACCGGGCGTCCGCAGCGGCTCGACCCGGACGAGCCGCGCCGGGTCGCCGAGTCGGTGCGCACCATGGGGCTGCGCTATGCGACCGTCACCGGGGTCACTCGCGACGACCAGCCCGACGGCGCCGCCTGGCTCTACGCCGAGACGATCCGGCAGATCCACGCGCTCAACCCCACCACCGGGGTCGAGATCCTTCCCCCGGACTTCAACGCCGTGCCCGAGAACGTCGGCAAGGTCTTCGACGCCGCTCCGGAGGTGTTCGCGCACAACCTCGAGACGGTTCCGCGGATCTTCAAACGGATCCGGCCGGCGTTCACCTACGACAAGTCCCTTGCGGTGTTGACCATGGCCCGGGACGCCGGGCTGGTCACCAAGAGCAACCTCATCCTCGGCATGGGCGAGACCGACACCGAGATCGAGCAGGCACTGCGCGACCTGCACGACGCGGGCGTGGACATCGTGACGATCACCCAGTATCTGCGCCCCTCCCCCACGCACCACCCGATCGACCGGTGGGTCAAGCCGGAGGAGTTCGTCCACTGGTCCGACCTGGCCTACGAGATCGGCTTCAAGGGCGTCATGGCCGGACCACTGGTGCGCTCGTCCTATCGGGCCGGACGGCTGTGGGTCCAGGCGATGACTCGCTGGGGGCGCCCGCTGCCGGAGCACCTGGCCCACCTTGGTGAGGGTGCCGACCAGCCGGCCAAGCAGGAGGCCGCGACGCTGATGGCCGCCTCGGAGCAGCGCTCGCATCACGTGAGCGCCACGACCACCTAGAATCGTCCACGTCACACCCTGTGTCGACGTCACACCCTGTCGTGCCGGCGCCACACGCCAGTACACGGCAGGTCCCGGCTGCCCGACGCCCAGGAGCATCACGCCATGTCGAAGGACGAGAAGAAACCCGGCCGGATCGCCGAGATCCGGCAGGGTTACCGCGCCATTCGTCAGCTCGACCCCAAGCTCGGGTGGTGGATGCTCGGCGCCGCATTGCTCGCTGCGGCGGTCCCGGTCATCCTCGGCTTCTGGCTTGGTGGCATGTGGCGCTGGTACTTCATCCTCATGGCCATCCCCGCCGCCACGCTTGCCGCTGTCTTCGTGATGAACCGACGTGGCAATGCCGCCATGTATGGCGCCCTTGAGGGTCAGCCTGGAGCCGCCGGAGCCGCACTCATGGGTCTGGGCAAGCGCGGTTGGTATGCCGGCCAGGAGCCGGTCGCCGTCGATGCCCAGCGCGGTGTGAAGATCACCGACATGAGCGGGGCCTCGATGGTCTTCCGGGCGGTGGGACGCCCCGGAGTCGTCCTTATCGGTGAGGGTCCGTCAGGCCGGGTGACCAAGCTGCTCAAGGCCGAGGAGAAGAAGGTCGCCCGGGTTGTCCCGGGAGTTCCGATCCACCTGTGGACCGCCGGCGACGAGGACGGTCAGGTGCCGATCCGCAAGATCGCCAGCAAGCTGACCCGGATGCGGCCAGTCCTGACCAAGGCCGAGACGTCCATGGTCAACAAGCGCCTGAAATCCCTGCCTGGGGTGCGGCAAGGCGTACCCGCCGGTATGGACCCGACGAAGATGCGGGTGGATCGGCGCGCGATGCGCGGGCGGTGATCGCCCCGGGTGACCCACGCGCGGTCCAGGCGCGCTTGACGTGACCTGGGCCGGCTGGCTCAGATCCGCACGATCCTCGTCCCGGCGAGGACGTCGTGGAAACCGCGCCCGTCCGAACTGGTGAAGATCGCTGGCAGGAACAGGCAGAGCAGCATCGTGCGCACGAGCACCTGCACCGGGTACAACCCTGGCCGCGCCTGGAGTACCCGCAGTCCGAGCAGCCGGTGACCGATCGTCGAACCAACAGTGCCGACGAGCACGAGGTTCTCCACTGCGAAGATCCCCAGCGGCACAAAGGCGTCCACTCCTCCGTGGGTGACCTGCACGCCGAGCAATCCGACCGCGATCGCCTGGCAGAGCAACCAATCGATGAGCACGGCGAGGAACCGTCGACCCAAACCCGCCGGCGTGGGATTGCTCGCGCTCACCCCGGGACGAGGCGCGGCAGGCGGCTTGCGAGGGGAGGCACTCACGCAGGTGAGCGTATGCTGCCTGCGCACTGCGCCGCGCCCGGGGTGGCCTGGTCCCGCAGCCCGAGAGCCTCGGGGGAGCCTCGCGAGAGCCTTGCGAGACTGTTACCTTGCCGAAACATCGCAGTCATGACGGAGAAACCCTCGATCCTTAGCGTCTTTCCCGTCACCATCCGCAGCCTCGCCCGGAACCCGGCGCAGAGCGGCACACCAAGCATGAGGAGGAACCCTTGTTCAGCTCCGCCGACGACGTCCTGAGATACCTCAAGGAGGAGGACGTCACCTTCGTCGACATCCGCTTCTGCGACCTGCCCGGGGTGATGCAGCACTTCAACGTCCCGGCGGAGTCAGTGACCGAGGAGTTCTTCACCGTGGGACAGGCCTTCGACGGCTCCTCCATCCGCGGGTTCCAGGCCATCCACGAGTCCGACATGAAGCTGTTGCCCGACATCGCGACGGCATACCTCGATCCGTTCCGTGAGCACAAGACGCTCATCATGAACTTCTCCATCGTCGACCCGTTCACGGACGAGCCCTACAGCCGTGACCCACGCAATATCGCCGCCAAAGCCGAGGCCTATTTGCGCTCGACCGGGATCGCGGACACGGCATACTTCGGCGCCGAGGCCGAATTTTTCGTCTTTGACGACGTACGCTTCGAGACCCGACCCAACGCCGGCTACTACTTCCTGGACTCCAAGGCGGCCGTGTGGAACAGCGGCAAGGAGGAGGAGGGTGGCAACCTCGGCTACAAGCCGCGGATGAAGGGCGGCTACTTCCCGGTCCCCCCCGTCGACCACTTCGCCGACCTGCGTGACGCAATGTGCCTCACGCTCAAGGAGGTCGGTCTGGTCGTCGAGCGCAGCCACCATGAGGTCGCCAGCGGCGGGCAGCAGGAGATCAACTACCGGTTCAACACACTGCTGCACAGCGGCGACGACATGATGAAGTTCAAGTACGTCATCAAGAACGAGGCCTGGCGCCACGGTCAGACTGCGACGTTCATGCCGAAGCCGATCTTCGGCGACAACGGTTCGGGTATGCACACCCACCAGTCGCTGTGGAAGGACGGCAAGCCTTTGTTCTACGACGAGCGCGGCTATGGCGGACTGTCCGACCTGGCTCGCTGGTATATCGGTGGTCTGCTCCGGCACGCTCCGGCATTGCTTGCCTTCACCAACCCGACGGTGAACTCCTACCATCGGCTCGTGCCCGGCTATGAGGCTCCGGTCAATCTCGTCTACTCGGCGCGTAACCGGTCCGCGTGCATCCGCATCCCGATCGCGGGCACCTCGCCGAAGGCCAAGCGCATCGAGTTCCGGGTTCCGGACCCGTCGTGCAACCCCTATCTCGCCTTCGCCGCGCAGCTGATGGCCGGCCTCGACGGCATCCGGAACCGGATCGAGCCGCCGGAGCCGATTGACAAGGATCTCTATGAGCTGCCTCCGGAGGAGCACGCCGCCATCGACCAGGTGCCTGGGTCCCTTCCGGAGGTCCTCGAGGCCCTCGAGGCCGACCAG
The DNA here is from genome assembly GCA_039812375.1 of Phycicoccus sp. GTDB lineage: Bacteria > Actinomycetota > Actinomycetes > Actinomycetales > Dermatophilaceae > JAGOME01. Next base: position 800 of record JBDIAO010000112.1, on the reverse strand, counting down.
GACTTCCTCCTCGAGGGTGGCGTCTTCACCACGGACGTCCTGGAGACGTGGGTGGAGTACAAGCGCAAGAACGAGATCGATCCGATTCGCTTCCGTCCGCACCCCCACGAATTCGAGATGTACTACGACCTGTGAGTGTTTCCGGCCCGCTGCTGGCTCCGATACTCGGGCGGGCATCAGTCATGATGGGCTCGTGAGCACTGACCCCGTGCGCGATCTCCTCACCAGCCACCACCTGGGAACGTTGGCGACGATTCGTCGCAGCGGGCGACCCCAGCTGTCCGTCGTCACCCATGCTTTCGACGGGCAGCGGGAGGTCATCCGAGTCTCGACGGCAGCGGACCGGGCTAAGACGGCGAACCTGCGTCGCGACCCCCGAGCCACCTATCTCGTGATGAACCCCCACGGATGGGGGTATGCCGTCGCCGACTGCCGGGCCGAGCTTCTCCCAGTCACGACGGCCGTCGATGACGCCAGTGCCGATGAACTCGTCGACATCTATCGTGCGATCTCGGGTGAGCACCCGGACTGGGACGAGTTCCGTGCCGCGATGATCATCGAGCGGCGGCTGCCGGTGCACCTGCACGTGGAGCGTCTCAACGGCTGGTTATGACCCGCCGAGCCTGACGGCATACGGTCAGGGTCGAGTGTCGAGGGAGACGGGCGGCATACGGTCGGGGTCGAGGGGGCCTGAGACCCGGTTGCCTGCCCAGACCCCGGATGCCTGCCCAGACCCCGGAAACCTTCCGTAGCTTCGCCACGATTGCGGGGTCACCCCGAAAACGTGAGACTGGTGGGGC
>JBDIAO010000111.1:0-8647 GCA_039812375.1 Phycicoccus sp. | reverse complement strand
CGGCCGAGCTGTTGCAGGAAGAGCGTCGAACTCTCGGTCGGTCGCAGGAACAGGACGGTGTTGACGGCCGGCACGTCGACGCCCTCGTTGAAGACGTCGACGGTGAAGACGATCTGGATGCTGCCCTCGCGCAGGCCGCGCAGCGCGGCATCCCGGTCGGCGGATGCCGTGTCCCCGAGCACGACGGATGCCGCGACGCCGGCCTCGTTGAAGACCCGGGCCATGTACCGGGCGTGATCTCGCGAGACGCAGAACCCGAGCGCCTTCATCGCCAGCACGTCGGCCACCTTGTCGAAGAGCGCCGTGAGGATGATCCGCGCCCGTGCGTCGTTGCCGGTGAACAGCGTGGACAGCCCGGCGACGTCATAGGCGCCGGCCCGCCAGTCGAGGGAGGTCAGGTCGCACCCGTCGGCGGTCGCGAAGTAGTGGAACGGGGTGAGCAGGTCCGCCTTGAGGGCGTCCCACAGCCGCAGCTCGGCGGCCGTGCGCCCGCCGAAGAATGAGCGCACGTCGACACCGTCAACACGTTCCGGGGTGGCCGTGAGCCCGAGCAGCTCGCGAGGGATCAGGTGCTCGAGGATCCGCCGGTAGGTGAGCGCCTGCGCGTGGTGGAACTCATCGATGACGACGACGTCGTAGGCGCCCGCGGGGATGTGCGCTATGCCGTAGGCCGTGAGCGACTGGACCGAGGCGAAGACGTGCCGCCACCGCTCCGGACGGTGCCCGTCGACGTACAGCTCACCGAAACCGGCGTCGCCGAGCACCTCCCGATAGGTCCGCAGGGACTGCTGGAGGATCTCGCGCCGGTGGGCGACGAACAACAACGACGGCAGGGGCGAGTGCCCGGCGGCCGCCGCGGCCAGGCGCCGGTAGTCCAGCGCCGCGACGACCGTCTTGCCCGTCCCGGTCGCGGCGACGAGCAGGTTGGCGTGCCGATCGTGGACGACCCGCTCGACCTCGAGCCGGTCGAGCATCTCCTGCTGGTAGGGGTAGGGCCGTACCTCGAGCCCCGAGAGGGTGAGGGTGACCCGGTCGTGGGCCCGCCGGCCGGAGGCCTCGGCCAGGGCGTCGTCGAGCCGGTCGCGGTCGGCATCCGGGTCGTAGGTCTCGAACGTCGGGTCGTTCCAGTAGCTGTCGAAGGTGGCGAGGAACTTGCGCACCAACGCTGGGTTGGCCACCGCCGAGAGCCGTACGTTCCACTCGACCCCGTCGAGCATGGCCGCGCGGGAGAGGTTGCTCAACCCGACGTAGGCGGTGTCGAAGCCGGTGTTGCGCCGGAAGAGCCACGCCTTGGCGTGCAACCGGGTCCGTTGCGCGTCGTACTGGACCTTGACCTGGGCGCCGAAGTCCCGCACGAGCCGGTCGAGCGCGGCCCGTTCCGTGGCCCCGAGGTAGGTCGTCGTGATCACCCGCAGGCGGACCCCCTGCGTGCGGGCCGCCGCGAGTCGCTCCTCGAACAGCCGCAGCCCGTGCCACTTGACGAACGCCATGATGAGGTCGACCCGGTCGGCGCTGGCCAGCTCGGCACGGATCTCGTGCCCGACCCCCGGCTCCCCGGGAGCGTTCGTCAACAGGGCGGCATCCGACAATGGCGTCGAGGGGCGTTCGGTGAAGACCCGCCGGCCCGCCCCCGGCCCGCCCGGTGACGTGACCGCCAGGAGTTGCCCGGCAGTGGTGAGCGCGTCACCGGCCACCCCGAGCTCCCCGACGATCCGGTTGACCAGGGCCAGCCGGCGCTCCGGGTCCCGCTCGAGTCGGAGGGCTCGGGCGACGACGTCGCGCACGTGCCGGGCGAGCACCTCCGGCTCGTCGGCGCCATCGGTCCTCCCGCGCACGACCTCGGATGCCGGGTGCCCGGCGAGGCGCTCCTCGAGGGCACGGGTGAGCAGGCTCTCGTAGAGGCCTTCGAGGAGGCTGTCGTCCCCGGTGCTCACCCTAGGCAGCTTGCCAGGAGCGGAGCGCTCACAGGGATGCCGGGTTCACCCATCTCAGGGCGCCGAAGCGCGCGTAGTCGCTGTCGAAGGAGCAGACGGCCACGCCGTGCTCCATTGCCAGGGCCGCGAGATGGGCATCGGGCACGAGGTTCCCCTGCAACTGGCCGCGCGTGAGGAGGTCGCCGAGGATCTCACGGTGGCGGGGGCCGGGCACGGGCACCCAGGACTGTTCGGCGTCGAGCCAGTCGGTCACGTACTGCCATGCCGATTCCGGCGTGAGCGGGTTCGTCGTCGCGCGCGGATGGGTGATGATCCGTTGGAAGGCCAGCAGCGAGGGCCACGGGAGACCGACACGCTCCGGCCCGTTCATCGCCGAGTCGAGCCAGTTCCAGGCAACCGAGTGAAACGGGGACGACTCGTCGACGGCGAAGAGCAGGACGTTGGCGTCGACGATCACCGGCCCCCCTGCTCGTCTTCTTCGTCCAGCAGGTCGAGTGTCTCGGCGATGTTGGTGACATCGACCCGCAACCCGACGTTCGACGTGCGCTGGGTGAAGCGCCTGATCTCGCGATCGCGCGCAAGGCCTGCCCGAGCGAGTTCGTTGACGGCCTCCCCGAGCCCGATGTGCCGATCGGCCCGCAATCGTTCGGCGGCCGCCGCGACCTCGGGATCGAGTCTGATCGTCGTGCGCATGCCTCACTGTAGCATCGACGAATCACTGTCAACGCATCACTGATGCGACCCCCGCGTGGGCGGCTGTGGGCGCACCCCCCGCGTGCTCGCGGCGGTGCTCCAGGCCAACGTCCGCCGGGATGCCGTAACCAGGGTTACCTTCCGCTCGCTGGGTCGGTCGGGGGCGTTCGACCCCTCCGGAACCGGATGCTGAGATGGGCGGCATCCACGCTGCCGGATTTGTCAGGACATTCGTACAGTGAAGCGGTGGATGGCGCGTCTCGCCCCTTCGCTCGTGGCGCCGGAGGGGCGGTGGCACTGGCCTCGCTCACGCTCGGGGGTTTCGCCATCGGGTGCAGCGAGTTCGTCGCGATGGGCATCCTGCCGGAGGTCGCCGCCGAGTTCGACCCCGCCGGCTACGCCGCCAGCCACGCCGACGCGATCGCCGCCATGTCGATCTTCGTCTGGGGATATGCCCTGGGCGTCGTGTTGGGCGCCCCGGTCCTCGGAGCCCTCTCGCCACGCTTCCGCGGTGGCCGTTTCGTCGCCGGGTCACTCCTGGTCATGGCCGCGCTGACCGCGGCGACGGCGCTCATGCCGAACTTCGCCGCCGTCGTCGTCCTGCGCATCCTCTCCCCGCTGCCGCACGCCTCCTACTTCGGGGTCGCCGCGATCGTCGCGGCCGGCCTGCTCGGGTCGAGCCACGCCGCGCGCGGGGTCGCGGTCGTCCTCGGCGGGCTGACCATCGCCAACGTCGTCGGGGCCCCGGTCGGCACGTGGCTCGGACAGTCGCTCGGGTGGCGGGTGAGCTACCTGATCATCGCGGCACTGTTCGCGTTGGCCGCATTCGGCAGCGCCTGGTCGTTGAGCGGCCACGGCCCGCCGCCGGGCCCGAGGGTCCCCCTGTTGCGTGCCCTGCGCCCGCTGGGCAGCCGGTCCCTGCTCGGGTCGATAAGCGTCTATGCCCTGGTCAACGCCGGACTGTTCTCGGTGCTCACCTTCGCCGCGTCCATCGTCACGACGGTCGCGGGTCTGGGCGCGGCATCCGTCGCCCTCGTCATGGCCGCGATGGGGGTCGGGATGACCGTCGGAAACTACGCCGGCGGGGCGATCGCGGACCGCAGCTGGCAGGCGGCCGCGGTGTTCTCGGCCCTGACGGCATCCGTGGGCTTCGTGGGTCTCGCGGCCGCGCCCTCGTGGACACCGATGGTCCACCTCGGCTTCGCCTGCATCGGGGCCACCGCCGGGTCCCTCACCCCGTTCGTCCAGGTCCGGCTCATGCGCGCCGTGCCGAGCAACCCCCAGCTCGGCTCGTCGATGAACTCGTTGTGCGCCAACGCCGGTAGCGTGCTCGGCGGGGTGGCGGCCAGTGCGGCCATCGCCGCCACAGGGGCGGTCGCAGCCGCGATCTGGGTCGGTGTCGCCCTGACCGGCACCGGGTACCTCGCTGCCGTCTCGTGGGAGCGGCGCGGGGTGGGCCGCGATGGTGTGCCGACCCTCGGGTAACCTCGCGGGCGGGTCCAGAGCCCAGCCCGCACGCCTTCGGACGTGGGCTGGCGGCAACCGCGTCACCCGGCACGGTGCCTTCCGGAGAAGACCCGGGCCACGGCATTCGCCTCGGCCAAGAACGGGCTCCGGCGGCGCCGGCAGTCTCCTCACGCAGGGAGAACACCATGACCACGAGGCGGGCAGAACCGACGCGGCGCGGATGCGGGCCGGGCGCCTGTCGGCAGTACAGCCGGGGGCACGACATCCACTTCATCCAGCTCCCCCTCGTGCTCGAATCCCCGTGGGGCTGGCGGGACGGGATCGTCGGCGCGGCGTCCGGCCAGACCGTCTCGGTGCACTACCTGGCCAGCCGGGACGCAGGTGCCGAGCCGGTGCTCTGGCACCACGAGTCGCTCACGGATCTCGCGGCCGGGGACCCGGTGCGGGTGCACGAACAGTTCGGGCTGCTCGACCTCGGGGCGCGCTGGGTGTGTGTCGACATCGAGCAGGGCGCCGGTCCGGTCGGGCGGCCGACGAGTCCCGACCTGTGGCACGGTGAGGGGCCGCACGCCGTGCTCGACGTGGCGACGGGCACGGGCCACCGCCCTCACTCGGATCCGACAGGCCAGTCGAGGTCGAACTGGTCAGTTGAGGTCGAGCGGGTCGAGCCGGGCCAGGCCGGGGATGCCGTCGAAGTCGGTGTCCGGCGAGACGATGGTCGTGAAGCCGGCGAGGATGGCGGTGGCGGCGTGGACGGCATCCCGCCCCCTGGCGTCACCCCGCCGGACGAGTTCCCGCGAGTGGCGCAGCACCTCGACGTCGAACGGGTGCCAGACGACGAGCTGGTCGACGCGGTCGAACTCCGCGACCGCACGGGCCCGCTCCACCCGGCGCAGGCGGTGGAAGAGGAACTCCTGCCCGCCCTCGACGCTCATGTGGACCCGCAGACCCTCGCTCGCAGCGTGCAGCACCCGGCGACAGGCCGGCCGAAGAGAATGCTCCCCGCCGACGGCGAGCAGCAGCACGGAGGGATCCAGGAAGGCCGTTCTTATCGCCCTCCCGGCCCCGTCCGATACGCGCATCCGTCGGCACCTCCCCGCCCAGACGTCAGCGGCCTCACTGGGCTGCCAGCTTCTCGTCGAGTTGGCGCGCATAGGCAGCCTTGAGATCGGCGGGCCCTTCGGCGCCTGCCGCGTCGTCGGGCGAGACGGATATCTCCAGGAGAGCGCGCGCCGCGCGGGTGCGGAGGTCGTCGCCCTCGTCCGGGAACCTGAAGTCGATGGCCTCACGGATGACCGCCGCGACGCTGCGCCCCGATCGCTCCGCTTCGGCGGCGACCCTACGGTAGCGGCCGCTGTCAAGCAGCAGTTGCAGTCGACGCTCCATCACGGACACGCTCATACATTAGCATGTGTATGCCGCCGTCGGGCTGAGCGAGCATGCTGCGGTCCGCATGCCCAGACTCCCTGCAGGACGCACGCTGCAGTACCCAAGCAAGTGACTGGGTCTTCAGCCCCCAACGCGCCAGGGTCTCGTGGCCCCCTTGGCTCCACTGATGTGTCCTTGCGGGAACTGCGGCCATCGGGAGCAGTTCCGTCGCCGACGCCGCTCCAGACAGTGCCGCTGACGTATCTGGCGCCGACCTCGGGCCTCCTTCGGTCATAGGCATCGACCTGAGGAGGGAACATGAGCATCGGTGACATCGCCAACGAGGCGAAGGCAATCCTTGAGGACATCCGAACCAACACGCTCGGCACCCGCAACAACACCACTCAGCTGATCACGGAGATGCACGACCTCGAAGGCCGCGTCTCGCAACTCGACAAGACCGCGCAGGCCGGATTCACCAACGTGGCGCAGGGCGTCGGAGTGCTCATCGCCCTGGGTGCGCAGGCCAACACACTGGCCGAACTCAACGACCAGCAGAACGCGACGATGATCTGCTGGCTCGACACCATCGCCCACGTTCTGTGCGACATCAAACATGACCTGGACACCGAACTCTCGGTTCAGCGGGCCATGCGTGAGCGGCTCGACCACATGGACGCTGTGCTCGCTCTGGTGCACGCCCGTGAGAGCGTCGAGGTTGCGGCACGAGACCATCTGCAGGCGGAGATCGAGGCTTGCTGCCCGCCGGAGCAGCCGCAACCGCAGCCGTGCTTCGAGGGGTGCGCGGCACCGGAGGTGCCCCCGTATCGGCCGGTGCCGACGGACTGGAAACCGATCAGGTTCACGCAGCCGCAGCCCCCGAAGTAGTCGGGTGGCCAGCCGGCAGAAAGGGGATCGGACGTGACTCTCTTTATCGCGCAGACCGACGGCACCACGACGTTCGACCTCACGCAGGTCCAGGTCGATCTGTTGTCTATCACCAAGGTTGACACCGGCCTCGGCTTCACCGAGAACCCGACGACCGCCATCGAGTCGATCACGACCGTGCCCGTCACGTATGCCCGCACAGAAACCGGGCCGACACCGACACGGATCGATGACCTTGTCAACAACAATGGGTTCACCGCTCCGCCGCACATCGTGCTCTTCGGCGTCAACGACACCTACGTCCTCAGCGACGGAACATCGCTCAGGGGCAACGGCATCGCCATCCCCGTCGGCGGCCTGGGGAATCCGTTCCTCGGTCACGTTGCTTCGTTCTATGACGTCACCTTGTGCGGAGGCAACGGCGTCTGGGTCGACAAAGAAGGGGGCGGGACAACCCAGGAGACGACGGACGTCGTGCTCTACCACGAGTTGTCGCACTGCTTCCACTTCGTCACCGGCACGACTGCCTCAACATCTGCGGCCGAGGAGGTGGCCGCTGAGACCGATGAGAATGACATGCGCGACGTGCGGGGCCTGCCGCATCGCAACGTGCACAGCCACAACGGTGGTTGCGGAGGCGGCACGCCCAGCTGCTGCATCATCGCCAGCCTGGCGACAGGGTCGCCATACTCCAGCGAAGTCTCGGCCTTCCGGCACTATCGAGAGCACGTGCTGCGCGGCAGTGACGTCGGCGACGATTTCTTCGCCACACTGCACCACCAGTACTACGCCTTCAGCCCCGAGGTGGTGCGCCTCATGGGCCACCGCCCTGACCTGAGCACGACGATCCGCAGCCGCTACGTGCTACCGCTGCTCGCGGCAGTCGAACTCCTCATCGCCTACGCTGACCACCACGGTGACGGGCTCGTCGCGGTGCTTCAGGAACAGCGCGACCGGGCCGGGTGCGAGGACGCGTTCGCACCCACTCAGCTGCGCACACTGCATACCGGCCTGACATGCGCCCGCCTGCTGGCTGAGCAGCCACCGGGAGCCGCATCAGCCACTGCGCTCCTTCCCGTCTCGGAGGGGAGCATCGGGATCGCGGACGGCGGTCTTGACGCTGTGGGTAGCGGCCTTGACGCACTGGCCGCCGTCATTGACGCTCGAGCCATTCGTGACGGTGTCCTCACGTGGGCCCTGCTCGAGCCGGTGAGCGTCTGGGTCCAAGCCCAGTTGGCCCTCACCGACGGAGTCCCCGATATCACGGTCGAGGAGCAGCTCCGCGCCACGATCGTCGACTGGCTTGGCCGGATGCCGATCGGGGACCTCTGGCACGAGTTCAGCCGGCTCAAGGCCCGAGCAGAACTCGAATACCTCGACCAGTTCATGTTCGACCCGGTGGCTCGGGAGATCTTCGCCCGGCGACTGGCCACGACCGCCCCGGAACACGCCGACACGGCCTACGCCTGGGCCCGATCGACCGAGGGAGGGTCCCATGCTTGAAGAACCAACCGTCGAGTTTCGCCGAGTCAGTGGGCGGATCACGGACGACCACGTGCTCATCACCGCTCGCATCCACAACCCCACCGACCGAACGCTCTATGCCTACGAGACACCGCGACGCATCCGCTACGACGCGGCATCGGCAACCATCACAGTGGACCTCAACGACGCCTACCTCGACCTGGACCATCCGATCGCACCGCACTTGCTGCAGCCGAACTTCCTGGCTCTGGAAGGTGGCACAGACACGTTGCTCCGAGTGCGTTTGCCGCGGGTGCTCCGTCGGGTCCGCTCAGCCCAGGAGCGACAAGGCCAGGGCCCCTTGGTCGAGGAGCTCCCACTCGAGCAGGCCCAACACGTCGAACTCGCCGTGGCCGTCCAGGACACCCCGTTCTACTACAACCCTCGAGAGCACACGGTGACCCAGCTGCGCGCGTGGGGTGCCCAGGTCGCACGCACCCAGGCGCGGATCTCGCTCTCCCGGCACCGCCGACCCGGTCCCAAGGGGACGGAGTCGACCAGCAGCTGACACCCGCTGCGGTCCAGCACGCCCTGGATTCGCTGCCTCCTTCACCCGGATCGGAATCGCTGGCGGAACCTTCCTGCTGCCCGTGGGAATCGCGAACTACGGCGTCTCGGTCGTCGTCCTGGCCTCGGCCGGACTGTGCACCATCGGCTTCGTGGTGGCCTACTTCTGGGCACCGGAGACCAAGGGCCTATCGCTGACCCAGGCGAGCAGCTAGCGCCTCCTCGTTCGGGGTATTCCGCGGCACCCTGACGCCGGGCAATACCCC
>JBDIAO010000110.1:0-8671 GCA_039812375.1 Phycicoccus sp. | reverse complement strand
GCGTCGGGCAGCTGCGAGCCGTCGAACATCACCGAGGTGAGCCCGACCTCGATCGCCTCATCGACCAGGGCCGGATCTGTGGCATGGTCCAGGTGGACGACCACGGCCTGGCCGCATGCATCCGCCAAGGCGAGCGTCGCCGAGGCGATCGGCCGCAGGGAACCGTGGTAGCGCACGCAGTTCTCGCTGATCTGCATCACGACGGGCAGCCGGGTCTGCTCTGCGGCCCGCACATAGGCCTCGGCATGCTCGATCTGGATGACGTTGTATGCCGCCACCGCACCGGTACGACTCGGGTTGTGCAGCACATCGGCCAGGGTGGCCAAACTCATGGGATCTCCTCGAGGACGACGGTGGACAACAAGCGCTGGGCATCGGCAGGGTCGACGATGCCGGCCACGGGCTGCAGGACTGCCGCCGCCGACCAGGCGACCGCCCAGCGCAAGGTGGCCGCCCACCATCGTTCATCCGTGGGCAGGTCGGGGGCACCATCGAGCCGGGAGGCGAGCGCGGCGGTCAGCGCGTCGCCGGCCCCGGTCGGGTTGCCGGAGATGGGGACCGGGACCTTGGCCCGGAGCACGGGTCGCCTCGGGAGGTGGAGGATCACCCCGGCCGCACCGCAGGTGACCAAGGCAGCGCCGGCGCCCGCGGCGGCCAGCGCAGCAGCGGCCTGCACGGGGTCGGCGCATCCGGTTGTCTCCTGCGCCTCGGCCGCGTTGGGCGTGACGAGGCTCGGATGCTCGTCCAAGGCCACGCGCAGGGCGGCCCCGCGCACGTCGAGAACGGTCCACGCGCCGCGGTCACGGGCGCTCCTGACCAGCCCGGCAACGAGGCCGGGTGGGGCTGCCGGTGGCATGCTGCCCGAGACGGTCAGGACGTCGCCGGGGGCGAGCTGGTGCACCCGTGCCTCCAGGGCATCCCACACCTGCTCCGGCTGCTCGGCACCGACCTCGTTGAGGACAGTGGCTTGCTGTCCGGTGACGACTGTCGTGCTGCGCCGCACCGGGACCGGGGAGGCGACGAAGTCCGCGGTAACTCCACGCGCGCTCACCGCTGCAGCGAAGGCCCCGGCCAGGGGACCACCGAGTGGGCCCGTTGCGCCGACGGCATACCCGAAGCGGGCGAGGACTGCCGCCACGTTGACGCCTTTGCCGCCGGCCCGCTCACGGATGTCGGACACAGCGTGGCTCTCCCCCGGCACGAAGGCATCAAGGGTGTAGGTGACGTCGAGCGCGGGGTTGGGGGTGACCGTGAGGATCACGCCCGTGCCTCCATGGCCAGGGCGGCCGCGCCCAAGGCACCAGCAAGGTCCCCGAGGGCGGCCAGGCGCAACTGCGGAACCCCGGGAGGGAGCAGCCGGTCGCGCAGGGCGGCCTGCAACGGCTCGGTGAGTGCCGCCCCAGCACGGGAGACCCCGCCGCCGAGGACGAGGGTGCTCACCCCGGTCGCGGCGGCCACCGGGGCGAGAACAGCCGCGAGTGCCTCGATGGCGTCCTGCCAGATGGCCACCGCGCGGGTATTCCCGGCCGCAGCAGCAACGAGCAGCTCCCGCACGTCACCGGAGCCACCGGCAGCGGCCCATCGGCGGGTGATCCCGCGGGCGGCGGCGATCGACTCGAGGCACCCGACGCGACCGCAGCCACAGGGGTCGTCGGCCTGTCCGACCCGCACGTGCCCGATCTCCCCGGCCCAGGCGCTGCCGGTGGCGAGCCGGCCACGCAGCATCAGGCCGCTGGCCAGGCCGGTGCCGATGGCGACGAAGAGGACGTCCTGGATGTCGCGGGCCGCTCCCCAGTGGTGCTCGCCGAGCAGGCCGGCGCGCACGTCGTGGCCCACCGCGATCCGGTCGGCCAGACCATCCACGGCGGCACGCAGGTCGAGGTCGCGCCAGCCGAGGTTCACCGCATCGACGGCGATCCCGCGCTCGTCGTCGACGATTCCCGGCACGACCACCCCCAAGCCGGCGGGTCGCTGCTTGCTGCCGGCGGCCGCGAGCAGTCCGACCAGGGCGTCGCGCACCGCACCACGCACGTCCGCGGCGATGCCCACCGGGGTCGGTGTCGTCGCCTCGGCCAGGCGAGTTCCGTCGCGAGTGAGCGCAACCGCTTTGATCCGGGTGCCGCCGATGTCGACGCCCACCCAGTGCGCGCGCGCTGCTGCGCTCCCCTCCGCTTCTCTCACGTCCGCTGCGCTCACTTGACCGACCCGGCGGTGAGCCCACCGACCAGGTACTTCTCGATGAGCGCGAAGAGGATGACGACCGGGACGATGGCGATGATCGACGCCGCGAAGAGCTGGTCCCAGTGCTGCTCATAGCCGGTGACATACGAGCGGAAACCGACCGTGAGCGGCTTCTTGTCGTCATCGATCATCAACGTCAGGGCGACGACGTACTCGTTCCATGCGGCGATGAACGCGAAGATCGTCGCCGTGACGATCCCAGGCAAGGTGAGCGGGAGCATGACCCGCCGCAGTGCCTGGAAACGAGAGCAGCCGTCCAAGTGCGCGGCCTCCTCGAGCTCTCGGGGGATCGAGGAGAAGAACCCATGCAGGATCCACACCGCGAAGGCGAGGTTGAATGCCGCATTGGTCAGGATGAGCGCGCCGTAGGTGTTGACCATGGACAGCTCGAAAAACTGCCGGTAGAGGCCCACGACCAGGGAGGTCGGCGCGAACATCTGGGTGACCAGGACGAGCAGCAGGAACGCGACCCGGCCCTTGAACCGGAACCGTGCGGTGGCGTAGGCGGCGGGGATGGCGACGATGACGACGATCAGCGTCGAGACGGTCGCAATGAGCACCGAGCTGAAGAGCCAGTGCTGGAAGCGGGTGTCGCCGATGACCGAGGCGAAGGTCCCCCACTGCCAGTTCTCCGGGAACAGGTGCGTCGGGGTGGCCTTGACCTCCGAGCTCGTCTTGAACGCCCCGAGGAGCATGACGACATAGGGCGAGGCCATGACCACGGCCAAGAGTGCGCCGAGCACGGCATACAGCCACGGTCGCCCCTGGGCGGAATGCTTGACGCGGCTCATTCGCCGGCCTCCTCACGCCAACTGGTCACCCGCAGATAGACGACGACGACGAGGAGGATGATCAGGACGTTGAGCACGCCCATGGCCGCGGACATGCCGACGTCCTTCTCCTGGCTCTTGAAGGCGAGCTTGTACATGAACGTGATCGTCGTGTCGTGCAGATAGCCCGGGTTGCGGTCATTGAGGGTGTAGACGATCGGGAAGCTGTTGAAGACGTAGATGATGTTGAGCACGCTCGCGACCATCATCGCCGGGCGCAGCAGCGGCAGGGTGATCCGCCGCCACGTCTGCCAGGGGGTCGCGCCGTCGATCTTCGCGGCCTCGAAGACATCCCCGGGGATCGCATTGAGGCCGGCGACGAAGACATAGGCGGTGAACGGGATGGAGACAAAGATCCCGACGACGACCATTGAGGCCATCGTCCAGCTGTCGTTGCCCAGGAAGTCGATCGGCGAGCTGATGATCCGCAGTTTGAGCAGCAGCCAGTTGAGCATCCCGTAGTTGTAGTCGTAGATGAGGACGAACAGCTGCGAGGTGATGATCAGGGATGCCGCCCAGGGGATGATGAGCACCCAGCGGACGACCTTGCGGCCGGGGAAATGCTGGATGAGCAGCTGCGCGATGGCCAGGCTCAGCACGATGGTGATGGCCACGACGGACACCACCCAGATGGCCGTGTTCTTCAGGACGGTGCCCAGGTCGGGGTGGTCCAGGACGTGCAGGTAGTTGCTCCACCCGGCGCCGCCTTTGCGTAGGCCGGTGATGGAGTACTCCGAACGCGAGGCCTGGAAGAGCATGATCGCCGGGACGAGCACGATGCCGACGATGAGGGCCAGAGCCGGTCCGAGCCAGAGCAGCGCCTGCCACCCGGGGATATGTTGGCTCGATCCGGGCTTGCGGGCCCGGCGGTGTACGCGCCCCTGCGTCTGGGAGGGCGCTCCGGTGGCGCCGGGCGTCGTGCCCGGCGCCACCGGAGATGGTGCGGAACTCACCGTATGTCGCCGCTCGGCATCACTTGGTGGTCTCTGCCGTCTGCTGGAGCTTGTCCAGCACCGACTTCGGGCTCTCGGTCATCGCTGAACCAAGGTTCTGCTGGACCGCGAGCTTGACCTTGTCCCAGGTCGGGTCGTCGGTCGGGGTGAGGATCGCGTTGGGCAGAGTCTGCAGGTAGACCTTGAGGGACTCGTCACTGCTGAAGAACTCGATACCCGACTGAGTCACCGGCAGGAAGCCCTCCTTCTTGATGAAGGTGTTGATCTGGTCCTTCTGGTAGTACAAGTCGTAGAAGGCCTTGACTGCCTCCTGGTTGCCGTCCTTCTTGAAGGCCATGAGGTAGTCGGTGACCCCGAGGGTGCGGCTATCCTTGCCGTCGTTGGTCGGGAAGGGGGCCACGCCATACTCGACTGTCTTGTCCTTGTCGAGCGCGGCGGCCAGCGGGCTGAAGCCGACGACCATGCCGGCCTTACCGGACTTGAACAGGTCGAAGGCGTCCGCGCGGTTGGTCCGGCCGGGGTTGTTCTGGGTGAGCCCGGCGTCGGCCAGACCCTTCATGTAGTCCAGGGTCGCCACGTTCTCAGCGGAGTTGATCGTCCACTTGCCGTCGGCCTTCCAGTTGCCGCCGTTGTTGAACATCCACATCGAGAACTCGCCCTGGGCCTCCTCAGGACCGAGCGGCATCGCGTAGCCGACGTTGCCGTTGCCGAGGTCCTTGATCTTCTGGGCGTCGGCCTTGAGCTCGTCCCAGGTCTTGGGCGGCTCGTTGATGCCCGCGTCCTTGAAGAGCGTCTTGTTGTAGAAGAAGGCGCGCGCGCTGGCCAGGTCCGGGAAGCCGTAGAACTTGCCGTCGAAGGTGCCGGACTTGACGAAGGCGGGGAGGATGTCGGACTTGACCGCGTCCGAGAGCACCTCGTCGGAGTTGTAGAGCAGGCCGTCCTTGGCGTAGCTGGCGAACGCGTTGAGGTTGAGGATGTCCGGAGCCTGGTTGTTCTGGATCATCGTCGAGGACTGCTGGTCGATGTTGTCCCAGCTGACGACCTGGACCTCGAGGGTGTTGCCGGTCTTCTCCTTGTACGTCTTGGCGAAGGCGTCCCAGAAGGCCTTGGTGTTGTCCTTGGAGTACTCGGCGGCGACGAGCTTGATCGTCTTGCCGCCAGAACTCCCCGATCCTCCGCCGGAGGTGCTGGCGCCGGTGCCACCTCCACAGGCGGTCAGGGCGAGGGCGAAGACGCCGGTCACGGCGATGGCAGGGGTGTGCCGCAGTCGCATGGTTCTCCTCAGTGGGTGCTGTTGTGTGCGTGCTGTGTGCTTGATTGTGAGTGAATCGATGGTGACTCGTGCAGAACCTATCGGATGTGGGTCAGATTCGCCAGCGCAGTTCGGTCACGAGTTGGACTCGCATCGATCGAATCTGACGGATTAGACTGTCTATCGATCGATACTCCGCAACGTCACGTGTTGCTTCCACACACCACGCGTTACTCCACCCATCACTTTGGAGAGGGACCCCGCATGACGACCCACCTTGCCCGTGAGACCGCCTCCCAGCCCGACGACTGGGCGAGCGTCGTCGACCGCCTGCCCGAGTTCTCGGCGCATCTGCCCACCCCCGGTGAGCGGGTCGCGACCATCGGCTGCGGCACCTCGTGGTTCATGGGCCAGGCCTATGCCGCACTGCGCGAGTCCGCGGGTCAGGGCGTGACCGATGCGTATGCCGCGAGCGAGCACCGCCTCACCCGGGACTACGACCGGGTCGTCGTCATCTGCCGTTCCGGCACGACGACCGAGGTGTGCGCCGTCATCGACGAGTTGCGCGCCCGGGGCACGGCGCACGTCTCCCTCGTCGCCACCGCGGGCACTGCGGTGGCCACCGAGTCGGCAGCGACGATCCTGCTCGACGCCTACGACGAGAAGTCCGTCGTGCAGACCCGCTTCGCCACGACCTCCCTGGCGCTGCTGCGGGCCTCGCTCGGCGAGGATATGACCACCGCGATCGCTGACGCTCGGGCGGTACTCGCGGAGCAGGAGGGCGCCTTCGGCCCGCTCCTGGACGTGGAGCAGGTCACCTTCCTCGGCTCCGGGTGGACGATCGGCCTGGCACACGAGGCGGCTCTGAAACTGCGCGAGTCAGCCCAGTTCTGGGCCGAGTCCTACCCGGCGATGGAGTACCGGCACGGTCCGTTGGCCATCGCTGCTCCCGGCCGTGCCGTGTGGGCACTGGGTCCCGTGCCCGATGGCTTGGCCGAGCAGGTCCAGGCCACTGGGGCGCACTTCGAGCACCGCGACGTCGACCCGATGGCCGAACTCGTCCGGGTGCACCGCTACAGCCTGATCCGTGCACTAGCCCAGGGCCTAAACCCGGACGCCCCACGCCACCTGACGCGGTCGATCATCCTGCCCTGAGCGCCAGCCAAGTCCTGAGCGCCAGCCAAGTCCTGAGCGACAGCCATCTCAGGGGGCGCCGGTTTCGAGCAGGGTGACGAAGCCTGCCTCGTCGAGGATGGCCAGCCCGAGCTCGCGGGCCCTGGCCTCCTTGGATCCCGCGCCCGCGCCCACGACGACGTAGTCGGTCTGCCGGGACACCGAGCCGGCGGCCCGGCCACCTCGGGCGAGGATGGCCTCCTTCGCCGAGTCCCGGGTGAACCCCTGCAGAGAACCGGTGACGACGACCGTCCGACCGGCCAGGGTCTGCTCGAGCACCGGGCCGGTCTCGTCGGCCAGCACGACGCCGTCCTGGTCCCAGCGAGTGATGATCTGCCGGTGCCAGTCGTTCCCGGGTGCGTCGAACCACTCTCGGACCGACTCGGCGATGATCGGTCCGACGCCCTCGACCGCAGCCAGTTGCTCCGCGCTGGCATGCCGGATCGCCTCCACCGAGTGGAAGTGCCCCGCCAGCGCCCGGGCCGCTGTCGGCCCGACGTGCCGGATGGACAGGGCAACGAGGGTGCGCCACAGGGGCTGCCGCTTCGCCTTGTCGAGGTTGGCTAGGAGCTTGTGGCCGTTGGCGGAGAGCACTCGACCCTCGACGACAGCATCGGCGAGGTCGCCCTTCTTCGCCGCGCGGGTATAGAGCGGCACCCGGACGACATCGGCTGCGTGCAACGCGAAGAGCATCGACTCGCTGGGCCCACCCAGAACCGGGTCGTCGAGCGCTCCGGAGTCGAGCAGTGCAGCCGCCCCCTCCCAGCCCAGGGCCTCGATGTCGAGGGCGCCGCGGCTCGCCAGGGAGAACAGACGTTCGCGTAGCTGGGCCGGACAGCACCGGGCGTTGGGGCAGCGGATGTCCTTGTCCCCTTCCTTCTCCGGCGCGAGCGGAGTGCCACACGAGGGGCAATGGGTCGGCATGACGAACGGGCGCTGCGAGCCGTCCCGGGCCGCGACGACCGGGCCGAGGATCTCGGGGATGACGTCACCGGCCTTGCGCAGGACGACGACATCACCGATGAGCACGCCCTTGCGGCGCACTTCGTCGGCGTTGTGCAAGGTCGCCTGGGCAACGGTCGATCCCGCGACAACGACCGGCTCCATGACGGCATACGGGGTCACCCGCCCGGTGCGACCGACATTGACGGCGATGTCGAGCAACCGGGTGTTCACCTCCTCGGGGGGGAACTTGAAGGCGATCGCCCAGCGCGGCGCCCGGGAGGTGGCGCCCAGCCGGTTCTGGATGGCGATCTCGTCGACCTTGACCACGGCACCGTCGATCTCATGCTCGGCGTCGTGGCGGTGCTCGCCGGCGGCCTCGATGTAGGCCATCGCGGCGTCCAGGGAGTCGACGACCTCGATGCGCCCGGAGACCGGCAGCCCCCAGGACTCCATCAGGGCATACCCCTGACTCTGCCGCTCCAGTTCAAGCCCCCGAACAGCACCGATCCCGTGCACGAGCATCCGCAGGTCCCGGCTCGCAGTCACTCTCGGATCCTTCTGCCGCAACGATCCCGCAGCAGTGTTGCGTGGGTTGGCAAAGGGCGCGCGCCCCGCCTCGACGAGGCTCGCGTTGAGGTCGGCGAAGGCCGCGACCGGGAAGTAGACCTCGCCGCGGACCTCGATGAGCTCGGGTACGTCGTCACCGCGCAGCCGATCCGGGATCCCGGTGATCGTCCGCGCGTTGAGGGTGACGTCCTCACCGGTGCGACCGTCCCCTCGGGTGAGGGCCTGGGTGAGCCGGCCGTCCTGGTAGAGCAGGTTGATCGCCAGTCCGTCGATCTTCAGCTCGCACAGGTAGTGGTATGCCGCACCGTCGGCCTCACGCTCGACCCGCTGCGCCCAGGCCCGGACCTCCTCGGTGGAGAAGGCGTTGTCCAGGCTCAGCAACCGCTCGAGGTGGTCCACGGCCTTGAAGTGGGTCGTGTAGGCCGATCCTCCGACGACCTGGGTGGGGCTGTCCGGGGTGCGCAAGGCCGGATGAGCCTGCTCGATCTCAAGGAGGCGCCGGACGATGAGGTCATACTGACCGTCACTGATGGTCGGGGCGTCCTTGACGTAGTAAGCGAACTGGGCGGCACGCGCCTGCTCCGCCAGGGCGGCCCACTCGCGATGGACGGAATCGGGCACTTCGCCGGGCGCGGTAGGGGTCGAACTCACCTGGCCATCTTGCCGTAGCGCGACGACACCGACGATCTGTGGCCAGGTGGCCTAGCCAC
>JBDIAO010000109.1:0-8789 GCA_039812375.1 Phycicoccus sp. | reverse complement strand
CCGGCTGCTCTGGCCGATCCGGCTGTGCCGGCTGCGTGGTGGGTGAGCCGAGACCGGCACTAGGCTCGCAGGCGTGTCCGACACGCATATCCGGGCTGCCACTGGCGAGGACTGGCTAGGCTGTGCCGCCACCGCCCGGGCAGAAGGCTTCACCTTCTTCGACTGGCTCGGCGCTGTCGACCGGACCTACGAGGTTGACAATCCCGGATTTGATGTCACCTGCCGGCTCCTCGACATCCGGGTCCCACGATGGTTGCGCGGGCGGATGCTCGTTGTCCGGGTCGCCGCGGGGGAGGAGGTGCCCAGTCTGACCGGGCTCTTCGCCGGTGCTGCCTGGCACGAACGCGAGACCCACGAGATGTTCGGGATCCCCTTCGGTGGCTTCGACGACGGGACCTCACTGGGCCTGCGTCCGCTGCTCCTGCCCGACGGGTTCGAGGGCACTCCGCTACGCAAGTCCTTCCAGCTCGCGGCCCGCGCCTCCAAGCCCTGGCCGGGTGGCAAGGAACCCGGCGAGGGACATGACTCGGCTCGCTCCCCGGGTCGGCGGCGGGTCCAGGCGCCCGGGGTGCCACCACCGGAGTGGGGGCCGCGCTGAGCTGCGCGACCTCGTTAGGCTGCGAGGCGATGGACGTTGCCGAGCTCGTCGTCCGCGCAGCCAGTGTGCTCGCGGCCTTCCTCATCTTGCCCCTGCTCGTCGGGCAGACCGAGCACAAGCTCATGGCGCACATGCAGGGCCGGCTCGGGCCGATGTATGCCGGTGGCTATCACGGCTGGGCTCAACTCGTGGCAGACGGGGTGAAGTTCGTCCAGAAGGAGGACATCGTCCCGGCCGCTGCGGACAAGCGACTCTTCCGACTCGCGCCGGCGATCGCTCTGGTGCCCTACCTGCTCGCACTCGCTGTCGTCCCGGTCCATCCCGGTGTGGTCGCGGTGGACGTCCCGGCCGGGCTCATCCTCCTCCTTGCTGCCACGAGTGTGGGTGCGCTGGGGATGCTCGTCGCCGGCTGGGCGAGCGCGAATAAGTACGCCCTGCTCGGGGCGCTGCGCGCCGCCGCCCAGTTGCTCTCCTATGAGCTCCCCATCGTCCTGGTCACCGCGTCGGTCGCGCTCGCGGCCGGCTCGCTGTCGCTGCCGACCATCACCGAGCGCTGGCAGGCCAGCTGGCTGCTGTGGCAAGCCCCCGGGGCCTTGGTCTTCCTCGTCGCCGGGACCGCCGAGCTGGCCCGGCCGCCCTTCGACATGCCGGTCGCTGATGCGGAACTGGTCATGGGCCCCTGGACCGAGTACACCGGGCTGCGGTTCGCCTTCTTCCTGCTCGCCGAGTATGCCGGGATCGTCGTTCTCTCGCTCGTCTTCGCCACGCTGTGGCTGGGCGGATGGCACGGCCCGGCCAGCGACCAGCTGGGCTGGTTGTGGACTGCGCTCAAAGGGTTTGCTGTCGCCCTCGTCGTCATCTGGGTGCGGGTCGCCTGGCCCCGCGTGCGCGAGGACCAACTCCAGCGCCTCGCCTGGATCTGGCTCGTCCCGGTCGCGCTGGTCCAACTCGTCCTCACCGGGATCCAGGTGGTGTCCTGATGGTTGACCACGAGATGACCGACCACGACAAGGCGGCGCGCGACGACAAACGGTCCGGTAGCGGCGCGTTGGAGAATAGCGGGCACCCTCATCGCCGGGGAGCACTTCCCGGCCTTGTCCGCGGCATGGTGACCACCGCCCGTTCACTGGCTCGTCCCACCCACACCCGGGAGTACCCGCACGCCCGGCCCGAGCTCCCCCCACGCAGCCGCGGCGTCATCGCGCTCCTGGTGGAGAACTGTACGAGCTGCATGCTCTGCGCCCGGGAGTGCCCGGACTGGTGCATCTACATCGACAGCCACAAGGAGACCCTCCCGGCCGCCGGTCCGGGTGGTCGCGAGCGGCAACGCAACGTTCTCGACCGGTTCGCCATCGACTTCTCGCTGTGCATGTACTGCGGCATCTGCGTCGAGGTGTGTCCCTTCGATGCGCTGTTCTGGAGCCCGCAGTTCGAGTACGCCGAACTCGACATCCGCGACCTGCTCCACGAGATGGACCGGCTGGGGGAGTGGATGGCGACCGTGCCGGTGCCGCCGGCCCTCGACGAGCGGGCTGCTGACCCGGCCGAGATCATCGCCGCGCAACGCCCGGAGCGACGGGCTCGATGACCGGTCCCGACCTCGCCCTCGCTGCCAGCGGCGTCCTTGCCGTCGCTGGTGGTGTGCTCGCGGTGACCAGTGCGCGCGTCGTCCACGCGGCGCTGTGGCTGGTGGTCGCACTCCTGGGGGTCGCCGCCTCGCTCCTGGTGCTCGGTGGTGAGCTCGTCGCCCTCGTCCTGATCCTCGTCTACGTCGGCGCGATCGTCGTCCTCGTCCTCTTCGCGCTCATGCTCACCAGGGCACCGGTCGGTCCGGACACCACCCACGCGGTCACGCTGTGGCGCCGTCTGGGGGCGTATGCCGGAGGCGCCGCGACGAGCGCCCTGCTCCTTGCCGTGCTCCTCCCGCTCACCCGCACCGCCTCGGGGGGCTGGGTGGTTGCCGAGCGGAGGATTACCGACACTGCCGCCGTGGCCGCAGACCTCTTCGGGATCTGGGTCTGGCCTTTCGAAGCGCTGTCACTCCTACTGCTGGTCGCGCTCGTCGCTGGCCTGGCCCTGACCCGGGGACGGAGGCAGTCCTCGTGATTCACACCGCGGGCCCGGTCGTCCTGGCCAGCATCCTCGTCGGGATCGGCGTCTGCGGGATCCTCGTGCGGCGCAACGCAGTTCTCCTCCTCATCGGGGTGGAGCTGGTCCTTGCCGGCGGCCTCGTCCTCCTCGTGACGGCCGGCTCCCTGCGCCGTGACCAGTGGTCGGCGAGTTCGGTCCTGCCGCTCTTCGTCATCACCCTGGCCGCTGCAGAGGTCGTGCTCGCGCTCGCGGTCATCCTCCTGGTCTTCCGAGGCCGCGGACGGATCGACGTCGACGAGGAGAGTGAACGGTGACCGCGATCGTCCTCGTCGCCGGGATGCTGCTGGCGGCGCTTCTCGGTCTGCTCGTCCGGCCGGTCCCGGGTCTGGCCCGAGCTGTCGGCATCGGTGGGTCTGCCTTCGTCGCCATCGTCGCCACCAGCGGCATGGTGCGTACCGAGGTCGTCGAGACGGCCCGTCTGCCGCTGCTCGGCCCCAATCTGCCGGGCCTGGACGTTCCCCTGCAACTGGTCACCAGCCGGCAGCTCGCCACAGTCGCCTTCATCGTCGCCGCCGTCACCCTCGCGGTGCAGGTGTATGCCGCCTGGTACCTCGCCACCGACGACCGGTATGGGATCTTCGCGACGACGGTGTCCCTGTTCGCGGCCGCGATGCTCCTGCTCGTGCACTCCGGTGACCTCGTCCTCACCCTCGTCGCCTGGGAGGTCATGGGCTGGTGCTCCTACCTGCTCATCGGCCACTGGTCACGCCGCGCGGCGCCACGCCGGGCCGCGCTGAAGTCCTTCCTGGTCACCCGGTTCGCCGATGTCGGCTTCGTCCTGGCCACGGTCGGTCTGTCCGTCGGGGCCGGGTCGACCGCCGCGAGCCGGGTCATCGACTACTGGACCGGAGGCGGTGTCTGCGCTGGCGGAGCCTGCGGCAGCCCCTCCCCAGGCCTACGCGCTGTCCTCCTCGTCCTGCTCATCATCGGCATCCTCGGGAAGTCCGCGTCCTTCCCGTTCCAAGACTGGCTCCCCGACGCCATGGA
This sequence comes from Phycicoccus sp., assembly GCA_039812375.1. Lineage (GTDB taxonomy): Bacteria > Actinomycetota > Actinomycetes > Actinomycetales > Dermatophilaceae > JAGOME01. Next base: position 5,053 of record JBDIAO010000109.1, on the reverse strand, counting down.
GGGCCCCACTCCGGCCTCGGCCCTGATCCACGCCGCGACCATGGTCGCGGCGGGCACCGTCGTCCTCGCCCACCTCTTCCCGGTCCTGGCCGTGAGCACTCCCGCCCGCTGGGTCCTCGGGCTCGTCGCCGCAGTGACAATGCTCGGCGGTGCCGTCCTGGCCTTCGGTCAGAGCGACCTCAAGCGCCTGCTGGCGTGGTCAACGGTCTCCCAGGTCGCCGTCATGCTCGCCGCGGTCGCAACAAGCCCGGCCGGGGTCGGCGCAGATGCCGGCTTGTTCCACCTGTGGGCGCATGCGATCTTCAAGGCGTTGCTCTTCCTCGCCCTGGGCTGGCTTGCCGCGATCGCCGGTGGGACGAGTGCGAGAGCGCTGCGGGGAGCCTTCCACCATGCTCCGCCCGGGCTGGTCTGGGGGACCATCCTCGGCCTGCTTTCCTTGGCCGGGGTGCCACTGTTCGTCGGCGGACTATCCAAGGAGCATGTCCTGGCCACTGCGTATGCCGACGCTGTCACCGGCCGCGGACCGGGGCTCGTCGTCGTGTGCGCACTGCTCCTGACCGTCGTGGTCACCGCCGGCTACTCCATGCGCTGCTACCTGATCCTCACCGCGCCGCTGGCCGACCCCGACGCCGAGCCCCTCGGGCAGGCGGCACCGCCACCTGCCGGGGTTGCCTGGGCCGTCGGTGGGCTGTCCGCGTTGACTGTGCTCGGCGGCCTCGTCCTGCTCAGCGGAGTATTCGACCTCGTGGAGTCCTCACTGGTGTGGTCCCTGGTCACCGTCGTGCTCATCGCAACGGGGGCGGGTGCCGCAGTTGTCGCCCGCGGCGACTCCGACCCGGCGGTGCAGCTCCTGGGCGCCCGGATGGCGTGGTGGGACCACGGCTTCGGTGCCGACGCGGCATACCTGCGCAGTATGGCCCCGGTGCGGGGGGCGGCCGCCCTGGCGGCCTTCCTCGACCGTGAGGTCATCGACGCCTACGTCCGGGGCGGAGCGGTGGCGAGCCGGTTCGCGGGTGAGCTGGGCGCCCGCCTGCACCGAGCGGGTCGGCCGGTCAATGCGGTGGCGCTCGTCGTCGCCGGGCTGCTCCTGGTCGGTGCCGTGGGGGTGTTCGGATGGCCCTGATCCTGCTACTCCTCGTCCCGGCAACCCTGGGCAGCTGGCTCCTCGTCGGTGGACGACACCTCGAAGGACGCACCGTCGCCCGGGTCGGTCTGGGCGGCGCCGTCATCACCTTCGTCCTCGCCCTCGTCGCGGCCCGGATCCGCCCTGAGGTGGACCGGTCCTGGCTGCCCGATCTCGGGGTGCGCTGGCATCTTGGCGTCGACGGCATCTCCGTGCCGCTGGTCCTGCTCACCGCCGCGATCGGGGTGCTCGTTACCGCCCATGCACTCTCGCAACTGCCCGGCGGTGGTGCCCCGAGCACGTTCGTCGGATGCCTCCTCCTCGTCGAGACCGGGGCGCTGGCCACGTTCACCGCCCGGGATGCCGTCCTCTTCTTCGTGGCCTTCGAAGTCGTCTTGGTGCCGATGTGGGTCCTCATCTCGCGGTTCGGGGACCCCCACGACGCCCGGGCCAGACGGGACGCTGCAGCACGGTTCATCCTCTACACCGCGCTCGGCTCGACACTCATGCTCGTCGGCATACTCCTCCTGGTCACCTCCACGGGAACCGCGGACCTCGATGCCCTCGTCACTGCCGGTGCTGCCCTGCCGATCGGCCGACAGATCACCATCGCCGCACTGCTCTGTGTGGGCTTGGCTGTCAAGGTGCCGGTCTTTCCGGTGCACACCTGGCTGCCTGCGGCCCATACGACCGCCCCGACGGTGGGGTCGGTACTCCTCGCCGCGGTCCTGCTCAAGATGGGCACTTACGGACTGGTCCGGCTACCCCTGGCCAGCGTCCCCGGCGGCTTCGCCCGCATCGCTCCCGCGCTCGCTGTGGCCGGCACCGTCGGGATCATCTGGGCCGGGCTGGTGTGCCTGGTCGAGCGTGACCTCAAACGACTCATCGCGTACTCCTCGATCGCGCACATGGGCTTCGTCGTGTTGGCGCTGGCCTCGGGCTCCGGCGTGGGCTTGCAGGCTGCGCTGTTCGGCAACATCGCCCACGGGGTCGTCTCGGCGCTCCTTTTCGTCGTCGTCGGCGGGTTGAAGGACCGATGGGGCAGTGTCGACCTGGCGGTGCTGCGGCCGGCCCTGCGAGAGAGCGCGCCGCACCGTGGTTTCGTTTTCCTCGTCGGGCTCGCTGCCGCTCTCGGTCTGCCCGGGCTCGCGGTCTTCTGGGGAGAACTTTTCGCGATTACCGCGGCCTGGTCACCCGGGCCAGGCCACTCGCAGGGGCTCTATCGGACCTGCGCGGTGCTCGCCGCCCTGGGCGCCGTCCTGGCCGCGGGGTACTGCCTGCGGGTCGCCGACCGGGTCTGGGTGGGCGATGCGATTCCCCAGGGTGCTGACGTCGTCGATGTCGAGACCCGGGGTGCGGAACGCTCGGTGCTCACCGTTCTCGCCGTCGCCGTCGTCGCGCTGGGACTGGTCCCGGGGGTCGTCTTCGACATCACCGCACCGGCCGTTCGGGCCTTGCTCGGGGGTGGGGTGTGAAGGTCGACCTGGATCCGCTCGTCCTGCTCCCAGTGCTGGCCCCCGCCGTCGGCGTGCTCCTCGTCCTCCTGCTCGACGCCGTGGCTCCGCGCTTACCGGTGGCTCGCCCGCTCGGGGTGGCCGCTCTCGTCGTCGCGGCCGCTGGGGCGCTGCCCGGTGCCATTGGGTCCGCGCAATCCCCAGTGCGGACCCTGTGCACCCCCCACGATCAGACCGGGACCTGCCTGTATGTGGCGGACCCGGCGGCAAGTTCCCTGCAGATCGGGATCATCGGTGCAGTCCTGGCCGTCCTGCTGCTGGGGTCCGACGCGCTGCGAACCACGGGGGCCGGCGCCATCCAGCCACGAGTCAGGCTTGTCGGTGGGTCGGCGGTACAGGTCGCCCTCCTGCTCGCCGCCGCCGCGGGCGGCGCCGGTGTCGTCGCCGCGAGGGACCTCGGGTCGTGGCTGGTGCTTCTCGAATTGGCGACGCTGCCGCCTATCGGTCTCGTCGCCCTGCACACCGGGCGGCGCACTGCGGGTGCGGCGCTGACGCTGCTCATGACGGCCCTGGTCTCGTTTGCACTCCTCGTCGTCGGGATAGCCCTGTGGCTGACGGCGACCGGCTCTGCGACGTTCTCGACAGTCGCCGCCCGGACGGCCGCCCAGGACCCGGCCCAGCGTGCGGTGCTCCTGCTCGCCGGGCTGACCCTGCTCGCCGGGCTCGGGTTCAAGCTCTCTCTCGTGCCGTTCCATGCCTGGACACCCACCGCGTTTACCGGCGCTTCGTTGCCAGTGGCGGCGCTGCTTGCCACCGCCTCCAAGCTGGCCGCGACCGGGGCACTGCTCGTCGTCCTCACCCCGTTCGCGGTCCTGGCCGAAACGGCCGTCGCGGTGCACGCCCTCGCCGCGGTTCTCGGTGGGCTCGCCGTGGTCTCCATCCTGTTCGGGGCAGTTGTCGTGCTCCGCAGCAACGATGTGCTCAGGTTCCTCGCCTTCTCGACGATCGGTCAGGCCGGATGGGTCGTCCTGCCCCTGGCCGCGCTCACCGGGGCCGGACGCTCCGCGGCGGCCGGCTACGCGCTGACCTTCGCCGCCGCGAGCCTTGTCGTGTTCGCAGCGGTGGCGGCGACCACCCCGGACGAGGACGGAGCGCGGGAGCTGACGGCATACACCTCCCTGCTGCGCACTCGGCCGCTGGTGGGGGCGCCGCTGGCGCTGGCTCTTTTCGTGCTGGCCGGCCTGCCGCCGGGCATCATCGGGCTCGTCGCGAAGATCCAGGCGCTTCGTCCCCTCGTGGATGTGGCGCTGTGGCCGCTCGCGGTCGTCGCTGTCGCCGGGGTGGTGATCGGGATCGCCGCATACCTGCGCTGGGTTGCGGTCCTGCTCGCGCGACCGGTCGAGGACGGGGACGTTACGGGTGCGCCCGTCAGCGCCGACCGGGAGGCGCCCGTTGGTTCGGGCCGCGGTGCAGCGACGGTGCTCGGCCTCGGCAGTGTGATCCTCGTCGTGACGAGCGTCGTGCCGCAGCTGCTGTGGGGGCTGACCCGGTGACCAGAGCCAACCGCACCGAATGGAACACCAGGGACCTGACCGGTCGTTGGTGGGGATGTGCGTAGTCATCACAACGCCCTGAAGACGGTCGGGCTGTTCGGGCTCATCTGGGCGCTGCTCCTGATCATGGGGTGGTTCGTCGCGAGCTACACCCGATCCAGTGCCTTCATCTGGCTGTTCGGGCTCATCGGGCTGGGGACGACGTTCTACGGTTACTGGAACTCCGGGCGGATCGCCATCAAGGCCATGCACGCCTACCCGGTGAGTGAGGCGCAGGCGCCAGCGATGTATCGGATTGTCCAGGAGCTGTCGACCCGGGCCGGGCAGCCGATGCCGGCGCTGTTCATCTCCCCGACCCAGGCTCCGAACGCCTTCGCCACCGGACGCAACCCGAGCAACGCTGCGGTCTGCTGCACCGAGGGCATCTTGGCCCTGCTCGACGAACGGGAACTGCGTGGAGTCCTCGGCCACGAGCTCATGCATGTCTACAACCGGGACATCCTCACCAGTTCTGTGGCGGCGGCCATCGCCGGGGTCATCTCGACGATCGGGCAGGTGCTGACCTTCGGTGCGATCTTCGGCGGTGGAGGCAACAACCAGAACCGGGGGAACGCTCTGCCCGGACTCGTCATGGCCCTGCTCGCCCCAGTCGTCGCCACCGTCATCCAGCTCGCCATCTCCCGCACCCGCGAATATGACGCCGACGAAGACGGCTCCAAGCTCACTGGCGACCCGCTCGCATTGGCCTCGGCGCTGCGCAAGCTCGAGTCCGGGGTGGCCCGGGCTCCGCTGGCGCCGACCACGCAGCTCGTCAACGCCAGCCACATGATGATCGCCAACCCGTTCCGCTCCGCCGACGTCTCCCGACTCATGTCGACCCACCCGCCGATGGCCGACCGGATCGCCCGGCTCGAGAGGATGGC
>JBDIAO010000108.1:0-8798 GCA_039812375.1 Phycicoccus sp. | reverse complement strand
AAACGTGCAGTGTCAACCCCGAAGACCCAGCTGATTCGCCCCTCAAGTGTTCTTGCTACTCATACAGGCGTTCGTATGGAGTGCGCGCACTCCTCGATTCATCGCCCACGTCCACCCGCTCTTTCCCGCCCATGAGGGCCTACGGGTGCCTAATGTGGAGGAGTCGGTTCTGATCGAGCCGAGCCAGGTCGAAGGCGGAAAGGAGTGACGAGGATGGCAGCGATTCTGGGCCCACGCAAACTGGGACCACTGACGCCACTGGTCGGCGAATGGGAGGGGAATGTCGGTGTGGACCTCTCCTACCACAACGTCGACGACGAGACAGCCGAGACCGGCTACTTCGAGCACGCCTGGTTCAAGCCCATCCCCATCGTCGAGAACGGCGACCAGACCATGCAGGGCCTGAACTACTCGATGACCGCGTGGCGTCATGGCGAGGAGGCGATGGACCCATTCCACGACGAGGTGGGCTACCTGCTGTGGGACAAGGCCAACGGGCAGGTGATGCGCTGCTTCGCCGTGCCCCGAGCAATCGCCATTCTGGCCGGCGGTGACGCCGGGCCGCGGGACTCGTCACTGACTTTCGTGGCGACACCCGGCGCCGAAGACTATGGACTGAGCCAGAACAAGCACCTACTGGAGGACGCCCGCATCATGACGTTCGAAAGCACCTTCACCTTCGAGGACGAGGACACGTTCAGCTACACCTCCGACCTCGTCCTGCGGCTCACTGCCACCGGCGGCGAGATGCATCACACCGACCGCAACACGCTGCACCGGGTCAAGCGATACCACGCGAGCACCGCGCTCTGACCTCACGCCCCGTACATCCTGCACATCCCGCGCATCGGCCGGTGCCCTGCTCCTACGTCCTGGACCGACCAGCGTGTCAGTGCGCGTGTGCGGGACGGTGCGGCAGGAACCAGCGCACCAGAGAGCGGTCTGCTGTTCCCGGATGGCGGTGACGGCCCACGTAGCTGCTCGAGCCGCGCAGCAGGACGCCACTGGCGTGGCGGCCGACGGCCCGGGCCGAGGCACGAGAACCAGAGAGCAGAGCAAGCATGGCCACCTCCATGTGTGCGCGCAGCCGGTCCGCCCAGTATCGACAGGGGCAGGGGTGATTCGTGGGACCTGGGCGGCGTGTCGCTCGACGACGGGCCCGGCCCCGGCCTCCGACCCCCTGGCCCCTGCCCCCCGGCCGCACGCCAACAAGCCTGCCCCCGGCCGCACGCCAACAAGCCTGCCGTCCGAACCTCACACCCCTTCTCTCGACATCAAGAAGTTTGACGGCGATAGCATCGACTCATGCCCGGTGACGACGTCGATCGCATCGTCGCGGCGTGGCGCCGGGAACGTCCCGACCTTGATGTCAGCCCTCTGCAAGTGCTCTCCCGGGTCTCCCGGTTGGCTCGGCGGCTCGACCTCGCCCGCGGTGCGGCATTCGCCGAGCACGGCCTCGACGGCTGGGAGTTCGACGTCCTCGCCGCACTGCGCCGAACCGGCCGGCCCTACGAGCTCTCCCCGGGACAGTTGGCCAGCGAGACCCTGGTGACCAGCGGGACGATGACGAACCGAGTCGACCGGCTCGCCGATCGTGGTCTGGTGGCGCGGCGGCCGAGCCGGGCCGACCGTCGCGGGGTCCGAGTGCGGCTCACCGATTCCGGCCGCCGCAAAGTGGACGCCGCCTTCGAGCACCTTCTGCAGCGGGAGGTGGCCATCCTCGCCGAACTCGACGCCGACGACCGGCGCGAGCTCACCGAGCTCCTGCGGCGGCTGCTCCGTCCCCTCGGGGGCTGAGGCTCCGTCACCTCGGGGGCTGAGCCGGCGCAGTCTCTCCAGCCCAATTCGGAGGTTGGCAGAATATCCTCACCGCGTGCTGGAGCCCTTCTCCTTCGACGTGGCCACGATGGAATGGCTGAGCCAGCATCGGTGGCCTCCGTTGACCGTCCTGGGGCTCTTGGTCATGTACGCCCGGGTGACCGGCGTCGACCTGCTCATCGCGCTCATCGCGGGGTGGGTCTTCCTCGGCTGGAAGCGCGTGCTCAAGGCCCTGCCGGTGGCGTATGTCGCGGTGCGCGCCGCGGAGGTCCTGACCCACCTGCTCAAGCCGCTGTGGAAGCGTCCCCGCCCACCGGCGTCGGAGACCCTCGTCGACCTGGGCAGATACGCCTTCCCGTCCTCACACGCCATGATGACTGCAGCCCTGGTGGTCGCCGTGCTCCTGTGGCTGCCCTGGCGCAGTCGGAACGAGTTCGGGTGGGCGACCGCGATCGGCGGCGTCTTCCTGTTCGTCGTCGGAGCCCTCATGGTCTACCTCGGAGGCCATTGGCTCAGCGATGTGCTCGTCGGCTGGGCCCTTGGAGCAGCGATCGGCCAGATCACCGTCGTGGTCGCGCGGTTCGCCATACGGCTCGCCACCCGACTCTGGAACGGTCTACCACGAGGGGGGCGAGCAGAACCCCGAGCCACCGAAGCAAGCAACTGACAGTGCTCGATCGAGTTCGCTAACGGTTGCTCACTCGAGCTCGTCGGCCAGTTCCAACCAGCGCTCCTCGAGTCGCGCGGTCTCGGCCTCGAGGTCACGCAGCTCGTCGGCGAGCTGGCTCAACCCGGCGAAGTCGCCGTGATCGTGTGCGGCCATCCTGGCATGCACCCGTTCGACATGCACCGCAGCCTTGGACAAGCGCCGTTCGAGAGCTCCCATCTCCTTCTGGACCGCACGTCGATCAGCACCTGCCCGGGAGGCTGTGGCGTGCGGAGAAGCACCGCCGGCCCCACCCCTGCCACGGTCTCGCTCCGCCGCCTGCACCCGCAGGTACTCCTCGACTCCCCCGGGCATGTGCCGCAGCCGCCCACCGAGGATGGCGTACTGCTGGTCGGTGACCCGTTCGAGCAGGTAGCGGTCGTGCGAGACGACGACGAGTGTGCCGGGCCAGGAGTCGAGCAGGTCCTCGGTGGCGGCGAGCATGTCGGCATCGACGTCGTTGGTCGGCTCGTCGAGGACGATGACGTTCGGTTCGCTGAGCAGCAGCAGGAGGAGCTGGAGGCGCCGCTTCTGTCCACCGGACAGTTCCCCCACCCGGGCCTGGAGATGCTCACGGGTGAACCCCAGGCGTTCGAGCAGCTGCGCGGGGGTCAGTTCGCGGCCCTCGATCGTGAAGGTTGTCTTCGTGCGGGCGAGCACCTCGCGCACTCGATCGGCACCGATGTCGGCGAGCTGAGAGAACTGCTGGTCGAGCAGGCCCACGCGCACCGTCGTGCCGCGCTTGACCCGCCCGGCCGTCGGTGCGACGGTGCCGCAGAGAACCCCGAGCAGGGTCGACTTGCCGGCCCCGTTCGCTCCGAGAATGCCGGTCCGCTCACCGGGGGCGAGCCGCCACGTGACCTCCCGGAGCACCTCGTGCTCACCGAAACTGACTCCGACGCCCTCAAGGTCGATGACGTCCTTGCCGAGCCGGGCCACCGCCAGTCGTTGCAGCTCCAGGGGGTTGCGGATGGGCGGTTCGTCGGCGATGAGCTCGTTGGCAGCATCGATCCGGAAGCGTGGCTTGGAGGTTCGCGCCGGCGGGCCACGCCGCAGCCAGGCGAGCTCCTTGCGCAGGAGGTTCTGCCGCTTCTGCTCGGTCGCCGCAGCGATCCGGTCGCGTTCGAGTCGTTGGAGGACGTAGGCGGCATACCCACCCTCGAAGGGTTCGACGACGCCGTCATGGACCTCCCAGGTGTCGGTGCACACCTCGTCGAGCAGCCAGCGGTCGTGGGTGATGAGCAGCAGGGCACCTGACCCGGCGCTCCAGCGTGCCTTGAGATGCCCGGCCAGCCAGGCGACCCCCTCGAGATCGAGGTGGTTGGTCGGTTCGTCGAGACCGATGACGTCCCAGTCGCCGACGAGCAGCGCGGCCAGAGCGACCCGGCGCCGCTGCCCACCGCTCAACTCGCCAATCCGCGTCCGCCACGCGATGTCGCGCACCAGGCCGTCGACGACGTCCCGGGTCGCGGCATCCGAGGCCCATTCGTGCTCCTCCCGGTCCCCGACGATCGCCCGCCCGACGGTGTCGCCGTCGTCGAGCTCGTCACCTTGTCCGAGCACCCCGAAGCTCACCCCACCTCTGCGGGTCACCCGCCCGGACTGGCCCTCGATCCGCCCGGAGAGCATGCCGAGCAGGCTCGACTTGCCATCCCCGTTGCGCCCGACAATGCCGATCCGGTCGCCCTCCTCGATGCCGAGAGTCACCGACTCCAGGACCACACGGGTCGGGTATTCGAGATGCAGAGCTTCGCCGCCGAGCAGGTGGACACCCATCACCGACTCCGTGGGGTCAGTCGACCGGGGTCGGGATGGTGTGAGCGCCGTGCACCGGGCCGTGGACACGCCGGACGTCGCTGGCGGTTCCGCTCGCGGTCAGGGCGACCGCGAGGTCGATCCCGGCCTCCTGACCGGCGACGAGGAAGGCGACGGTCGGGCCGGAGCCGGAGACGATGCCGGCCAGGGCGCCGTACTCCAGTCCGCTGTCGAGGACGTCCCGCAGCGACGGGCGCAGCGAGACGGCTGCGCTCTCGAGGTCGTTGGCCAGGTGTGGCGCCAGCTCAGCGGCATCCCCGCTGCGCAACGCGGCCATGAGCCTCGGGTTCGGTCGGGGCGCCGCGATCCGCGACCCGGCGCGCAGCCGGTCACACTCGGCATACACCGCCGGAGTCGACAGGCCCTCCCCAGCGAGGGCAAGGACCCAGTGGAAGGTGCCCCGGGCCAATACTGGCGCGAGCGACTCTCCCCGCCCGGTCCCGATAGCGGTCCCGCCGGCGACGAGGAACGGCACGTCGCTGCCGAGCAGGGCCCCATACTCCTCGAGGTCCTCCTTGGCCAGACCCAGTCCCCACAACCGGTCACAGGCCACGAGTGTTGCGGCAGCGTCCGCCGATCCCCCCGCCATGCCACCAGCCACCGGAATGCCCTTGGCGATGCTGATCGAGACCGCGTCGACCTGGGGATACTCCCGATGGAGCAGTCGGGCGGCCTGCACCGCCAGATTGTCCTTCCCGGTCGGCACCCCTTCGGGGAACCCCCCGACGACCTCGCAGGTGAAGTCCTCGCCCTCGATGACGCCGACCGTGACGTCGTCATACAAGGACACGGCCTGGAAGACGGTGGCGAGGTCGTGGTAGCCGTCGCGGCGGCGCGGCCCGACCCGCAGTTCGAGGTTGATCTTGGCGGGCACCCGGACGGTGACCGGCACAGGCCCGACGTGCGCCGAGGTCACAGTGACACCGTCCTTTCCGAGGATGTGCCCGCGGGGCCGCAGGGCAGGGCATACACCGCAACCCTAGGGCCGATCGGGCCCTACCGGAGACCGGTGCAGCGACCACCGCGAAGCACGGTCCCGGACGAAGGGGACCTTGTCGAGACCTGCGCGCCTCCGGCCGGTACCTTGGTGACCGTGACCACCACGACGCTGACTCCACGCCCCCCGCTCGCCCGGCGGACGACGGTCGCGCTCAAGCTGCTGATGGCGGTGACCGGCGCGTTCTTCGCCTTCTTCGTGCTCGCCCACATGTATGGCAACCTCAAGCTCCTCGCCGGCGAGGAGGCATTCAACACTTACGCCCACCACCTGCGCACCATGGGGGAGCCGATCTTCCCGTATGCGGGGCTGCTCTGGGTGTTGCGGTTGGTCCTCATCGCCTCCCTCATCGCCCACGTGTATGCCGCGCTGACGTTGTGGAGTCGATCCGGGGCCGCGCGCCAGACCAAGTACGCGATGGCCAGGAAAGTGCTCACCTCGACGACGATGCGCTGGGGCGGCGTGGCCATCTTCGTCTTCGTCATCTGGCACCTCATCCAGTTCACCATCGTCAAGGTGAGCGTCAACCCCGAGGTCGCCTCGGCCACTGTCGTGGACAACCCCTACAAGCTCGTCGTCGCGACTTTCCAGGTGTGGTGGATGACGCTGATCTACGTCCTGGCCATGGTGGCGCTCTGGCTGCACCTCGCGCATGGGATCTACAGCGCGCAGCAGACCCTCGGTTGGACCGGGACACCGGCCAAGGGGATCCGGGCCAAGGGGATCTCCCACGCTCTCACCGCGCTCATCGTCGTCGGCTTCCTCATCCCCCCACTGTCCATCCTCTTCGGTCTCGTGAAGTGAGGCGCTGACCAATGACCACCACCGCAGACCGTGCCGACTCGACCTTCGGCAGGTACACCCTGGGCGAGAAAATCGCCGACACCAAGGCCCCCGCGGGACCAGTCCAAGACAAGTGGACGACCCGCAAGTTCGAGGCAGCACTGGTCAACCCAGCGAACCGGCGCAAGCTCTCCGTCATCATCATCGGCACTGGCCTAGCCGGTGGTGCAGCCGCAGCGACGCTGGGTGAAGCCGGCTACCACGTGAAGTCCTTCTGCTACCAGGACTCCCCGCGCCGGGCCCACTCGATCGCAGCCCAGGGCGGGATCAACTCCTCGAAGAACTACAAGGAGGACGGGGACTCGATCTACCGGCTGTTCTACGACACGGTCAAAGGCGGGGACTACCGATCCCGTGAGGACAACGTCTATCGCCTCGCCGAGGTGAGCGGAAACATCATCGACCAGTGTGTCGCTCAAGGGGTGCCCTTCGCCCGGGAGTACGGCGGCCTGCTGGACAACCGATCCTTCGGCGGCGTCCAGGTGTCGCGGACGTTCTATGCGCGGGGGCAGACGGGTCAGCAACTACTCATCGGCGCCTACCAGGCCCTGGAGCGGCAGGTCGAGGCCGGCGCGGTGGAGATGTTCGCTCGGCACGAGATGCTTGAGCTGATTGTCGAGGACGGCCGTGCCCGCGGCATCATCGCCCGGGATCTGGTGACCGGGGAGATCGAGACCCACCTCGCCGACGCCGTCGTACTCGCCTCCGGCGGCTACGGCAACGTCTTCTTCCTGTCCACCAACGCCATGGGCTCCAACGTCACCGCGAGTTGGCGAGCTCACCGCAAGGGCGCCTACTTCGCCAATCCCTGCTACACCCAGATCCACCCCACCTGCATCCCGATCTCCGGCGAGCACCAGTCCAAGCTGACCCTGATGTCGGAGTCACTGCGCAACGACGGCCGGATCTGGGTGCCCAAGCGTCGGGAGGACTGCGATAAGGATCCCCGTCAGATCTCGGAAGCCGACCGGGACTACTACCTCGAGCGGATCTATCCAGCTTTCGGCAACCTCGTCCCCCGCGACATCGCCTCCCGCCAGGCGAAGAACGTCTGTGACGAGGGCCGCGGTGTCGGACCGAAGGTCGGGGACTTCCGTCGTGGGGTCTACCTCGACTTCGCCGACGCCATCGGCCGTCTCGGGCGGGCGGCCGTCGAGGAGCGGTACGGCAATCTCTTCGACATGTACGAGCGGATCACTGGGGAGAACCCCTACGAGGTCCCGATGCGGATCTATCCGGCGGTTCACTACACGATGGGTGGACTGTGGGTCGACTACGACCTGGCCTCGACGATCCCTGGCCTGTTCGTCACCGGCGAGGCGAACTTCTCCGACCATGGAGCGAACCGACTCGGCGCGTCCGCCCTCATGCAGGGCCTGGCGGATGGCTACTTCGTCCTGCCCAACACGATCCGGGACTACCTCGCCAAGGGACCGTTCCCCGCCATCGCCGACGACGCCCCTTCCGTCGTCGAGGCCCGGGAGAGCGTCACCGCCCGCACCCAACGGCTGCTCGCCATCAACGGGAAGCGCTCGGTGGACTCCTTCCACAAGGAGCTCGGCCACATCATGTGGGAGTACTGCGGGATGGAGCGCACCGAAGAAGGGCTGCTCAAGGCGATCGACCTCATCCAGGGGCTGCGCGCGGAGTTCTGGCGCAACCTGAAGGTGCTCGGCTCTGCGGACACGCTCAACCAGTCGCTGGAGAAGGCCGGACGGGTTGCCGACTTCCTCGAGCTCGGCGAGCTCATGTGCATCGACGCCCTGCACCGGCGCGAGTCCTGTGGCGGGCACTTCCGGGCCGAAAGCCAGACCGAGGACGGAGAGGCGCTGCGGCACGACGACGAGTTTCTCTATGTCGGCGCGTGGGAGTTCACCACCGGCGAGAAGGACCGCAACCAACCGGACGAGACGATGGGGTCCCCGGTGCTCCACAAAGAGGACCTCGTCTACGAAGCAATCCAGCTCAAGCAGCGGAGTTACAAGTGAGCGACATGAACCTGACCCTGAAGATCTGGCGCCAGGACGGGCCGCACGCCCGAGGCGGGCTGAAGACCTACCAGGTCAAAGACGTCAGTCCCGACATGTCCTTCCTCGAGATGCTCGACATGCTCAACGAGCAACTCAACGACGCCGGCGAGGAGCCCGTGGCGTTCGACTCGGACTGCCGCGAGGGCATCTGCGGCATGTGCGGGCTGATGATCAGCGGCCACGCGCACGGCCCGGAGCGAACAACAACCTGCCAGCTGCACATGCGCTCGTTCCACGACGGCGACACGATCACGATCGAGCCGTGGCGGGCCAGTGCCTTCCCGGTCATCCGCGACCTGGTGGTCGACCGGACCGCCTTCGACCGGATCATCCAGGCCGGTGGCTTCATCTCGGTCAATACCGGCGCCGCGCCGGACGCGCACGCCACCCCGGTGCCCAAGGAGAGCGCTGACCGAGCCTTCATGGCGGCTGAGTGCATCGGCTGCGGAGCCTGCGTCGCCGCCTGCCCCAACGCCTCGGCCATGCTTTTCATGGGTGCCAAGGTGACCCATCTCGGCTCGCTGCCACAGGGTCAGCCCGAGCGGGACGCCCGGGTCGTCAGAATGGTCACCCAGCACGATCACGAGGG
>JBDIAO010000107.1:0-8936 GCA_039812375.1 Phycicoccus sp. | reverse complement strand
GGGATCATCCCGAAACTGTGGCGAGACCCCGGAAAGGTTCCAGGGTCTCCGCCACGGTTCCGGGGTGTCGGGGTCGCGCACGTGCCGTAGAACTGGCTCTTGGGCGGCGCGCCGGCCAGCAGCCGCCCCGCCGGTCAGCCGGTCAGCAGCCGCCCCGCCGGCCAGCCTGCCAGCAGCCGTCCCGCCGGCCGTCAGCCGGTCAGAGCATCCCGGACGAAGGCGACGACGCCAGGGACGGCACCGCCGATCTCGGTGAACGTCACGTCGAAACCATTACGGCCGCCATACCACGGGTCGTCCATCCCGAGCTCGCCAGCAACGACTGCCGCCGGATCGAAGGAGCGCAGTAGCCGCACTTTCGCGACGTCCGCGGCCTGACGGGCCCTGCTTCGCAGGATGTCGACGTGGATGTGGTCGGCAGCCAGCACCAGGTCGTAGCAGTCGAAATGTTCGGCGCGGAACTGCCTGGCTCGATGAGCGGCAAACCCGGTGTCGGGTATGCCGTGCCGGGCCAGCGCAGCGAGCGTGCGGGCATCCATCGGCCGGCCGAGCTCCTCGGTCGAGGTGCCTCGGGAGTCGATGACAACTCGCTCGCCCAGACCGGCATGCTCGAACGCGTCCCGGAGCACGAACTCGGCCATGGGCGAGCGGCAGATGTTCCCCCAGCAGACGACGCTCACCCGAAAGGGCGGGTGGGGCGATCGGTCAGGCATGACTCTCCGGTGGTGGCGTTCCGATGGTGGCGTTCGGGCGGTCGCGTTCGGGCAGTGGCGTTCGGCGCGCCGTGTCACCGGCGCACAGGTCGGTGTGCCTAGCATCGCAGAATGGAGCGCAGGGGGTTCATCAGTCTGCTTGCCGGCGCAGTTGCCGCCGGTCTCGCCGCGTGCTCGTCGGATCCGGCTGCGCCAGGGTCATCAGCGCCAGGGTCATCAGGGGCTACGGCAGGGTCCAGCGCCAAGGCCGCCAGCCCGTCATCGCCGAGCCCGACGCCGCGGATGTTCGCCGCCCCCAAGGGGATCACCAAGGTCCCCATCCCGCACGGGACCATCCATGCGCTCCCGGGCACCGGCAAGCTCGTCGCCCTCACCGTCGACGACGGCACGGACGAGACGGTCGTGGCGGCATACGCCCACCTGGCCGAACGCACCGGGCTGCGGCTCACCTTCTTCGCCAACGGATACATGCCGAGCTGGACCAAGCACGCCGACCTGCTGCGCCCGCTCAATGACGACGGGCAGATCCTTATCTGCAACCACACCTGGAGCCATCCCAACCTGACGACGCTGTCCGCCGAAGCGGTCACCGAGCAGGTCACCCGCAATGAGACGTTCCTCAGCAACACCTACGGCACCCTCGGACGGCCGTTCCTGCGGCCACCCTTCGGGTTCAGCAACGCCCGACTCGCCGCCCAGCTCGCCGACCTCGGATACCCGGTAGTGACCATGTGGGAGGGCAGTCTCGCCGACTCCGGGGTGCTGCCATCAGAGGTCATCTACGCCAACGCCGAGAAGTGGATGCTGCCTCAACACCTCGTGATCGGGCACGCGAACCATCCGCCGGTCATCGAGGTGATGGACCGGATCGTCCAATTGATCAAGGATCGCGGACTGACTCCGGTGCACCTTGGTGACGTCTATGCGCTCGGCTGACGGGCGTCGCAGTCCACCGCTGCGTTCCGTGCTCGGGAACGACTGTTAGGCAGACCTAAGTTGCCGCTACGCTGGTCGAGTGCCGCCCACCCTGTATGCCGCACCCATTGGCGCTCGGGTCGTCATCACCGCGCTCGTTGCCGGTGCGGAAACGCCCAGCCGCCGGCTGGCTGAACTCGGGCTGCGGCCCGGGACCACTATCCGCGTCGTCCAGCGGACTGCCGGCGGCGGACGGGTCGTCGACATCGCGGGAGCCCGCGTCGCCTTGGGGCGGGCCGTCCTCGCTGCGATCACCATCGACGACTCCGCCGTGCGCCCGGCACCCTCGGAGGTGAGGTCGTGACCGCCGAACCTCGAACGGCCCCTGCGCCGTCCCTCGAACCGTCAGCCGGCGCTGCAACCGCCACCCCGTCGTGTCATGAGGACGGGGCGCCCCGCCAGGCCCCTCCCGGCTCGCGGGTCGTGGCCCTGGTAGGTGCTCCCAACGTCGGCAAGTCCACCCTGTTCAACCTGCTCACTGGAGCGCGACGCACCGTCGGCAACTGGCCTGGCACGACCGTCGAGGTCGGCAACGGGGCCTGGCACCTCACCGCCGGGACGGGCGAAGACGGGGCCGACCGAGGTGAGACCGTTGGGGTCGTCGACCTGCCCGGTGCCTATTCGCTCGACCCACTCAGCCCGGACGAGGCACTCACCGCCAACCTGCTCCTAGCCCCTGCCGGCGACCGACCCGACCTTGTCGTGGTCACCGCGTCGGCCGCCCACCTGGCTCGCAGCCTCTACTTGGTCGCCCAGATCCGGGAGACCACACTGCCGGTCGTCGTCGCCCTGACCATGGTCGATGTCGCAGCCCGGCGTGCCATCGAGATCGACACCGCGACCCTGGCCCGGCACCTCGGCTGCCCCGTCGTCGCCCTCGACCCGCGGCGGCGTCGCGGGGGCCAAGAGCTTGCCACGGTATGCCGTGAGGCACTTCAGGCCGGGCCGGTCACCTCTCGCCTGGCGGTCACTGGTGGTGCACCGAGTTGCTGTGGTGCGCCGAGTTGCTGTGCTGCGCCGAGTTGCTGTGGTGAGCCGAGCTGTGCCCCGGAGCAGACGGCATACGACGCGACGAGCCAACTTCACGCACAGGTCAGTGCCGAGGCCGCCCGCTCTGACGAGCTCGCGGTCGCTGACGAGCGGTTCGGCTGGATCGAGTCTGCCGTCACCGCAGGGTCACAGGTCGGCGACGAAGCCCGGCAGACGTGGAGCGACCGGATCGACCGGTTCGCCACCGCACCGGTCATCGGACCACTGGCCTTCCTCGCCGTGATGTGGGCGGTCTTCGAGGTGACGACGACCGTGGCCGCACCGCTGCAGGACGCACTCGACGCCTTCTTCTCCGGACCGCTGTCCAGTGCAGTGTCCGCGATGCTGCGCGCCGTGGGCCTGGGCGGCGGCATTGTCGAGGGCTTCGTCGTCAACGGTCTCATTGCCGGCGTCGGCATGCTGCTCACGTTCGTGCCGCTCATGGCACTGATGTTCCTGCTGCTAGCGGTGCTCGAGGACTCCGGCTACATGGCCCGAGCGGCTGTCGTCACCGACCGCCTCATGGCCCGGATCGGGCTGCCTGGGCGGGCCTTCTTGCCGCTCATCGTCGGATTTGGCTGCAACGTGCCGGCGATCTCGGCGACCCGGATCCTGCCGCAGGCTCGGCACCGCATCCTCACCGCGCTGCTCGTGCCGTTCACGTCGTGCACGGCCCGGCTCACGGTCTATGTCCTGCTTGCGACGACCTTCTTTCCGCAACAGGCCGGAACTGTCGTCTTCGCCATGTACCTCACCTCGATCCTGCTCGTCCTCCTCGTCGGACTCCTGCTGCGATCGACGCTCTGGCGGACAATGGGCGCCGACCCGCTCGTCATCGACCTCCCGCCCTACCAGCGGCCCACCGCGCGCCTCTCCCTCTCGGTGATGTGGCTGCGGCTCAAGGGGTTCCTGCGCACGGCATCGGGCATCATCGTGGCCACCGTGGCAGTTGTCTGGGTGCTTCAGTCTGTGCCGGTCGTCTCCGGATTCGGCTTCGGGTCCGTCCCGGTCGCGGACAGTCTCTACGCGTGGCTCGCCAAGATGCTCGCCCCGCTGCTCGACCCAGCCGGGTTCGGTCAGTGGGAAGCGGTCTCGGCGCTCGTCGTTGGGTTCGTTGCCAAGGAGGCGGTCATCTCGTCGTGGGCTCAGACGTATGCCGTCGCCGACCCCTCGGCGGGTGCCGCTCCCGGCTCACTGGGTCACCAGTTGCTGCAGACCTTCACCGAGGCCTCGGGCGGTCACGCCAGTGTTGCGGTCGTCGCGTTCATGGTCTTCCTGCTTGCCTACACCCCCTGTGTGGCGACTCTGGCCACCCAGCGACGTGAACTGGGCATGCGCTGGACGGCCTTCGGAGTGGCCCTCCAGCTGGTCGTCGCGTGGGGGCTGGCTGTTGTTGTCTTCCAGGTCGGGCGGCTGCTGTGGTGACCACCGCGGCCGGGGCCCGCCCGCTCACCGCGGTGCTCGCGGCATTCGAAGGGGGAGCCCGCTCGCTCGATGAGGTGGGCACCCGCACCGGCCTGTCTCGGGACGTCGTCTCCGCAGCGGTCGAGCATCTCGTCCGCCTGGGCCGGATCGAGGCGAAGGAGCTCGCCATCGGCTGCCCGAGCGCCGGCTGCGGATCGTGCGCGTCCGGGACGGCGGACGGGACACCCGGGTGTGGGGCGCCCCAGCCGAGTGGACAACGCTCCGGTCCGGTGCTGGTCACGCTCTCCCTGCGCCGGGCCTCCTGAGCGGCCGGGACCGATGGCGCCCATCCATGTCCCGTCATCGTGCGAGCCACATGGAGTTGAGTCAGGAGCGCCCGGTCAACGATCCTCAATCGGGTTTTCGGTGCTCCGGCCACGTCCGTCCAGGATCGAGGTGTTGCCGTAGGTCCATGGCGTCGTGGAGTACTCGGCCGATGACCAGCATGTCGTCGTCCCACCGGCAGACGAGGAAGTGTCGGGGGCGCTGGACCCTGCCTCCGGGTGCCCGCAGACGGCTGCGCGCAAGGTGCCACGTAAAGACCCCGTCGCCCAGTTCCGGGCGGGGCGTGGGTGCGCCGTCGCTGGTGCGCCCCGCAGCGTCACGGAGGGCTGCCGCGATCAGTGACTCGTAGCGCTTGCGCGCTTCCTCGCCGAATTGCTGGTTCGACCACGCGAGGATCGACTCGATGTCGGCTCGGGCGGCGTGAGTGAGTCGGAAACCCCCCATCAGCGCGCGGGATGCGCACGTGTCGCCGCGCGGATGCCGAGCTGACCGATGAAGTCGTCAAGGTCGTCATCGGCGAGGTCCTCATAGCGGCCCGAGGCCAGGTCCTCCCATCCCTCATCGGCTGCGTGGCGCAGGGCAGCGATCTTGGCCGATTCCTCGGTCTCGCGCCTTTCCAGCAGGCGCAGCCCCTCGCGCAGCACCTCGCTGGCGTTCTGGTACCGCCCAGATGCCACGAGTGATTCCACGAGTTCTTGCAGGTGCTCGGTCAGCACCACGTTGCGTGTCGCCACGGCCACCACCTCCATTGGCATTATATGCCAATGGAGGTGTTCTCTCCGGTGATGCACAGTCCGAGGAGCGAGCGCTGCCGCCAAGCTTGTCGGTTCAGTGCGTCGGGCAGAGCGTGCCGGTTGGTGATGTCGAGCTTGTCATAGACGCGCAGCAGGTGGCTCTGGACGGTTCGCGGTGAGATCTTCAGCCGGGCGGCGCTTGTGGCGTCCGGATGCTCGGCGGCGCGGATGCTGGCGCGCGCGGCAGCGCCCCTCCCCGCGGCTCCTGTGGGCCTGGGCCGCGGCGTAGCTTGCTTCAGCGGCGAACAGGATGGTCCCGAGTTGTTCCAGACACTCGCTTGCGGACTGGAGCGCCAGCGGGTCGTCGGCCGTGCGTGCGTGAGCGTGTTCGGCGAGCGCGGTGGCCAGGGCGGTGTCGAGCTGATCGGCCGCCGTGCTGACCAGGGTGGCGGCACTCGCGCCGGCGCCGTAGCGCACCGCGTGGTGGGCGGCGAACAGGCCAGGTAGGACAGGTTGTAGCGAAGGAACAGCCCGTCGAAGTCGTTGAGCGAGGCGAGGGCGATGACCGTGGAGACCTGGACGGTAGCGATGCCGTAGGGCGCGACGGCCTGGGTGGCGGCGCCGGACACCTCACCGAGGCGGGTCCGGCCCAGAGCGCGGACGGAGGTTACCCATTGCCGCTGGGCCTGCGGCAGCGTGTCGACGTCGATGGTGTCGAGCAACGGGTCGGCCTCGCCGATGCGGCCCTGCATGAGCAGGATCTCAGCCAACGTGATCGCGGCATCGGGGGAATTACCGCGTGCGACAGCTGCTCAGGCCAGTTGTTCGGCGGTCCGGAGCAGCATCGGCTCGCCGACGGCGATCGTCTGCGTGGAGGATGTCTCCTCCTCGCTGAGGCCGGAGAGTGCACCGAGGATCAGGTCGCCGACGATCAGCCGGTTGCCGGTTGCCGGTTGCCGGTTGCCGCTTGCCGGTTGCCGGTTGCCGGTTGCCACTCCCGCAACGCCTGCGGAGTCAGCGTCGCGCGATCGCCCCCGATCACCAAGGCGGTACGCCAGCTACGGCGGCCCTGGCGGGCGGCGATCTCCACCGCCAGCGCCGGCTTGCCCACTCCGGGCTCGCCGACGATCACCGTTCCCGGGCCGATGTTCGGGCCAGCGATGACGGCGGCACATTCAGCGGTGCGCCCGACCATCGCCCGACCATCGGCCAACGCTGAGGCACGCGGGCAGCTTACGCCCGGAGCCAGTACTCGCCGGAAGCTCCCTACGTAGTCGCACTACTGACGCGGACGCGGCGGTGTCCGAGAACCATCGATTCCCGAGGGGCTAGGTACCTCGATGGACGCCGACTCTCGGAAGGACGGCCATGACCACGGTCAGAACGTCTCGTTCGACGACCCGAACCGCACTGTCACTCGCCGGTGCCGCCGTGGCGTTCGCGGTCGCACTGGGTGGCTGCAGCAGCGACCCCGGACCCGCCAGCAGCCAGACTTCTGTTGCGCCGCACCCGACCAGCACGTCGACTGCGCAGCAAGGGCAGGCATCCGGAACGGCAAGCAGCTCCGGCACGACAAGCAACTCCGGTTCTGCAAGCGGCAAGGGATGCGCAGCCATCAAGCCGGCGACTCTGAAGGCACTGTTCACCGTCCCGGTCGGCGAACCCTTCGACGAAGGATCCGGCGCATGCGGGTTCGGAGTCGGCGCCAGCGCCACGCTCACCGGCTCCGCGGTGGAAACCACCGATGGCGACAACCTCCTCGCCCAACTCATTCCTGGCGCCGGTGCCTCGTGGTATGACGACTACGCCAGAAAGCAGCCGGTGACCCAACTCCCCGGCATCGGGGACAAGGCGACCTTCGTGACCGGCAACCCGCTCAAAGTGTTCGCCCTCAGGGGTAAGGATTTCTGCCTCATCCAGATCGTCGTCGGCGACACGAGTTCGGTGGGTCTGAAGCCGGATCCGTCCGGCACGATCGCCGATCAGGATGCGATCGCCCTCGCGACCAAGGTCGGGGCATTGTGCACCGACATGTTCGCTGGCTCCTCCGGCTGACCCGACCCGCACCGGGGCACGGGACGGGAGCGTCAGAACAGTTCGGTCAGAACGGTCCAGTCAGAACAGCGCCGTCAGAACAGCGCGCTGACGATGCCGACGACGAGGATGATGCCGAGCAGGATGCCAGCCAGCGGGGCGAGCCATCGGATGTAGGTGTCGAACCTGACCTTGGCGAGCACGAGGGACGCCATCAGGATGGCGTTGGTCGGGAGCATGTTGGAGAGCCAGCCGCCGACGGCGCTGTAGAGCGTGACGATGAGGGCCCGGTCGACACCGGCGAAGTCCCCCAGCGGCGCGAGGATGGGCATGACCAGGGCCATCCCGGCAGAGCCCGCGCCAACGAGGAAGCTGAGCGGCAGGGCGGCGATAGACAGCAGCAGGATGAAGGTGATCTCGCCGCGGCCGGCGACGAAGCCCTCCATCGCGTTGAGGACGGTGTCCAGCGTCTGCGTGTTGGTCAGGATGACGGCGACAGCACGGGCGAAGGCGACGAGGAAGGCCGGCCCGGTGAAGTCGACCACACCCTTCATGAAGTGCTTGCTGATCCCGGCCTCACCGAGCCCGCCGACGATGCCGGTGATGAGCGCCATGACGATGAACATCGCAGTCAGCTCGGGTAGCCACCAGCCGAGCTCCCAGGCGAACGCCTTGGTGACCGACTCGTGCGTGACCGGGTCGACGGCCGTGTTGTTGAGGATGGAGCCCCACGGCACGATCGAGAAGGCCAGCAGGATGAACGCGAAGGCGGTCAGGGCCAGCACGATCTTGTGTCGGCCGGTGAGTGGCTCGACTGTGGCGTTCTCTGCCTGGCGCGCGACCTCCGCGTCGATGGTGGAGATGCCGACGATCGAGGCCGCGGGGTCGGCCTGGACCTTCTTCGCGTAGCGGAGGGTGTAGAGGATCATCGCGGTGGTGCACAGGACGAGAAGGACAACGCGGGTGGCCATCCCGTCGCCGATGGAGATTCCGGCCGCATCCGAACCGATGCCGATCCGGAAGGGGGTCACCGTCGAGCCGATGACCCCCATCGAGGGGGCGACCCCGAGGACGGCCACCGCGACCATCCGGTCATAGCGCAGGGCGAGCATGAGGGGCACGACCAAGGCATAGAAGCCGAGCTGCTCGTCGGCCCAGGTCATCACCGAACCGAGGATCGCGAACAGGACGCTGAGCGCGACGATGAGGACACTGCCGCGCTTCTTGAGCCGGAAGGCGAGCATCGAGATGCCGCGGTCGAGGGCCCCCGTGGCGAACACGACGGTCATGAACCCGCCGATGGCGAGGATGAACAAGAAGACCTGGGCCGAGCCGAAGAGGGTGCCGCTGTTGAACGGGCCCACCTGGCCGTCAGCGTTCTGTATGCCGTAGAGGCCGTTGATCGGGGACAGCAGCAGATCGACGATGCGCTCGCCGGTGTCGAGTGGCGCCTCGATCTGGTGGTAGGAGCCGGGGATAGGGCTGCGCCCCTCGAACTTGTACTGCCCGGCAGGGATGAAGAAGGCGGCAATCCAGACACCGACGATGACCAGGGACAGGATGGACAGCGCGGAGGGGAACGCGCGCGTCTTCTCCTCGGCCGGCTCGATCGACGGGTCCGCTGCCCTCTGGTCGACGGTCATCTCTTCTTCGGTCATGTCCCAGTCGCCTTTCGTCGAATGCACAGGCGGGATCCCCCGTG
>JBDIAO010000106.1:0-8963 GCA_039812375.1 Phycicoccus sp. | reverse complement strand
GTCGGTAGTGAAGGACACGGCCGGTAATGAAGTAGGTGTTGTCAGAAGGCGCCACTGTCCCCGAGGATAGCCATCGCGGTGAACCCCACTGGGGGGAATCGACGATATGTCCATGAAGGTGACTCGCCGGTCACCTTCAGAGTGACCAGTGGGTCACGACGCGGTGACCCCGAACCCAGCGAGGAGCCCAATGGCCAACGAATCACTGCACAAGGATCTCAAGCAACGCCATCTGACCATGATCGCCATCGGTGGTGTCATCGGAGCGGGACTCTTCGTCGGCTCCGGGGTGGTCATCAAGGAGTCCGGCCCGGGCGCCTTCATCACCTACGCCCTGTGCGGTGTGCTCATCATCATGGTCATGCAGATGCTCGGTGAGATGGCGGTGGCCAAGCCGAGCACCGGATCGTTCAGCGAGTACGCCCGGGAGGCGATGGGACCGTGGGCCGGCTTCTCGGTCGCCTGGCTCTACTGGTACTTCTGGGTCATCATCGTCGGCTTCGAGGCTGTTGCCGGGGCCAAAATCATCCAGTTCTGGGTTCCGGGCGCTCCGCTGTGGGTGGTCTCGCTCCTCCTCATGCTGATGATGACCGGGACCAATCTGTACTCGGTCAAGACGTTCGGCGAGTTCGAGTACTGGTTCGCCGGGATCAAGGTCGCGACGATCGTCATCTTCCTGGTCACTGTGTCGATGTTCGTCCTGGGCCTGTGGCCTGGGGCCAAGTTCGACTTCTCCAACCTCACCGCGCATGGTGGCTTCTTCCCCAACGGCAAGCTCATCTTGCTCACCGGCATGGTCACCGCGGTCTTCTCCATGGTCGGCGCCGAAATCGCGACCATCGCTGGGGCCGAGTCCGAGGATCCCGAGCGGGCCGTGACCAAGGCCACCCGCTCGGTGGTCTGGCGGATCTCGCTCTTCTTCGTCGGCTCGGTCTTCCTGCTCGCGGTCATCCTCCCGTGGAACGACCCCAACCTCGCCGCCTCGCCCTATGTCAGCGCCTTCGAGAAGCTCGGCATCCCCTATGTCGCGCACGTGATGAACGCCGTCGTGCTCACCTCGGTGCTCTCCTGCCTCAACTCCGGGCTCTACACGGCATCCCGGATGCTCTTCGTCCTGGCCGGTCGCCGCGAGGCCCCTCCGGCGGTACTGCGGGTCAACAAGCGGGGCGTGCCGACATGGGCGATTCTCATGTCGACCGTCGTCGGCTTCGCCACCGTCATCGCCGCCTTCCTGTGGGAGGACACCGTCTTCGCCTTCCTGCTCAACTCCTCGGGCGCGGTCATCCTCTTCGCCTACATCCTCATCGCGTGCTCACAGCTGGTCCTGCGCAAGCGGTATGACGCAGCGGGCACCGAGCTCAAGTTCAAGATGTGGCTCTTCCCGTGGCTGACCATCGCGACGATCGTCGCCATGGTCGCGATCCTCATCGGGATGATCTTCCGTGAGGACACCCGCTCGCAGATCATGCTGGGCCTGATCTCCTGGGCGTTCCTCCTCATCGTCTTCCGGGCGATCAAGGGCTACCGCGAGAAGGTCGTCCACGAGGCGCAGGCTGAGGAGCCCGCGCCCACGACAGCGGCCACCGTCCTGATCCTGGCCACCGACGACCTCGAGCCGGACGACCTCGTCGCCCACCTGCGCACGGTCGGCCTGCAATCCCCGCAGGGCAAGGTCATCGTCGTCGTTCCGGCCAACCCCGTCGACGCTGGCACGGCGACCTCGATGTTGACCAGCCCGGGCGAGTTGCGCAAGGAGACCCGCGAGGTCGCCCGGGAGCGGCTCGACCGATACAGCCGGATGCTCCAGCAGGCATCGGTCCCGGTCACCGCTGTTCTGGGGAACATCTCCATCACCCATGCATTGCGCACTGCGGTCGCCGAGTACACTCCCGATGCGGTGCTCCTCGTCACCAACCCCGAGCGCGAGGAGCTCCTCGTACCCGACGACACCCTCGCTCGGGCGCGTGAGGAGATCAGCGTGCCCGTGTACCACGCCACCGGCATACCGGGCATGCCGGCCATCCTCCGCGACCCGGACAGCGAGGAACCTGAGGAGGTCCGTACTCCGTGACAGCGACCGAGGGGATCGACGCGCTGGACGCTGCCCAGTTGGCAGGAGAGGTCACGATCGATACCTGGAGCGAGGCGCCGCTGAACCGGTGGTCCTTCCTCCACCTCGACCAGGTCCTCGCGACGACCCCGATCCGGTCCGCCCGCGGGTGGGGGCGCAGGCTCACCACCCGCGGCGACCGGGCGATCCTGGACACCCTCGTGCCTCGGCATGACGGCTTGGGCAGGGTCGAGGAGTACACCGCGGCCAGGGAGGTGCTCGCAGATACCTGGACCGACGGGTTCATCCTCCTCAAGGATGGTGTGGTCCTTGCCGAGGAGTACCTGGGGTTCATGGAGCCCGGGGACAAGCATCTGCTCATGTCGGTGACCAAGAGCGTGGTCGGGGTGCTCGCCACGATCCTCGCCGACCGCGGTGTCCTCCGGCCCCGTGCCCTCGTCGAGTCCGTGGTCCCCGAGCTTGCCGACTCCGGCTTTGCCGGCGCCACAGTCCGCGACGTCCTCGACATGCGCACGGGGGTGAAGTTCTCCGAGACTTACCACGACCCCGACGCGGATGTGTATCTCATGGAGCACGCGGTCGGCTGGCGTTCTGCGCGCGAGGACGTGGCCTCGACGATGCACGAGTTCCTGGCCGGGCTGGAGAGCGACGACGACCACGGCAAGCGGTTTCGCTATCGCTCCAGCGACACCAACGTCCTGGGGTGGCTGTGCGAGGCCGCGACGGGCCGATCGCTCGCTGAGCTCCTCTCCGAGCTCGTCTGGCAACCGCTCGGGGCTCGGGACGATGCCCACATCACGATCGACTCCGCAGGCAGCGCGGTCGCCGACGGCGGGATGAGCGCCACCCTTCGCGACCTCGCTCGGTTCGCCGAGATGCTGCGGCGCAACGGGCGGTCCGAGGGTGGTGCTCAAGTAGCTCCGGAGTGGTTCGTCACCGACACCTTGCTCGCGGCCGAGGACTCCAAGGACGCGTTCGCCGCGACGAACTCCCCAACCGGTATGCCGGGTGGCCACTACCGCAATCAGGTGTGGGTTCCCTTCCGGCAGCGAAGCGTCATGCTCGGCCTGGGGATCCACGGACAGATGGTCTATGTCAACCAGCGGGCCGGGGTCACCGGCGTGAAGTTCTCGACGTGGCCGACCGCCCAGGATCCGGTGGCGTTCTACGACACCCTCGGGGCGTTCGAGGCCATCGCCCGTGCCCTGGCCCCCACCTCCGAGCCTCCCATCCAGCGACATCACCGCGAGTGAGCCTCACCCCCCGACCGTCCACCCCACTCCCGACCGCTCCACCGCAGCAGCAGAGAACCACCCCGAACCCGACCCCAGCGACACCCTGACGAGAGGCCACAGCCATGCATCCCAGCCAAGGACTGCGCAACATCTCGGAGATCCGCACCTTCTTCCGCACCAACGAGGAGCCGGTCTACTTCTTCGGTCCGACGCCCTTCAACCTCCTGGGGCTGGACCGGTGGGTGCGACAGATGTTCTATGTCGCCTACTACGACCCGTGGGACGGCGCCCACCCGCGGGTGATCAGCCCCTCGGTGCGCACCCCCGAAGCCTTCACCAGCGCCGAGGACGTCATCAACCACCTGCTGCGCAACGAGGAGATCCGGGCACGGATCGCGGCCAAGGGTGGAACCCCCCGGGTGATGATGGTCTTCTTCAACGAGGAGACTGAGCGGATCTGCCGCGACCTCGGATACCGGCTGTGCCTGCCCAGCCACGCGCTGCGCACCCGGCTGGACTCCAAGCTCGAGACGACCCGGCTGGGCAACGAGGCGGGCGCCCCCAGTGCGCCGAACATCCTCACCACCGTCAGCTCGTGGAAGGAGCTGACCGAGAAGACCAACAACGCCGGGCTCGGTGAGGATCTCGTGATCCAGCTGCCCTACGGCGACAGTGGCAAGACGACCTTCTTCGTCGCCAGCGAGGGTGACTGGGACGAGCACGCGGACGAGATCGCCGGTCACGAAGCGAAGATCATGAAGCGGATCAACAACAACGCCTTCGCTGTCGAAGGGGTCATCACCCGCCACGGCACGATCGTCGGACCCTTCATGACCGACCTCACCGGCTACGACGAACTGACTCCCTATCGGGGCGGCTGGTGTGGCAACGACATGTTCCCCGATGCGATGACCCCCGAGCAGCGCAAAGCCGCGACGTCACTGGTCCGCCGGCTCGGCGACCGGCTCGCCCAGGAGGGCTACACCGGCTTCTTCGAGGTCGATGTCCTCATCGACCTCGACACCAACGACGTCTACCTCGGCGAGCTCAACCCGCGGATCTCCGGTGCCTCCCCGGTCACCAATGTCACCGCCGGTGCGTATGCCGACCTGCCGCTGTTCCTCTTCCACCTCCTGGAGTACATGGATGTGGACTACACGATCGACACCGACGAGATCAACGAGCGCTGGGGCGAGCTCGCGGCGATCGACGTGTGGAGTCAGCTCATCATGAAGCAGCCCGAGGATGAGGTCTCGCTCATCGTCCAGCCACCGCTGACCGGAACGTATGCCGTCCAGCCCGGCGGCCGGTTGCAGTACAAGCGCCAGTCCCTGGACTGGCACGGACTGCAGGACGAGAACGAGCTGTTCTACATGCGCATCTACGGTCCTGGGGACTACCTGTTCAAGGGTGCGGACATCGGCATCGTCATGACCAAGGCGCGCCTGCAGACGGATTCGCCCAAGGACCTGACCCAGCGCTGCCGGGAAATCATCACCGGGCTGCGCGGGATGTACCGAACTGTCGACCCGAACAAGCCCGCCGGCTTCACGCCGCCGATGTCCTACTTCGGCGCCTCTGCCTTGTGAGCAACCCCAGCGTTGTGAGCCACTCCGGCCGTGACGTGGGATCGCGCCCTCAGCGCGACCCACAGGTCGGCCCGTAGCTCAGGATTCTCGAGGCTGCGGCCGAGCAGGACCGCGATCCGGTCGAGGCGTTGGCGCAGGGTGTGCCGGTGGATCCCGAGCGCCTTCGCGGTCCCTTCGGCCCGGCCGTTGTGCTCAAGGAACGCCGAGACGGTGTCGATCAGTGCTGAGCCCTGCTCGGCGTCCCAGTCCAGCAAAGGGCGCAGCACCGAGAACGCCATCGCCTCGAGGACGTCGCGGGGCTGGGTTCGCAGGAAGATCTCCAGCGGGCCGAGCTCGCCGTAGCTGACCACCTCGGCATGCTCGCGGGCTGCGGCCCGCGCGGCGGCCCCGGCCTGGGCGACGCCTTCGGCGAGTTGGTCGGGCGCGACCGGGTCGGATAGGCCTGCGACGACGGAGCTGTCCAGGAGGGCGCCGAGCGCGCGGCGCAGCTGCAGGACGAGCTCGGCGGCGCCGGGCGCTGGCAGGACGAGGGCGACGCCTCGCCCGAGGGTGCACAACAGGTATGCCGTCCCCCGGGCGAGAAGGAAGCGCTCCGCCATGGTGGCCGCGTCGGCCCGACGGACCCCTGCCTGGACGACCGTGACGGCGACCGGGCTGCGCGGCCGGAAGCCCAGCAGCTGGAGGACCTGCGGATCCGGTGGTGTTGCGCCGGTGACCAGGGTGCGCCCGACCGCCCGGCGCAGCCGGGACTCGACTTCCCGAATCCGGTCTGGGGTCCGCAGGGTCAGGGCAAGCAGGTGGGCGGCATGGCTGACGACGAGACGCTCGTGCGTGGTGAAGGGTTTCGTCGATCTGGTCGCCAGGACCAGGGGTGCTCCCAGCTCGGCCGGGAGTGCCTGGCTGGTGATGACGCCGTCGTCATCGACATGGGTGAAAGTCAGTGCCGGCCGGGCACCGCGGGAGCGTCCGCCGATCCGCTCGATCACCTGGTCCCGCAGCCGGCTGCTGCCCGGACCGGCCGCCTCCACGATCGCACCCCGAACGGTCACCACGGCGACGTCACACCCGAGCAGCGGGGAAAGGGTGCGCACGACGCCGGCGGCCCCGGAACTCACCGCGGCTGCAGCGATCCGCTCCTGGCGACGAGAGACCTCGGCGACGGCGTGGACCGAGTCTGCGGTGAGCGCCGAGATCACCGCCTTGGAGATGGCCAAGAAGGGGGTGCTCGCGGGGATCCGCAGCACGGGCAGCCCATGTCGCTCTCCGGAGAGCGCCACCGTGGACGGAACCTCATCGTGGATGATGCCGACGTCGACCGCCAGCGCGGCGACACCTGCCCTGGCGAGCCGGGCGACATAGGCGTCCTGTGCGGCCGGGTCCGGGGGGAGGAGCACCCCGAGGGTCATCAACAGCTCGCCGCCCTCGAGCCAGGGTGTCGGGTCGGGGAGTTCACTGGTGTGCGCCCAGGTCACCTCGACGGCGGTGCTCGGCCCGCTGGTGAGCAGGGTGAGCCCCAGGCTGGGATTGGCGAGGAGCTGGGAGATCGTGCACGGCACGTCGGTCTACCTCCTCGCTCTGCCAGCGGCGATGCTATCGGCTCCGGTCGCGCGCAGGGCCAACCAGAGACGCGCACTGACATCGGGGTCGGTGAGGTCGGCGCCCAGAGCCTGCTCAGCCCGGGCGATCCGGGCGCGCACCGAGTTGCGGTGCAGGCCGGTCTGGGTGGCGACCGCCTCCCACCGGCCCCGATGGGCGAGGAACGCGGTGAGCACGGACTGGACCTCGGGATCCTCCTTGCGCAGCGGCCGAAGCACCTCCTGCGCCCAGGCGTCGGAGGCGAACGGGACGACACCAGGACGCCAGAGGTACACCCCACCCGTGGGCAGGGTTCGGACCCATCCGTCGAGGACGGCCAGGGCGGGACCGACTCTGGCGAGGTCGGCCACAGGACCGATGCCGAGGACGCAGTCGGCATCGTCAGGTGCGCTGGCGGCATACCGGCCCTGGTCGTCGAGAAGGTCGCCGACGGGATGGACCAGAGCACGGGCAACCCCGGAGCGAACCGAACCCCACCAGGGAGCCCCGGAGTCGTCGAGCAGCTCGGCGAGGCTGGCCCAGGCGGCAGCTGCGGAGGCGCCCCGGGCCACGACCAGCCGCACCCGTGGTGGGGGCGGGGGTAGGCCGACGGCGTGGGCAAGGCCCTCAGCAGCGCCGACCCGGCCGCTCTCGATCAGTAGCGCGACCGCCCGAGCCAGGGAGCGATCGGACTGGCGCAGCCGTCGGCGGTGAGCGGCGTCCGAGCCGAGCAGGGCCAGGGTAGACAGCAGCAGGCCACGGTCGTGCGGGGAGATCGGCGTCCGGGACACGGTGCCCAGGTAGCCGAGGGTCTCTCCGTCGCCGACGACCGGGTGGAGTGAGGCGACGTGGTCCCCCACCGGGAAGGTGGCCGAGGAGCGGACTCCTGCCGGGCGGAGCCGGAGCACATCGGCAGTCAGGGCGCCGGCCTCTGCAGCATGCTCTGGAGGCCAGGTCACCACCGGGGTTCCCGCCGCGTCGGTCAGCGTGGTCCAGCCCTCCACGGCCTTGGCGAGGACGGCCAGGATCGCCGGGACGGGATCGTCGGTGGCTGCGGCCGCGACCAGCCGACGCAGGTGGTCGATGGTCTCGTGCAGTGGCTTCTCGTGCTCTTCACCGACGGCGCCCCAGTAGGCCCTCGTCACGGCCTGGAACGGCACCTGTGCGGGGACGGCGAGCAGCGGAAGCCCCTGCTGAGCACAGGCCCGGGACAGCGCCGTGGGTACGGTGGCGTGGACCGGACCGAGGCCGAGGGCCAGAGCGGCGACCCGGGCACCAAGGAGTCGTGCGACATACGCCCGGCTGCCGGCAGTGGTGGCCGGCAGCTCGAGCCCGGTGGTCAGCAGCAACTCGCCACCGTGCAAATAGGGGGTCGGGTCGGGCAGCTCGCTGATGTGTACCCCGTCAAGGGGCACTTCAGGAGGGTCGTGCGGAACATGGGCGACCAGGGCTCGGGGATCCAAGGAGACGAGGCGGGCCAACGTCAGTGGCATCAGTGACTTAGACATTTCGTCCTCAAGTGCGTGAGATTGGGTCAGTCTATCCAGTGACGTTCTCGGCGCGGTCTCTACGATCGACACCGTAGCCACCCCCGCGCACCAAGGAGGCGCCATGACCGAGCAGTCGACCCTTGCCCCCATCACCGACGGCGCAGTGCCAGAGCAGCACCGTCTCGTCCGCACTGCCATCCCCGGCCCGCTGTCGCTGGCCCGGCAGGCCTACCGTGACACCGTCGTGCCGCGCGGCCTGGGCACAGTGCTGCCGGTGTTCGTCGAACGGATGGGCGGTGGCATCGTCGTCGACGTCGACGGCAACCAGCTCATCGACCTCGCCTCCGGCATCGCCGTCACCTCGGTCGGAGCGAGCAATCCGCTCGTGGCCGAGCGGGTCAAGGAGCAGGTGGACAAGTTCACCCACACCTGCTTCCTGGTCACCGAGTATGACGGCTTCGTCGCTGTGGCCGACACGCTCAACCAGCTCACCCCAGGTGCCCACGCGAAGAAGACCGCGCTCTTCTCCACCGGCGCGGAGGCTGTCGAGAACGCAGTGAAGATCGCCCGGCGTGCCACCGGTCGCCAGGCCGTCATCACCTTCGGTCACGCCTACCACGGGCGAACCTTGCTGACCATGACGATGACCGCGAAGAACGCGCCATACAAGGACGGCTTCGGCCCGTTCGCGCCCGAGGTCTACCGGGCGCCGCTGGCCTACCCCTACCGATGGGGGGAGAGCCCGGAGCAGTGCGCCACCGAGGCGCTCGCCGCCCTGCAGGACCTCGTGGTCAAGCAGATCGGCGCCCACAATGTGGCAGCCATCGTCATCGAGCCCATCCAAGGCGAGGGTGGTTTCATCGTCCCGCCCCCCGGGTTCCTGCCCGGTGTCCAGGCCCTGGCTAACGCCCACGGCATCGTCTTCATCGCCGACGAGGTGCAGACCGGCATCGGGCGCACCGGCGCAATGTTCGCCAGTGAGCACGAGGGCATCGTCCCCGAC
>JBDIAO010000105.1:0-9004 GCA_039812375.1 Phycicoccus sp. | reverse complement strand
GGGGTACCGCCGCGTGCCGTTGACTCAGGACCCGTTCGTCGCCGTCGTGCCCAGCGGGCACCGCCTCGCCGGTCGGTCCGAGGTGAGCATGGCCGATCTGCGGGGTGAGACGTTCGTCAGCAACGACCTTCCGCGCAGCGTCGGGCACCGGATCGTCGTTGCCGCGTGCACCGCGGCTGGCTTCCGGCCACGCTTCCCGGTTCAGGCGCAGGACTCCCGCACCGCATTCGGCTTCGTCGGCGCCGGGATCGGGATCACCATCGCGCCCAGCCTGGCAGTCCAGGCGCTGCCCCCTGGGGTCGTGCGGGTGCCCATCGAGCCGGCGCCGGTGCGCTATCTCGCTGCCCTGGTGCGCGACCACGGCGCACCGACGCCGGCGGCGGATCGGGCCGTCCAGCTGCTGGCTGAGCTCATCGCACGCCCAGCAGACTCGAGTCGGTCGGGTCAGTCTCGGCCGCGTCGGCACGGTCTGCCGCAGACGCCTCATCTGCGCGGATGAGTGATCTGCCCTCGACGTCGAAGCTCGGCAGCAGCCGGTCCAGCCACGTCGGGAACCACCATGCCCGTTCCCCGAGCAGGTGCATCAAGGCCGGCGTCAGGGTCATCCGGACCAGGACTGCGTCGACGAGCACCCCGACGGCGAGGGCGAACCCGAGCGGGCGCACCAGCTGCACGTGGGAGAACATGAACCCGCCGAAGACCGAGGCCATGATCGCGGCGGCCGCCGTGACCACCTTCGCGCCGTGGGTGAAGCCGGTCACCACGGCGCGACGTGCCGACTCACCATGGGCTCGGGCCTCGGCCATCCCGGTGACCAAGAACATCTGGTAGTCCATCGCCAGCCCGAAAAGCACCCCGACGAGCATCGTCGGTAGGAACGAGAGGATCGGCCCTGGCCGGCTCACGCCGAACAGGCCACCGAGCCAGCCCCACTGGTGGACCGCAACAGTTGCCCCGAAGGCTGCCGCAACCGACAGCAGGAACCCGCCGGTGGCGACCAGTGGCACGACCAGGGAACGGAAGACGAGCGTGAGGATGACCAAGGAGAGCCCGATGACGACCGTGAGATAGAGCGGCAGCGCGGCAGCAAGACCCTCGGAGATCTCGATGTTGGCCACCGTCTGCCCGGTAAACCCGAGGGTGGAGTGCGTTTGGGCTCCGATCGCGTCCGCATCCCCGCGCAGCGCCGAGACGGTCTCGACTGTCTCCTGGTCCGAAGGCCCGGAACTTGTGGTGATCTGGAAGGCCAGCGTCGAGCGGTCCGAGCTGACTCCGACCGGCAGGACGCTGACCACCCCGTCGAACTGGCTCAGCCGCGCGACCAGGTCGGCCTGGGTCCCCAGAACTGCCTCCTGGGCCAGCGGAGCATCCATCGTCGCCACTGCGACGATGGGGCCGTTGCGTCCTGGGCCGAACGACTCCGCCACCGAGTCGTATGCCGCCCGCGCCGTCGATGTGCGCGGCTCGTTCCCGCCGTCCGGCAGCCCGAGGCGCAGGTCGAGTGCTGGCAGAGCCAGGATCGCGATGAGCCCGACGACGCCGGCCATCGTCAGCCACGGCCGAGCGGTCACGAGCCGGACGTACCATCCCCCGTGGACCTCCTCGTGGTCGTTGCGGGGGACCACCCGAGTGGCCAGTTCGCCCGGCTCGGCCCAGCCCCGAGCCCGCCATGCCCGCCGGGAGACGACCCGGGTGCCGAGCAGCCCGAGCAGGGCCGGGGTGAGGGTGATGGCCACGACGACGGCCACCGCCACGGTTCCGGCGGCGACCAGACCCATCTGGGCGAGGATCGGCATACCGGAGAGGACCAGGGCAGCCAGCGCGATGACGACGGTCGAGCCGGCGAAGATCACAGCGTTGCCCGCTGTCCCGACGGCCCGGCCGATCGAGGCGGTCAGCGGCATACCGTCGAGGATCTGGGTGCGGTGCCGGTTGACGATGAACAGGGTGTAATCGATGCCCACCGCGAGGCCGAGCATGAGCGCCAGGGCGGGGGTGAGCTGGTTCATCGTGAAGAAATACGACGCGGTCAACGCTCCGGCCAGGCCAACGGCCACCCCGAGCAGCGCCGCGAGGATCGGCAGGCCGGAGGCGACGAGCGAGCCGAGGGTGAGCAGCAGGACCATGGCCGCGACGACGACACCGACGATTTCGCCGGGACCGATGAGGGAGGAGATGTCCTGGGTGATCTCGACGCTGTAGTCGGCGCGCAAGCCGGCGCCGGCAAGCGCGGCAGCCGCCGTGGCCGGGATCGCCTCCCGGGTCTGCTTGGGCACGGACTGGGTGTTGGTGTCGAACTGCACCAGCGCCAGCGCCTTGGTGCCGTCGGCGCTGACGAACCGGGTGTCCCCGAGGGCCTGGTGGATCGTCAGCCCGTTGTCGTAGGCAGCGCGCCCCTCGCGGTACTGCTCCAGGCCGGCCTCCCATTCGGCGCGGCCAGCGGCGTACCGCTGCTCACCCTCGGCGACCTGTGCCCGCAGCCCGGGCAGGGACGGGTCGGACGGGGTTTGAGCCTCGGTCTGGGCGATGTGCGACCTGGCCACGGTCAACTGGCCGGCGGCGCGGTCGAGCTGGTCCTGCGCGGTGTCGAGCTGGACCTTCGCCGCATCGAGCTTCGCCTTGCCGGCGGCGAGGGTGGCGCCCTGGCCGTCGAGTTCGCCCTGCTGGACGAACGGATCGACGACCGCAGAGACGTGGTCGATGCTCCGCCAGGTCTGTATGACCTGGCTGATCACCGCCCGCTGGGCGTCAGTGAAGGGCCCGGTTTCGCTCTGGATGACGACGGTCCCCATCCCGCCGGCGGCCTGCGGGATCTGGCGCTGGAGTTGCTCGCTGACCTTCTGGAACGGTGCGTCCGGGATGCTCACCACACTGGTCATCGGGCTTCCCAGGGTGAGCGCACCGACGCCGAGGGCGACGAGCACGACACCCCAGATGGCGATGACGCGGCCGGCGTGCGTGGCACACCAGCGGCCGAGGCGGGCAAGAGAGGCAGCCATGTGGGTGTCCTGACGAGATCGTGGGAACTGGTGGTGGGCGGTTCAGATGCGGGCAGAAGGGCCGGTCAGCGCTGGCTGCGGCCGGGTGTGATCCGTCGGCGGCTCGGCGAACCCGGTGCGCAGGTAGCCCAGGGACTGGGCGAGCAGATCCTGGTGCAGTGCCAACGACTGCGGGGTGAGTGCCCCGCCGGTGCGTCGCCCCCAGACCCGGATCGCCGCTTCGGCAGCTCCTCGGATCGCTTGGGCCAGGTTGGTGACATAGATCTCGGGGGCCTGCGGCAGGCGCTGCGCCAGATGTTCTTCGAGCCACTCGTGCCAGCGCAGGCTCAGCTCGAGGATGATCGCCCGCGCATGCGGGCTGTTCTCGCCGAGAGAGGCGAGCCGGCTCACCCGTTGCAGCAGCTCCGGTGCCGCCGGAGCATTGAGGAGCCCGGTGAGGGCGTCCATGATCGGCACGTCCGCCGGGACGGCCGCGATGACCTCGCTCACCCCGGTGAAGAAGTCCTCGACCGCGGCGGTGAGCGCGGCGTCGACCGAGGGGAAGTAGTTGAACAAAGTCCTGCGAGACACCCCAGCCCGGGCCGCGACCGCCTCGGCGGTGACTGCTGGCATTCCCTGCTCGATCGCGAGGTCGTATGCCGCCTCGGCCAGGTTCGCGCGGGTGCGCTCCTTCTTGCGTTCGCGCAGGCTCACCCGTGCATGTTACGAGCGCCATGCACGCGCGTGCAAATCTGCACCTGAGCGCAAAACGTCCGCCTCGATCTGATTCAGGGGGTGACCGCCAGGGCGTCGAGCACCTGCCGGGCCAGCGCCTGGTCCCCGACCGCGGACCACTGCAGTTCGTCGGTGCTCCGACGTCCGGCGGCGCGGCGCATGAGTGCCTGGGTCGACATGGTGATCGTCGTCGTCGGCACTGCCGCATCGGGGTTGGACTCGTCACCGGCCAGCGGTATGCCGCGGGCCCGGCCGGTTTCCGGGTCCACCTCCACGCGGCAGCCCACCCGAGCCCGCACCGGACCGGTGGACTCGAGGACGACGGCCCGACCCGGCGGGATCGCGGCGTCCTTGGCGACGACCTTCCCGAAGACTCCGAAGACCCGCGCGAGCGCCACCGCGGCTGCTGGTGTGTCCTGTCCGCCGGGGCGGTGCACGGCCTCGCGGATGTCCTGCTCGTGGCACCAGATGTCGAAGGTCCGCAGTGCAACCAGGTCGGCCACCGTCGTCGGGCCGAGTGGACCCACAGTCGGGTCCTGCGGCGTCGTCGCGGGGTCGCCCAGCGCGGTGAGCCGACGCTGCAGCGCAGTGTCGAGGGCGTCGAGGACCTCGGCGAGCGGGCGGTCCCGGCGGCTCTGCAGATACTGCTCGACGACCCGGCCGAAGTCATGGCGGACATGGGCGTGGCCAGACACGTCGACATCGGGCACCGGCTCCCCGAGCACCATCGCCTCCACCGACTCGACGTGTCGGACCTGGTCTCCGACGGTCCATCCCGGACAGTCCGTGGGCAGGTCCTCCTCGCCGGGGAGCAACGCTCGGCCGAGATCAAGGACGGCGGTGACGGTCGCGGCATACGCATCGACCAGCTCGGTGAAGGTGGCCGGAGCGGACGGGATGAGACTCATCGGCTCACAGTACCTACGCTGGAGCCATGTCCTCCTCGACGACGACGCCACCGCGGGCACCCGCACCGGCGCTCGCGAGCCGGTCGCCGGCGCCGGTGGGGCGGTATGTCGCCCCGGCTGCGGTGCTCGCCGTCACCGCAGCCATCCTCGGACTCCTCGTCAGTGGCGGTGCCGCCCGACCTCGGATCGCCGATCCGGGAGCGGTCGTCCGCTGGGGCCTGCCGCTGACCAACGCGCTGGCCTGGATCGTCTCGGCGAGCGCCCTCGGTCTGCTCGTCATGGCGGCCTTCATCATCCCAGAGCGCACCGACACCGATCGGCGGACCGTCGCCATCCGGCTCGCCGGGACGTTCGCCCTGCTCTGGTCTGTCCTCGTCGTCGTGCGGATCGTCCTCGTCTTTGCCGACATCGCCGGCCTACCGCTGACCGACCCCCAGGTCTATGTCCAGCTGACTGCCTTCGTCTTCACCCTCGAGGTGACGCGAGTGCTGGCGATCATCGCCGCGATCGCCCTGTTCGTCGGTGTCTACGCGTTGTTCACGCGCAGCCGGGCGATCACCGCGTGGCTGGCCGCGCTGACGATCGTGGGCATCTTCCTGCCGGCACTCAACGCCCACGCTGGCGGGACGGTCAGCCACGAAGACGCGGTGAACTCTCTCGCCGCGCACCGAGGAGCGGTCGGGCTGTGGCTCGGCGGTTTGATCGCGCTGCTCCTGCTCCGTCCGTTGCTCGGGAAGGACCTGCCGGTGAGTGTGCGGCGGTTCTCCACCCTCGCCACCTGGGCGTATGCCGTGGTCGCGCTCAGTGGTATCCAGCAGGCGATCATCCGGATCGGCTCCTTGGACGGGATCGCCACTGGCTACGGCGCCCTCGTCCTGGTCAAGGCCCTCGCCTTCGTCGCGCTGGGCTGGTTTGGCTGGCAGCAGCGTCGGCTCATCGCCGAGAAGCTGGAGACCAATCCCCAAGGAGGGGCACTTTTCGCCCGGCTCGCCGCGACCGAGGTCAGCATCATGGCCCTCGCCGCGGGACTGGGGGTCGCCCTGGGCCGTACGGCGCCGCCGGCGCCCGAGGCAGCACCGGAGCGGTCGATGCTCCAGGTCCTCTCCGGCTATCCCGACCCTGGGCCGATGGTGGGCTCGGACTGGATCACTGCCTGGCGGATCAACTGGCTCTTCCTCGCCGTCGGCCTGCTCGCCATGGGACTGTATGCCGCCGGAGTCATCCGGCTGCACCGTCGTGGTGACCGTTGGCCACCGCTGCGGACCGCGTTGTGGATGGCCGGCTGGCTGTTGTGGATCTACCTGACCTCCGGTGCGCCGGAGATCTGGGGCCGAGTGCTCTTCTCGACGCACATGATCATGCACATGGGCGTGGCGATGACCGTGCCGCTCTTCCTCGTGCCGGCGGCACCTCTCACCCTCGCCCTGCGGGCTCTGCCGGCGCGCAAGGACAAGACGTGGGGGCCGCGTGAGGTGCTGCTGCACATGGTTCATTCCCGGGTGAGCGCGACCATGGCCAACCCGGTCATCGCTGCGACGTTCTTCTTCGTCAGCATGGCGATCTTCTATTGGACCCCGCTCTTCGAGCTCGCCCTGACCACCCACACGGGGCACATCCTGATGATGGGGCACTTCTTCCTCACCGGCTACCTCTTCGTCTGGGTGCTCGCCGGGGTCGACCCGGGTCCGCCACGGTGGCCCCCGCTCGCGTTGCTCGTCATCTTGTTCATCACGGTCTCTTTCCACGCGTTCTTCGGGGTCTCCCTGACCGGCAGCGAGAAGCTCCTCGCACCCGGTTTCTTCGGCCAGATCTCGCTGCCGTGGATGACGAATCCGCTTGAGGACCAGCATCGGGCAGGGATGATCGCCTGGGGCGTCGGTGAGGCGCCGACCCTGATCCTGGCGGTGATGGTCGCGCTGCAGTGGTTCCGCAGCGAGACTCGGCTCGCCGAGCGGGTCGATCGGCAGGCCGACCGAGACGGTGACGCCGACCTGACGGCATACAACGCCTGGCTCACGCGGTTGCGTGAGGAGGGCAAGGAGGTGGACTGACATGCGGGTCGCTGTCCTGCAGGTGGCCTATGGCGACGACGAGACCCCAGCGGCGAGGGTGTCGCGGGTCAGCGACCTCGTCCGGACCACGGTGGCAGCCGACGAGGGGCTCGACCTCGTCGTCCTGCCCGAGCTGTGGATGCCGACCGGGTTCGCCTACGAAGGCTGGGAGGCCGCCGCGGAGCCGGTCGGTGGGGCCTTCTGCGCAGCCATGTCAGCGCTCGCGGCCGAGGTCGGGGTCACCGTGCATGCCGGATCGTTCGTCGAGCGACTGCCCGAGCCCGGGGCCGAGGGCAAGTCGCTGGCCAACACCACGGTCGTCTTCGCCGCCGACGGTTCCCTGGTGGCGACCTACCGCAAGGTGCACCGATTCGGCTTCGGACAGGGCGAACCCAAGCTCATGGAGGCGGGGCGCGGGCTCGTCGTGCTCCCACTGCCGTTGCGCGACGGCAGCACCGTCAAGGTCGGCCTGGCCACCTGCTACGACTTGCGCTTCCCGGAGATGTTCCGCCTCCTCCTCGACGCTGGTGCCGAGATGTTCGTAGTGCCAGCGGCGTGGCCACTGCCGCGGGTGGCGCACTGGCGCTTGCTCGGGCGTGCCCGGGCGGTGGAGAACCAGTGCGTGATGATCCAGTGCAACAGTGGGGGAACCCATCACGACACGGTCATGGGCGGGCACAGCCAGGTCGTGGCCGCCACCGGTGACGTCTTGGGCGAGCTCGTGGACAACGCCGAGGGCGTCCTTGTGGTCGACATCGACCGGTCGACGACGGCGGCATACCGACGCTCCTTCCCCGTTCTGGCCGACCGCCGCCTGTAGCGGCCGCTGCTGAACGATCGTTCGCTGCTGACACGCCCGGGATCTCGGGCGTGTCAGCAGCCACCGAGGTGGTTGGGTGTGGGCATGGACGACGCTGTGCGCGACCTCATCGACGTGCTTCCGGGCCCGGTGGTGATTACCGACCCGGTGGTCATGCAGGCCTACCGGCAGGACTGGGCAAAGGACCCAGGAGCCGGTATGCCGCTCGCCGTCGTGCGAGCTGAGACCGCGGCCGACGTCCAGACGGCGGTGGGCTGGGCCGCAGCCCGCGGCATACCCGTCGTGCCGCGGGGTGCCGGTTCTGGACTCTCCGGAGGTGCTTCTGCGGTCGAGGGCGGCATCGTCGTCTGCCTGGAGCGGATGCGGGCCATCGAGATCGACGTCGGCAACCGCCTCGCTGTCGTCGAGCCCGGAGCGCTCAACGTCGAGGTCAAGGCAGCTGCGCGCGAACACGGACTGTGGTATCCGCCGGACCCGAGCTCTTTCGAGATGTGCACCATCGGCGGCAATGTCGCGACCAACGCGGGCGGGTTGTGCTGTGTGAAGTATGGCGTCACCGTCGACTACGTCCTCGGCCTCGATGTCGTCCTGGCCGACGGGTCCCTGGTCACTCTCGGCGGGCGGCGGGTCAAGGATGTTGCCGGACTCGCACTGACGAAGCTGTTCGTGGGCTCGGAGGGGACTTTGGGAATCGTCACGCGCGCCCTGCTCCGCCTCGTACCCCTGCCGGCGGCACCGGCGACCCTGGTGGCGATCTTCCGGACGGTCGCCGCGGCCGCAGAGGCTGTGCTCGCCGTCGGGCGAGTCACTGCGCCCTCAATGGTCGAGCTCATGGATGGTGCCGCGGTCAATGTCGTCGAGGACTACCGGCCGATGGGCCTGGACCGCAGTGCCGGTGCCCTGCTCGTCATGCAGTCCGACGCGCCGCGTGCGAGCCGGGTCGCCGAGGTGGAGGCGATGACCCGGGCGTGCCGCGAGGCCGGGGCGAGAGAGGTGTTCGCGACTGAGGACCCGGCCGAGGGCGAGCTGTTCGTCCAGGCCCGGCGGCTCTTCTTCCCCGCTGCGCAGGCGCGGGGCGCGCTGCTCCTCGAGGACGCCGGGGTTCCACTGACGCAGCTACCAGCTCTGCTCGCCGACATCGCAGCTATCGGGGCCGAGCACGACGTCGAGGTGATGACCGTTGCACATGCCGGCGACGGGAACACCCACCCGATCATCGTCGTCCCGTCCGACGCCACTGGGCCCGACCGGGCGAACGCAGCCTTCGCCGCCATCATGCGGGCCGCGATCGCCCGGGGCGGGACGATTACTGGTGAGCACGGCGTCGGTCGCCTCAAGCGGGATGCCCTGTCCGAGCAGCTCGGGCCGCAGGTCATGGCGCTGACCCGGGCGGTCAAGGATGCCCTGGACCCCCAAGGCATCCTCAACCCCGGCGCCGGCTTCTAGCGACTGGGGTTCTGGCGGGGTTGGCGCCTGGTTGGCTGCAGACACGCCCGAGATCCCGGGCGTGTC
>JBDIAO010000104.1:0-9068 GCA_039812375.1 Phycicoccus sp. | reverse complement strand
CCAGAGCCAGAGCCAGAGCCAGAGCCAGAGCCAAAGCCAGAGCTCTCTCGGTGCCGGTGCGGAGCCCGCACGGACCACCACTCGACCCGGGATGCATGTCCTAACGAGGATTTGTATGATCATGCACATGATCAAGGTCGCTGTCGCCGGGGCGAGCGGATATGCCGGGGGTGAGCTGCTCCGACTTCTGTTGGCCCACCCGCAGGTCGAGATCGGGGCGCTCACCGCGTCCTCGAGTGCGGGCACACCTCTGGGCGCTATTCATGGCCATCTCCTCCCGCTGGGCGAGCGAGTACTTCTCGAGACGACGCCGGCCACGCTCACCGGGCACGACCTCGTCTTCCTCGCACTCCCGCACGGTCACTCCGCCACCATCGCTGAGCAGCTGGACAGTGACGTCGTGATCATCGACTGCGGCGCGGACTTCCGGCTCAGCGACCCCGATGCGTGGACCACGTTCTATGACACTGACCACGCTGGAACCTGGCCGTATGGGCTGCCCGAACTCCCGCTGCCCTGGGGCCGGGGCCGGGACGCTCTCGCCGGGGCTCGGCGCATCGCCGTCCCCGGCTGCTACCCGACCTCTATCTCCCTGGCACTGGCGCCTGGGCTGGTCGCCGGCGTGCTCGAACCCGACGACATCGTCGTCGTCGCCGCGTCCGGGACCAGTGGTGCCGGCCGCTCGCTCAAGGCACACCTGCTCGGCTCTGAGGTCATGGGGGCCATGAGCCCCTACGGGGTCGGCGGAATCCACCGGCACACCCCGGAGATCGAGCAGAATCTCGCTGCCGCGGCCGGCCGAGCCGTGAGCGTCTCGTTCACCCCGACGCTGGCCCCGATGTCCCGCGGCATCCTCGCCACCTGCACCGCGCGGGTGAGTCCAGGGACCACCGCCGCGCAGGTGCGCGAGGCGTGGCGGACGGCATACGCCGAGGAACCCTTCGTCCACCTGCTCCCACCTGGGGCCTGGCCGAGCACCGCCCACGTCCTGGGTAGCAACGCCGTGCACGTCCAGGTGTGCCTCGACGAGCGGACCCGCCGAGTGATCGCGGTCGCCGCCGTCGACAACTTGACCAAGGGAACCGCCGGCGCGGCGGTGCAGTGCCTGAACCTGGCCATGGGCCTGCCGGAGACTCTGGGCCTGCCCGCGGTGGGGGTGGCTCCGTGAGCGCTATGCGTCGCCATCTCATGGAGCACCCGAGGCAGGTCCGCATCGTCCGCCTCGACGGTGGCAGCGACCCGGACTGGGACCTCGGCGACGGACCGTTCTCGGCGCTGCTCCGCACCCCCGACGAGACCACGGTCGTCTGTGAGGCGAGAGTGGTTCCCAAAGGAGTTCGCAGCGAAGGACCGTATGCCGTCATCGAGGTCGCCGGCCCGCTCGAGTTCGGTGCCGTGGGCGTCCTTCTCGGGATTCTCGAACCCCTCGTCGCATCCGGGATCGGCATCCTTGGCTACTCCTCGTTCGACACCGACTGGATCCTGGTCCCGTCCGCGCAGCGCGAAGAGGCCATCCGGGCCTGGCGCCGTGCTGGTCTCATCGTCACCCCCACCACCCTGCCGAGCGGAGGAGCGTCATGACGGTCACCACCCCTGTGGGGTTCCGGGCCAGTGGAGTCATCGCCGGTCTCAAGGCATCCGGGCGCCCTGATGTCGCTCTCGTCGTCAACGACGGCCCGGACCACCATGCCGCTGCCGTCTTCACGACCAACCGGGTGGAGGCAGCGCCGGTCACCTGGAGCAGGCAGGTCGTCGCCGACGGTCGGGTCGACGCGGTGCTGCTCAACTCGGGGGGAGCCAACGCCTGCACAGGTGCGCCCGGGTTTCAGGACACGCACCGCAGCGCGGAGGTGTGCGCCGAGGCGTTGGGCTTGTCCGCCGGGGACATCGCCATCTGCTCGACCGGGCTGATCGGTGAGCGCCTGCCCATGGAGTTGCTCGAGGACGGGATCGCCGGCGCC
The DNA here is from genome assembly GCA_039812375.1 of Phycicoccus sp. Lineage (GTDB taxonomy): Bacteria > Actinomycetota > Actinomycetes > Actinomycetales > Dermatophilaceae > JAGOME01. Next base: position 7,107 of record JBDIAO010000104.1, on the reverse strand, counting down.
GTCGGGCAGCTGTCGGTCCGCGGGGGAGATGCCGCCGCCATCGCGATCATGACGACCGACACGGTCCCCAAGACGGCGTCGGTTCAGCGCGAAGGCTTCTCCGTCGGCGGTATGGCCAAGGGAGCCGGGATGCTTGCACCCGCCCTAGCGACGATGCTCGTGGTCCTGACCACCGATGCCGTGGCGCCGCCGCAGGTCCTCGACAGCGTCCTGCGCCGAGCGTGCGGGCTCACCTTCGACCGAGTCGACTCCGACGGCTGCATGTCGACCAACGACACGGTGCTCCTCCTCGCCTCCGGCGCTAGTGGCCTCGTCGTGGACGTGGCGGAACTGGCCGAGGCGGTCACCGGGGTGTGCGCCTCGCTCGCACGTCAACTCGTCGCCGACGCCGAGGGCGCCAGCCACGACATCGAGATCGAGGTCGTCGGTGCAGCCAGCGAGGATGACGCCCTCGAGGTGGCTCGTGCCATCGCACGCAACAACCTCTTCAAGTGCGCTGTCTTCGGGCAGGACCCCAACTGGGGTCGGGTGCTGGCCGCCGTCGGTACGACCAGTGCCGCCTTCGAGCCACACGAGCTTGACGTGAGCATGAATGGCATTCAGGTCTGCCGGGCCGGGGGAGTGGGTCAGGATCGCTCCCTGGTCGACCTCAGCGGCCGGGAATGTCACGTCATCGTCGACCTGCACGCCGGTGCCGCGACCGCAACCGTGTGGAGCAACGACCTGACCCACGAGTACGTTCACGAGAACTCGGCCTACAGCACATGACCCACCCGCACACCGAGCAGACCCTGCGGGGGGCGATCGACGCCGCCGCGCTGCGCGTCGCCGCAGCCAAGGCGAGCACCCTGGTCGAGGCGCTTCCCTGGCTCGAGCGCTTCCGCGGCGCTCTCGTCGTCGTCAAGTACGGCGGCAACGCCATGGTGGACGACACCCTCAAACAGGCCTTCGCCCAGGACATTGTCTTTCTCAGGTATGCCGGTCTGCGCCCGGTCGTCGTCCACGGCGGTGGCCCACAGATCAAGGCGATGCTGGACCGGCTCGGCCTGCACAGTGAGTTCCGCGGTGGGCTGCGGGTGACGACCCCTCAGGTCATGGAGGTGGTGCGGATGGTCCTCACCGGGCAGGTGGGGCGCGAACTCGTCGGCCTGATCAACCAACACGGACCCCTTGCCGTGGGCCTGTCCGGCGAGGACGCCGGGCTCTTCGGTGCCCGGCGCCGAGGCGCTGTCGTCGACGGTGAGCTACACGATCTCGGACTCGTCGGAGAGGTCGTCACGGTCGACCCGGCAGCGGTGCTGGACATCCTCGACGCCGGGCGGATCCCGGTCGTCTCGTCGATCGCCCCCGAACTTGGCGCTGACGGGCAGGTGCTCAACGTCAACGCGGACACCGCGGCCGCCGCATTGGCGGCTGCACTGCGCGCTCGCAAACTCGTCGTACTCACCGACGTCGAGGGGGTGTATGCCGCCTGGCCAGACCGCGACTCGCTGCTCTCGACCCTGTCCGTGACCGGAGCTCGGGAGCTTCTGCGCACGGTCGACGAGGGCATGATCCCCAAGCTCGAGGCGTGTGTTCACGCGGTGGAGCACGGCGTGCTCCAGGCTCACGTCGTCGACGGACGGCAGCCCCACAGCCTGCTCCTCGAGGTCTTCACCTCCGAGGGCATCGGCACGATGATCGAGCCCGACCCCCAGGAGGATGACGATGCCTGATCCCGATGCGACCACGCCGCTGAGCTCAGCAGCGTGGCTGGACCGTTACGACGACGCGCTCCTGCGGGTCTTCGGTACCCCCTCACTCGTGCTTGATCACGGGGAGGGGGCCTGGGTGTGGGACGTCGACGGCCGCCGATACCTCGACCTGCTCGGGGGGATCGCGGTCAACGCCCTCGGACACAACCATCGCGCACTCGTCGCGGCAGTCACCACCCAGGTCAGCCGGCTGATCCACATCTCCAACTTCTTCACCTCGGTTCCCCAGGTGGAGCTGGCCGAGCGGGTTCTGTCGCTCGCTCAGGCCCCGGCCGGTTCGGCTGTCTTCTTCACCAACTCCGGCACCGAGTCCATCGAGGGCGCCATCAAGCTTGCCCGCCGGACCGGACGTACCGGGATCGTCGCTGCCGAGCGTGCCTTCCACGGGCGTTCGACCGGAGCGTTGGCCCTGACCCACAAGGCGGCGTACCGCGAGCCCTTCGCACCGTTGCTGCCCGGCGTGCAGCACGTGCCCTTCGGGGATGTTCGTGCGCTGGCTGCTGCGGTTGGCCCGGACACCGGCGCCGTTGTCCTGGAGCCGATCCAAGGTGAGGCGGGGGTCGTCGTGGCCGACCCGGCATACCTTCAGGCAGCCCGGGAGATCACCACGGCCGCCGGTGCCCTCCTCATCGTCGACGAGATCCAGACCGGCATCGGACGCACCGGATCTTGGTTCGCCTTCCAGCGCAGCGGGATCGTCCCGGATGCGATGACCCTGGCCAAGGGTCTTGGCGGGGGAGTGCCCATCGGGGCACTGGTGACTTTCGGCGCTGGTGTCTCCGGGCTGCTCGCGGCAGGACAGCACGGGACCACCTTCGGCGGCAACCCGCTGGCCTGCGCTGCCGGCCTCGCCGTGCTGGCGACCATCGAGGACGAGGGTTTGCTCGCCCATGTCACCGCGATGGGGGAGTACCTCGCTGACGCTGTCATGGCGCTGAGGCATCCGCTGGTCACCGGGGTCCGCGGAGCGGGCCTGTTGCGGGCGATCACGCTGGCCTCCCCGGTGGCGGTCGCGCTGGCGAGCGAGGCACGCACGCGTGGGTTCCTCCTCAACCCGGTCACGCCCGACACGATCCGCCTTGCCCCGCCACTGGTCATCACGACCGACCAGCTCGACCACTTCGTCGACGCACTCCCCGGCGTGCTCGACACCCTCACGGCCACGAAGGAGACCCCATGACACTCCGCCACTTCCTGCGTGACGACGACGTCACGGCGGCGGAGCAGGCCGAGATCCTCGCTCGGGCCGCCCGAATCAAGGCGCAGCCCTTCACAGACCGATCCCTGGCCGGCCCGCAGGTCGTCGCAGTGCTCTTTGACAAGCAGACTCTGCGCACCCAGGTGTCCTTCTCAGCGGCCATCGCGCACCTCGGCGGCTTCCCCATGGTCATCGACGGCCGCCTCGCCGCGGTGGGTGTGCGGGAGTCCGTGGCCGACGTCGCCCGGGTGCTGGGCCGGGAGGCGGTGGCCATCGTCTGGCGCACCTACGGGCAGGAACGGATCGAAGAAATGGCTCGTTACGCCCAGGTGCCCGTCATCAATGCGCTCACTGACCAGTTCCACCCCTGCCAGGTTCTCGCGGACCTGCTCACGCTCACCGAGCACAAGGGCTCCCTGAGCGGCCTGAGGCTCGCTTACGTCGGGGACGGGGCCAACAACATGGCGCATTCGTATCTGCTCGGGGGGGCGCTCGCCGGGCTTCACGTCCGGATCGGGACCCCCGCCACCCATCGGCCCGCCCCGGCCATCCTCGCCCGGGCACACGAGATCGCCGCCGCCCAGGGTGGCTCGGTCACCGTCACCGAGGACCCGGTATTCGCGGTCACCGGCGCCGATGCGGTGGCGACCGACACGTGGATGTCGATGGGCCAGGAGGAGGAGAAGGAAGGCCGGGTCGGACACGACAGTCCCTTCGCTCCCTATTCGGTAACTCCTGACCTGATGGGGCACGCCGACGACACCGCAATCTTCCTGCACTGCCTGCCCGCCTATCGTGGTCTGGAGGTCCAGGCGGACGTCATCGACGGCCCTCGTTCGGTCGTCTGGGACGAGAGCGAGAACCGGCTGCACGCCCAGAAGGCGGTGCTGTCCTGGCTCCTCGAACAGCAGCGGGATGCTCTGCAATGACCCTGTCGACCTCACGGGGTGCTCGTCAGCAGCGGGTTGTGGAGATCCTCACCCAGCGCAGCGTGCGCAGCCAGACCGAGCTGCTCGACCTACTGGCCGCTGACGGTATCGAGGTCACCCAAGCGACGCTCTCCCGGGACCTGGTCGAGGTCGGAGCCGAGAAGGTCCGCTCCGGGAAACAGCTGGTGTATGCCGTGCCGGGTCTGGGCGGAGACCGGAGTGTGCGCCCGGCGCCCGCACGGACCGAGGTCGCCTCGCGACTGGTCCAGCGCTGTCACGAACTCCTGGTCTCCGCCGATGTCTCGGCGAACCTCGTGGTGCTGCACACCCCGCCAGGGGCGGCGAATTTCCTCGCCTCCGCAATCGACCATGTCAGTGAGCCCGGGGTGCTGGGCACGATCGCCGGTGACGACACCATCCTCGTCGTCACGACAGGCCGGGCTGCCAGTGCCACGGTGGCCGAGCGCCTGATGAGCTACGCCCGGAAGGATCTCCTGTGACCCAGACCCCCGCACCTGCAGACCGGGTCAGCTTGTGGGGTGGGCGATTCGCCGACGCTCCTGCCGACGCCCTCGCCGCCTTGTCGAAGTCGACGCACTTCGACTGGCGGCTCGCGCCCTACGACCTTGCCGGGTCGCGAGCACACACTCGGGTCCTGCATGCGGCCGGGCTCCTGGACGACGCCACGATGACCGCCATGCTTGCTGCGCTGGAGTCCCTGCGGGCCGATGTCGAGTCCGGTGCCTTCACCCCCGCACCGGAGGACGAGGACGTGCACACCGCACTCGAACGCGGCCTTATCGAGCGGGCCGGAGCCGAGATCGGCGGACGGTTGCGCGCGGGGCGGTCCCGCAACGACCAGGTCGCAACTCTCTTCCGAATGTATCTGCGGGACCACTCGCGGGTCGTGGCGGGCCTGCTTCTCGACGTCATCGGCGCCTTGTTGGCCCAGGCGAAGCACCACCTCGGCGTCGCTATGCCCGGCCGCACCCACCTGCAACACGCCCAGCCGGTGCTGCTCTCGCACCACCTGCTCGCCCACGTCTGGGCTTTGCTGCGCGATGTCGATCGGCTGCGCGACTGGGACCACCGTGCGGCGATCTCACCCTACGGATCGGGCGCCCTGGCAGGTTCCTCCCTCCGGTTGGACCCAGAGGCGGTGGCGGCCGATCTCGGTTTCGACGCGGCCGTGGAGAACTCGATCGATGGGACGGCGTCTCGCGACGTCGTCGCCGAGTTCGTGTTTGTCGCGGCCATGGCCGCGATCGACATTTCCCGACTCGCCGAGGAGGTCGTGCTGTGGGCGACCAGGGAGTTCGGCTTCATCCGCCTCGATGATGCGTATTCGACCGGTTCGAGCATCATGCCGCAGAAGAAGAACCCCGATGTGGCCGAACTGGCGCGGGGCAAGGCGGGTCGACTTGTCGGTGACCTGGCAGGCTTGCTGGCCACCTTGAAATCGCTGCCGCTGGCGTACAACCGGGACCTCCAGGAAGACAAGGAGCCGGCGTTCGACGCCGTCGACACTCTCGAGGTGCTGCTGCCGGCGTTCGCCGGCATGGTCGACACGATGGTCTTCGACACCGCGCGCCTGGCCGAGCTCGCCCCTGAGGGCTTCTCCCTGGCCACCGACATCGCCGAGTGGCTGGTGCGCCGAGGAGTTGCGTTCCGGGTGGCCCATGAGGTTGCCGGCGGCTGTGTGCGGTTCTGCGAGGAGCGCGGCCTGGAACTGTGGGAGCTGACCGACGCCGACCTGTCTTCAGTCTCACCGCACCTGACTCCGCAGGTGCGTGAAGTACTGTCGGTCGAGGGTTCGCTTGCCTCCCGGGACGCCAAAGGTGGGACCGCTCCAGCGCGGGTGGGTGAACAGCTCGACCGGGCCGAGGCTGAGCTCGTCCAGGCGCGGATCTGGGCCAGTGAGCGCATCGAAGTCCGTTGACCCCCACTGAAGGACCGGCACCGATGCCGCCGGCCTCCCTTCCACGTGAGTTCTTCGCCCGCGACGTGCTTGAGGTGGCCCGGGACCTGCTCGGATGCCGCTTCACCCACGGCGGTGTCACCATCCGGCTCACCGAGGTGGAGGCCTACAGCGGGGAGCGCGGAGACCCCGGTTCGCACGCCTTCCGCGGGCGCACCCCCCGCACCGAGGTGATGTTCGGCCCGGCCGGGCACCTGTACGTCTACTTCACCTATGGCATGCACTACTGCTGCAATGTCGTCACCGGCACCGACGGCGCCGCGTCGGCCGTGCTGCTGCGCGCCGGAGAGGTGGTGGCCGGCCGAGACCTCGCGCAGCACCGGCGGGCCGGTGTGCGAGAGCGCGACTGGGCGCGCGGACCAGCCCGCTTGGCCCGCACGCTTGATCTGGGACGCGAGGAGAACGGACTGGACATCTGTGCCCCGGCGGCCACCGCGCGGCTGGAGGCTCCGTGGGAGCCGGTCGAGCCGGCATCCGTGCGCACCGGGCCGCGGGTGGGCGTGAGTGGGCCCGGTGGGGACGGTGCGCACTACCCGTGGCGGTTCTGGCTCGCGGGGGAGTCGAGCGTCTCGCCCTACCGGCCGGGCGTGGTCCGTCGCCGCCCACGACGCTGAACCTCCCGGCCGTCCGCTCGAGGGGAGCCCGTGCGGTGTGGTCTCCTCGTCGAGTCGGCGTCGTCCCCTCGAGTCGGCGTGTTGTGGCGCGCCGCCTCGTGGCGCAGGCGCCTACTCGTGGGCCCGGACCACCCGGGCTCGTCGTGTGCCGCGGCGTGGAGGTGCCGACGATCGTGCAGTCAGGTGGAGGGGGGCCTCTACTTCAGGGCGGCGATGACGGCCTTGGCCAGGGCTTCGTAGCTCGAGGCATTGCCGGTTCCCGAGCCGCCGGTTCCCGAGCCGACCCAGAGCAAGCGATCACCAAGCTGGACCGCCATACCGACGGGCGAGACGTAGGCCTTGTCACCGATTCCCTGAACGGGCTGCCCATCTCCGAGGAGGGCCAGCATGTCGTCGAGGGTCGCTCGGCTCGGGTCCTGGTGGACGCTGACGTCCCAGTGAAGACCGGCGGCGCCGTTGTAGAAGCAGGTGTAGGTGCCGCGGCCGCCGTGACGGCGAGCAGGCCCAGGAGTCGTCGTGGCGAGATCGTGGTCGTCATCGAGCACCATCCTGACTAGGGGTTGAGTCATCGTGACGCGTTCTTCTGCCGGGGGCGTCGGTAGCGTGACTACGTACTGACGGCGGTCGCGCTACG
>JBDIAO010000103.1:0-9088 GCA_039812375.1 Phycicoccus sp. | reverse complement strand
TCCTCGTCCCGCCGACGGGCTACCTCGCCGGGGTGCGCGACATCTGCGACGAGTTCGGCATCGTCTTCATCGCCGACGAGGTCATGGCCGGGTTCGGCCGGTGCGGCGAGTGGTTCGCCGTGGACCACTGGGGGGTTACTCCGGATCTGATCACCTTCGCCAAAGGGGTCAACTCCGGCTATGTTCCCCTCGGCGGGGTCATCATCTCTGCTCCCATCGCCGAGACGTTCCGGACGCGCGCCTACCCCGGCGGGTTGACCTACTCGGGGCACCCGCTCGCCTGCGCCTCCGCCGTCGCATCGATCGCGGTCCTGCGCGAGGAGGGTGTCATCGAACACGCCCGCCGGCTCGGCGAGGAGGTCATCGGCCCCCGGCTGCACGAGATCGCGGCGAAGCACCCCAGCGTCGGCGACGTGCGCGGCCTGGGCGTCTTCTGGGCCGTCGAACTCGTGCGCGACCAGGCGACCCGCGAGCCGCTCGTGCCGTTCAACGCCACCGGTGCCGCCGCAACGCCGATGGTGGAGTTCGCAGCCGCGTGCAAGGCCCGGGGGCTGTGGCCGTTCACCCATTTCAACCGGACCCACGTCGTGCCGCCGTGCACCGCCAGCGTCCAGGAGGTCGAGGAGGGGCTGACCATCCTCGACGCCGCCCTGGCGGTCACCGACGGCTACGTGGCCGCGCGCCCCTGAGGCCGACTGCGCGCCTCCATTCCTCCTTCCCGGCTCGACGTGAGGAGCGTGTTCTCCCCGGCCCGGTCAGCCGGCCCGGTCAGCCGGCCCGGTCAGCCGGTCCGGTCAGCCGGCCAGGTCCTCTCGGTCGATCTCATCAACTCCATGTGAGGTGGCGCATGCCGCATCCCACGATCGTTTGGCTTGACCAGCATGAAAGGATCGGCCCGTCGCCACGCGAACCGGAGAACCGGGTGGCAGCGTCGGGCGGCCGGACCGGGAGGAAAACCATGAGCGCAACTGGTGACCACGCCGAGGACCTCGAAAGCGAGCTGGACCACGAGGGTCGGGAGGTCGGGGAGGCATTCGCGGAGTCAGTCTCCGTCCCCGAGACAGCTGAAGAACTCGCACTCATCGACGGCGATCAGACCAGTGAGCCGAGCGAGCCCACTGGGGAGGTGACGGGGTCTTTGGATTCCCCCCTGCCACCGCGGGCGGAAACCTTGGCCCACGCCATCCTCGCTCGGGTGGCGGCCACGCCGGACACTGACGCGCTGGGCTCGCCGAACGAGGACGGCACCTGGAAGGTGCTGACGTGGGGACAGGCCGGGGAGCAGATGACGGCGCTGGCGGCCGGGCTGCTCTCGTTGGGGCTGGAGCCGGAAGACCGGGTGGCGATCGCGAGCAGCACTCGGGCCGAGTGGGTCCTCATCGACGGCGCGGTCATGCTGGCCGGTGGCGCGAACACGACGATCTACCCCAGCAGCGGCTTAGAGGACTTCGCCTACATCATCAGTGACTCGCAGACACGCTTCCTCGTCGCGGAGAACCAGACTCAGGCCGACAAGGCACTCTCGCAGCTGGACGCGGTTCCCACGCTGGATCGGATCATCCTCATCGATGGTGAGGGTGACGGCGGCAAGGTGCTGTCGTGGGCTGACCTTGCGGATCGAGGACGGGCACTTCTGGCCGCAAACCCCGCCGCCGTCTCCGACGTCGTGGCGAGCATCAAGCCGGAGTCGCTGGCAACGCTGATCTACACCTCGGGGACGACTGGCCGGCCCAAGGGCGTCATGCTGCCGCACAGCAACTGGGTGTTCCAGGGGGCAAGCATGGACGCGCTGGGTGTCGCGCGCCCAGATGACGTGCACTTCCTGTGGCTTCCCCTGTCGCACTCCTTCGGCAAGGTGCTGCTCTCGTTGGCCTACCAGGTGGGGTTCGTCACCTATCTCGACGGACGGGTGCCCAACATCGTGGAGAACCTCCCGGTGGTGCGCCCCACGATCATGGCCGGGGTGCCGCGGATCTTCGAGAAGATCTACCAGGGCGCAAACGCCAAGGCCAAGGCTGGCGGCGGCGCGAAGGCCAAGATCTTCGACTGGGCGTTCGCTGCGGCGACCGAGATCAAGGCCAAGCAGCGGGCCGGCGAGTTCGCTGGACCGTGGGCTGCGCCGCGGCTGGCGTTGGCGGACAAGCTGGTGTTCTCCAAGATCAAGGACCTGACTGGAGGTCGGATGCGGCTGATGGTCTCGGGGTCGGCTGCGCTTAACGGCGATGTGGCTCGGTGGTTCGACGCCGCTGGACTGCCGATCATCGAGGGCTACGGGATGACCGAGAACAGTGGGGTCGCCACCGTGGTGCACCCTGATGACCTCGTGTTCGGCTCGGTCGGTGCACCGCTGCCGGGGACTCAGGCCATGATCGCCGCGGATGGGGAGGTGCTGTTGCGTGGCGAGCACGTGATGGCCGGCTATTGGAACCTCCCGGAGGCCAATGCCGAGACGTTGCTGCCCGGTGGATGGTTGGCCACCGGCGACATCGGGCACCTCGACGAGAAGGGCCGGATCGCCATCACGGACCGGAAGAAGGACCTGGTCAAGACCTCGGGTGGGAAATACATCGCACCCGGTCAGATCGCAGCCCACTTCAAGGTCATCTCCGGCCTGGCCTCGAACCTCATCGTGCACGCGGTCGACCGCAACTACGCCACGGCCCTGATCTCACTGGACCCGGAGGCGTTGGAGAAGTTCGCCGCCGAGAACGGCCTCTCCGGTGACTTCGCCACCCTGGCTAGGTCCGAGCAGGTCCACGAGGCCGTCCAGGCTGACGTGGACGAGCTCAACGCCGGCCTGAACCGGTGGGAGACGATCAAGAAGTTCGCCATCCTCCCCCGGGATCTCTCCGAGGAGGCCGGTGAGCTCACCGCCAGCCTCAAGGTGCGCCGCAAGGTCGTCGAGGAGCACTTCGCCGACCTCATCGACGCCATGTATGCCGAGTGAGCCATTGAGACGAGGTGGCCCAGTGAGGCGAGGTGGCCCAGTGACCAGCGTCCCTATCGCCGCGTCCGATCGGACCTGGCTCAACATGGACCAGCCCACCAATCTCATGGTGATCAACGGCCTCTTGTGGTTCGACGAGGAGCCGGACTGGGATGCCGTGCGCGGCATCGTCCAGGAACGTCTCGTCCAGCGGTATGCCGTGCTCCACCGCCGACCGGTGCTCACCGGTCGGCGGTGGACCTGGCAGGACGACCCGGACTTCGACCTCGACTTCCACGTGCGCCGAGTCACCTTGCCCGAGCCGGGCGACCGCGAGGCGCTGGAGAAGCATGTCTCGGCCCGGGCCAGCCAACCCATAGACCGGGATCACCCGCTGTGGGAGATGGATCTGATCAGCGGGTTCAACCGCCCGGGCGGGCACCAGGGCGCCGCGGTGCTCGCTCGCTTCCATCACGCCCTCGCCGATGGGATCCGGATCGTCCAGCTTGTGATGGGCCTGTGCGATGTCACCGAGGGGGCCACTCCCCCGGTGGTCGGCCGGCCAGAGTCGACGCGCAGCCCGATCGCGAGAGTTGCTGGGACGAGTCGGCAGGTGGTCGGCGACGTCGCGTCCTTCACAGGCGAGCTCATTGCCAGCACGCCGGCATTGGTCCCCCGGGCGGCCCGAGCGGCCCTGGCGGCGGCCACCCTCAATAGCCAGACCCTCCACGAGGGGTTCGGCCTGCTGGCTCGGCCGACCCGGGTGACTGACGCGATCACCGGCCTAGCCGCCGAGGACAACCGCACCGTCAACACCGGGCGCTCCGCCGCCAGGCTCGCCCTGTGGGGGCACGACTCCCGACTCGTCGCCGACCGGGCCCCGGGGATCGCGAAGCGGGTCAGCTGGATCGAGGGGCTCGACCTCAAGCGGGTGAAGGCCATCGGCCGGGCGCACGGGGCGACCGTGAACGACGTGCTGCTCAGCGCAGTTGCCCTGGGCTTGACCCGCTATCTCACGCAGCGGGGTCGCTCCGGGATCGAGGAGGCGAGCTTCTTCGTGCCGGTCTCGCTCAAACCGGTCGACGCCTCACTGCCCGCAGAACTCGGCAACCACTTCACGATGGTGATGTTCCCGATGCCGCTTGGGATCACCGACATTGGTCGGCTGCTTCCCGAGGTCCACGCCCGGATGACCCGGATCAAGAACAGCTCCGAGGCGACGCTCGTCTACGGCGTCCAACATGCAGTCGCCGAGACCCCGGCGGCAGTGTCTGAGCGAATCACCGCGCTCTTCGCCGACAAGACCGTGGGCGTGCTGACGAACGTGCCGGGTCCGCGGGTACCCATCGCGTTGGCGGGCACCACAGTCGTGGGCATCTTGGGCTGGGTCCCCAAGGCGTCTGACCAGAACCTGGGCCTGTGCATCCTCAGCTATGCCGGCTCGGTGAACATCGGTGTCTCCGCCGACGCCAGCATCATGCCGGATCCGGATCGCCTGGCCGCCCTCATCGTGGAGGCGGTCGACGACATGAACGACCACATCCAGCAGCGCTGAAGCGCAACCGCAGCCGACGTTCAGGAGCACCATGGTCGAAAACATCCACGAGCCCACCGACCACTGGGATGTGGCCATCGTCGGATCAGGCTTCGGCGGCTCCGTCGCTGCGCTGCGCCTGACCGAGAAGGGCTACCGGGTCCTTGTGCTCGAGTCCGGTCGCCGGTTCGCCGACGACGAGCTGCCTCGGACGTCCTGGCGCCTGCCCAGGTTCCTGTGGGCACCTGCGCTCGGCCTGTTCGGCATACAGCGGCTGACCCTGCTCAACGACGTACTCGTGTTGTCCGGGGCCGGCGTCGGCGGCGGCTCGCTGGTCTATGGCAACACGCTCTATGAGCCGCTCGACGACTTCTATGACGACCCCCAGTGGGCACACATCACCACATGGCGCCAAGAGCTGGCGCCACACTACGACCAGGCCAAACGCATGCTGGGCGTGGTCGAGAACCCGGTGGACACCCCGGCCGACCGGGTCATGCTCGAGGTCGCCACCGACCTGGGTGTCGCCGAGACGTTCCACCGCACGCAGGTGGGCGTGCTGTTCGGTGAGCAGCGCGGACAGGACGTCCCTGACCCCTACTTCGGCGGCGCGGGCCCGGCACGCACGACCTGCACGAACTGCGGCGCCTGCATGACCGGTTGTCGAGTGGGGGCCAAGAACACCCTCCCCAAGAACTACCTGCACCTGGCCGAGGCCAGCGGCGCCGAGATCCGACCACTAACGACAGTCACCGGGATCACCCCACGGGCCGGCGGTGGCTACCTGGTCACCATGCGCGCCGCGGGCCCCGGCGCCAGCAAACCGACCAGCCCCACGATCAGCGCCGACCACGTCATCCTCGCCGCAGGCACCCTGGGCACCCAGCGGCTGCTGCATCGGCTCAAGGCAGACGGGGCGCTGCCGCGCCTGTCCGACCGCCTGGGGACCCTGACCCGCACGAACTCGGAGTCGATCCTCACTGTGGAGGCTCGGGACCTTGACGTGGACTACTCCGCCGGCCCGGCGATCACGTCCTCGATCCACCCCAACCCGCACACCCATGTCGAGCCGGTCCGCTACGGCCGGGGCAGCAACGTCATGGGTCTGCTCAGCGCCGTGCTCACCGAGGGTGACCGGCCCGGTGAGGTGCCGGTGCCCCGGTGGCGACGGTTCGCCGCGGCGGTGCGGGCCGATCCCGGCTCCTTCCTGCGTTCACTGTCGGTGCGGCGCTGGTCGCAGCGCACCACGGTCATGCTCGTGATGCAGAGCCTGGACAACTCCATCACCGTGAAGCTGAAACAGGGTCGGTTCGGCCGGCGGCTGTCGTCGACCCAGGGCCACGGGACGCCCAACCCCACCTGGCTGCCCGAAGCCCACGACGTCGCCCGCCGTTTTGCCGCGAAGACCGGGGGCGAACCTCGGGGCACCTGGAACGAGGTGTTCGACATCCCGATGACGGCGCATATCCTCGGCGGTTGCCCGATCGGGGACAGCGCGGCAACGGGCGTGCTCGACCCGTGGCAACGGGTCTACGGACATCCGGGCCTGCACGTCGTGGACGGGGCGGCGATCACCGCCAACCTCGGGGTGAACCCGTCCCTGACGATCACCGCGCAGGCCGAACGCGCCATGTCGTTCTGGCCGAACAAGGGTGAGACTGACCCGCGCCCCGAGGTGGGCACCCCCTATGCCACGGTCCAGCCGGTCCCGCCGAACCGGCCCGCCGTTCCCGCACAGGCTCCGGCAGTGCTGCGGTGGTGACCCCTGGCACCTGCTTCCCCCCCGGCACCTATTCACCCCGCCCCTTACTCAGCCAGCGGGTAGGGTGAACGCTGCCAGTCGTGCTCCACGCCAGATGGGGTCAGGGAACCCGGTGCAACTCCGGGACTGACGCGCAGCGGTGAGGGTGACGGGTGAGGCAGACACGCCACTGGGGACAACCCTGGGAAGGCGCCTCGACCCGGAGGATCCCGAGTCCGAAGACCTGCTGGCCCTGGCCGCGAACGCCGCCAGGTCATGCACGGACCCCGCGACAGGGTCCCTGACCGAAGGGGCCGATCCATGCCAACACCATCCATACAGGCGCCATCCATACCCACACCGCCCATACCCACACCGTCCATACAGGCACGATCCACTCAGGCACGATCCACTCGGGCAGGGCGAGATCGACGCGACCGCTGCCCGGGCGCCCTGCGCCCCTGGCCCGCCGAGGACGGCCTCCTCGTCCGGTTGCGGCTCATCGGCGGACAGATCACCTCGATGCAGCTCCGCGCTCTGGCGCAGGTCGCCCGCGACCACGGCGACGGCCACGTCCACGTCACCTCCCGCGCGAACCTCCAACTGCGTGCCTTCCCCGGCACCGAAGGGTCCCTCACGGACGCCGCGCTGACCGCGATCGACGGCACCGGTCTGCTCCCCAGCCGCACGCACGAGCTGGTCCGCAACATCATGTTCTCCCCGCAGAGCGGGCTCGCCGGCGGTCGGGCCGACCTGAGGCCGCTCGGTGGCGCACTCGACGAGCTCATCTGCTCGGACCCGCGGATGGCCCAACTGCCCGGCAAGTTCCTCATCGTCCTCGACGACGGCCACGGCGATCTGCGCGACCATCCCGCCGACCTCGGGCTGGTCGTCCTCGACGCCGACACCGCCCAGCTGCGGATCGGCCGCCGCTGGGGGCCGGTGGTGGTCCTCGCCGATGCCGCCAGCGCCCTGATCGACTGCGCGGCCCGCTTCCTCGACGTGCGCGGCAACGGTCCGAGCGCGCCGTGGCACATCGACGAGCTGGACCAGCCATTGACCCCGAGCACGCCGCCGGACCCGCGCCTGCCGGAGCCAGCGATGCCGCTGCCCTTCGGGGAGGTCCCGGGGGGAGAGCACGTCGAGGTCCCGGACACCGGACTGGATGCCGCAATGATCACGGCTCTCACCGCGGGCATCGACCACCTCGTCGTCACCCCGTGGCGAGGCGTCCTGGTCCCGGGCAGGCACCGATGACGGCGCAACTCCACCGGCATCCGCGTCGACCCACCCAACGGTTTGACTACCTCGACTCCGGCGCGGCGATCTATCTCGACTCCTTCGCGACGATCCGCCGCGAAGCCGACTTGAGCGGCATCCCCGCCGACGCCGAACCGCTCGCGGTGCGGATGATCCACGGCAGCGGCCAGGTCGACCTCGCCGCCGACCTCGTCGTCCACCCCCGCCTGGTCACTGCCGCCCGCTCCGCCCTCGAGTCCGGGGCTCCCATCCTGTGCGACGCCACCATGGTCGCCACCGGGATCACCCGCAGCCGCCTGCCCCGCGACAATACGGTCCGCTGCATGCTCAATGACGACCGAGTCCCGGAGCTGGCGAGCCGCTGGGGTACGACCCGGACCGCGGCCGCCGTCTCCTTGTGGGAGCCGTTCTTAGCCGGTGCTGTCGTCGCCATCGGCAACGCACCAACGGCCCTGTTCCACCTGCTCGAGATGATCCTCGACGGGGCCGCCCACCCGGCCGCCGTCGTCGGTTGCCCGGTCGGCTTCATCGGAGCCGCAGAGTCAAAACAGGCTCTGGTCGAGTTGTCGCGAACCCACGGCATCGACATCCCCTACGTCACCGTCACCGGCCGGCGTGGTGGGTCTGCGATGACCTCCTCGGCCCTCAACGCCCTTGCCCAGGAGCGCGAGTGAGCGGCCACTTCGCCGGAGTTGGCGTCGGGCCCGGCGACCCGGAGCTGATCACCCTCAAGGCGGCCCGGCTCATCGGCGCCGCCGACGTCATCGCCTACCACGCCGGTCCCGGCAGGCAGTCCCACGCGCGGCGGATCGCCGCTGATCTCTTCCCATCGGGGGTGATCGAAGAGCAGTTGACCTATCCAGTCACCACCGGGCACAGCGAGCACCCGGCAGGGTATGCCGGTGCCCTCGCGCAGTTCTACGAGGAATCCGCGGCCCGCCTGGCGGCCCACCTCGACGCCGGTCGGGACGTCGTCCTCCTCGCCGAGGGTGACCCACTGTTCTACGGCTCCTTCATGTACATGCACGACCGGCTCGCGCAGTCTCATCCCACGCAGGTCGTACCCGGCGTCCCAGCCTTCCTCGCCGCCACCGCCGCCGCAGCAACCCCCCTGGTGCGTCAGAGCGATGTCCTGACCGTGCTGCCCGGGACGATGCCTGAACCCGAACTGGCCCGACGGCTCGCCGACACCGACGCCGCGGTCATCATGAAGCTCGGCCGGACCTTCCCGGCGGTGCGTCGCGCCCTGCACGCCGCTGGCCGTCTCGAGCACGCGCTCTATCTCGAGCACGTGTCGACCCCGCAGCAACGCTGGCTCTCGGTCGCCGAGGTCGATGCTGCCTCGGTGCCCTATTTCTCGCTCATCGTCGTCTCCGGCGACTCCCGCAACGGCCCCCGCTCTCGGGATGCCCGCCAGGTGGCCCCCACCTCCGAGGCGGCCCCCACCTCCGAGGCAGCCACCGCCCACCCGGTGGCCACCGCCCACCCGGTGGCCACCGCCCACCCGGTGGCCACCACTTCGGCGGCGGGAGCCGCTGAGCTGCTCGTCATCGGTCTGGGTCCGGGACCGAGCCAGTGGCTCACCCCGGAGGCTGCGGCGGCATTGGAGCAGGTGGACCACGTCGTC
>JBDIAO010000102.1:0-9172 GCA_039812375.1 Phycicoccus sp. | reverse complement strand
GCCGCTGACGCCTGCCTAGCGGTGAGTTCACCGTCACACACCGACACCAGCGCCGCGGTGACCGTGCTCAAGCGGATCGTCCGGCGCAGCCCACTGCCCTGATGGAGCAGGATCGCCGCCGCATCGCTGGCCCCCACCGGACTGCGCCGCTCCACGTGGACGTCCCCCCCGGCCACCCACGCGGCTGCGAGCAGCTCGTCGTCACTGGTCGTGGCGAGCCACTCCCGGGCCGCCAGGGCAGCGGTGATCGTCGGACCCATCGGCGCCCCGACCGGGCCACGGGCGTCGATGAGGTCGACGAACGGCTCCCGGTCGATGGCCGGTCGGTGCACGGTGATCACCCCGAACCCGATCATCTCGACGTCGCGGGCCGCAAAGTCATCCAGCCACGCGGCATACATCGCGTTGAAGTCGGCCGTCCCCGGGTGGTGACCACTGTCCCGAGCCCAGGTCTCGGCATACTGTGCTGGGTCCTGCACCTCGCGTTGGACCACGAGAGCGTCGAGCCCGGTGCCGGCAAGCCAGCCACCGACCCGTTGCTGCCACGTCGCCCCGGACGGAACCTCCCAGTTGCCCAGGAACTGCGCGACCCCATCGGGGGCCAGGACCTCCCGGGCTGATCGGACGAGGTCGGCGACCACGGCGTCCCCGGCCGCGCCGGCATCCCGGTAGGCGAAGAGCGGCACCGCCCCCGAGCGGGGGGTGATCACGAACGGCGGGTTGCTCACGACGAGGTCGAACTGCCGCCCGGCAACCGGTTCGAGCATCGAGCCGGCGAGGACCTCCCAGGTCAGGCCATTGAGTGCAGCGTTGAAGCGGGCGAAGCCCAGAGCCCGATCGGACAGGTCAGTGACCACGACGTGCCGTGCATGCGCGGACAGGTGAAGTGCCTGGACTCCACAGCCGGTGCCGATGTCCAGCGCCCGCTCGACGTCGGTGCGCGGCGTCCAACTCGCCAGTGTCATCGACGCACCGCCGATCCCGAGGACGTGGTCCGGGGCCACCGGGCGCCCAAGGGCCAGCTCGCCAAGGTCCGAGGCCAGCCAGTGGTCGCTCTCACCGCAGGCGTAGGGCCGCAGATCGCACCGGGCAACCACGCCGTCACCCTCCTCTGCGACCAGCCCGAGGTCGACGGCGCCGGCCAGTCGCAATGTGGGCAGGGCATGGTCGAGCTCGGCAGCATCCACCGGGTCACCGAGGGTGAACAGACGCACCAGTGTCGCGGCGGGATGGCCGCTGCCCGCGGTCACCCGCCGCACCGGCAAGGCCTGCTCCCGCTCCAACGCCGCGGTCGCCATCGGACCGAGCAGTTCGCTGATCCCGGCCACGGTGAAGTCCGCTGCGGTCAGGTCGGCGTGCAGGGCGGTGAGCAGATCGGCGTCGGCTCGGGGCGGGGGGATGACCACCCGCTCAGCGTATGCCGTCCCTGCCCGTCCCACGCTTCTCCCCAGTTCTCCCCAGTCCTCCCCAGTTCTCCCCAGTTCTCCCCACGAGTTGGCGTCTCGGCGACGAGTAAGCCTGCGGCAGCACGCCTACTCGTCACCAGGGCACCTACTCGTCCCGGGTTTCGACCACTTCTCCCACCCCGTGCCTGGCTCGGGCCGACCCACCAGCATCCTCACCATCCACAGCCTCCGACCGCGGCACCCCGACTGTCCACAACCACGCCCAGCCAGCACGCCACCGCGCGATCCCGCTGCCACCGTGTCCTGATGATCCAGCCACCGGCTCCTCACGCCGCGATCGACCCAATGGTGTTGCGCTTGGGCGGCGACCTTCGCCGCAGCGGCGTCGAACCCGCGCGGGGTGCCTGGGTGCCGGTTCGGCGCGGTGTGTGGCTGCCAGCCGCCCAGTGGCAGCCCCTCACCCCGAGCCAGCGCCACTGTGCGCGGGTGTTCGCGACCGCCATGCTCATCGACGGCGAGGCCGTCTTCGCCCAGGCCGCGGCCGCAGCCATCTGGGGGTTGCCCCGCATTGAGCCATGGCCCACCCGCATCGACGTCCTCTCTCACCGGTCACACCCACGCAGCTCGAGCGGCATCCTTCGGCATGCCGGTCGGGTCTGCAGCCCCGTCGATGTGGCCACCGTGCGGGTAACCCCGGTGGCTCGCACGGTCATCGACCTGGCTCGCTGGCACTCCCTGGAGACGGCAGTAGCGGCGTCCGACTACGCCCTCAGGGCAGGACTGTGCACCCGGAAGGAGCTTGAGGCCGAGACCTCCGGGCTGCCCGCCCGGGCCCGGGGCGTCCGGATGGCACGACTCGTGCTCGCCCTCGCCGACCCCCGAGCGGAGTCACCCGGGGAGAGCCTGTCCCGAGTGCAGATGTTTCGGCACGGCATCCCCCGCCCGGACTTGCAGGTTTCCCTCGTCGACGAGTCCGGCGTCTTCGGCCGGAGCGACTTCGGCTGGGGCGAGCGTGTCGTCGGCGAGTTCGACGGCCGCTGGAAGTACGAGGTGCCGCCCGGCGGCGATGCCCAGCAGGCCGCCGAGGCCCTCTGGCGGGAGAAGGCACGCGAGGACCGGATCCGACGCACTGGCCGGCGTGTCGCCAGGTGGGTCTACCGGGACGCCGCCCAGGGACACCCCATGGTGACGATCCTCGCCCGGGCAGGTATCCACCCCGTCTCCCCGGGCACGTGGCTCAAGGCTCCGGAACAGAACAGTGCTTCCGAACAGAGCGGCGCCTCCTGAGAGCCACCACACGGCATCCACGAGGAGACCCTCGTCGCGCGATCGCCATACGGCATCCACGAGTAGGCGTCCACCACGCGAGTAGGTGTGCAGCACCACGCCTACTCAAGGCGGGCACGCCTACTCGTGGAGAGGAGTGCGTGCGGCCGGACCCGAACCGGGCCCGGCCGCACGCTGGTGTGCTGCGCTCAGCGCATCACGTCCTCAGGTCCACCGCCGCAGGCTCGGGCTCGCGGTCGCCACCGATCGCCAGATCCCGCCCTCTGGAGACCGCGACCGCAGCGACGATGATGACGAATGCGGCGGCAGCGATGCCGTATCGGATCGGCGCATTCGCCGAGGCCCCGACCGAGAGCGTGACGATGGCTGGGGCCACGAGCACCGACACCAGGTTCATCACCTTGATCAGCGGGTTGATCGCCGGCCCGGCGGTGTCCTTGAACGGATCGCCAACGGTGTCGCCGATGACGGTTGCGGCGTGGGCGTCACTCCCCTTGCCACCATGGGCACCGTCCTCAACGATCTTCTTCGCGTTGTCCCAGGAGCCTCCGGAGTTGGCGAGGAACACGGCCATGAGCGCGCCAGCGCCGATCGCACCGGCGAGGAAGCCAGCCAGCGGGCCGATCCCCAGGCCGAATCCGATGGCGATCGGGGTGAGCGCGGCGAGCAGGCCGGGGGTAGCGAGCTCGCGCAGCGAGTCCTTGGTGCAGATGTCGACGACCTTGCCGTACTCGGGCTTGGTAGTGCCCTCCATGATCCCGGGGATCTCCCGGAACTGACGACGCACCTCGAAGACGATGGCACCGGCCGCGCGGGTCACCGCATTGATGGCCAGGCCGGAGAAGAGGAAGACGACTGCAGCGCCGAGGAGGACCCCGACGAGGGTGCTCGGCGTGGTGATCAGCGCCTGTGCGTCGGTGATGAAGGTCTTCGCCTCATCCGCCGTCGTCGAGCCAGGGTCCTTGATGCCGACGAACGCCCGCTGCCAGGCATCGGTGTAGGAGCCGAAGAGGGCGGTTGCGGCCAGGACAGCGGTCGCGATGGCGATCCCCTTGGTGATGGCCTTCGTCGTGTTGCCCACCGCGTCCAGCTCGGTGAGGACCTTCGCGCCCTCCTCGTCGACATCACCGGACATCTCGGCGATGCCCTGGGCGTTGTCCGAGACCGGGCCGAAGGTGTCCATCGCGACAATGACCCCGACGGTGGTCAGCAGGCCACAGCCTGCCAAGGCGACCAGGAAGAGAGCCAGGGCCACCGAGCCGCCACCGAGGAGATAGGCGAGATAGACCGCACCGCCGATGATCGCCGCGGTGTAGACCGCCGACTCGAGCCCAACGCCGATGCCGGAGAGCACGACCGTCGCCGGCCCGGTGAGCGAGGTGCGTGCGACGTCGATCGTCGGACGGCTGTCGGTGCCGGTGAAGTGTCCGGTGAGCCAAAGGATGATGCCGGCCAGGATGATGCCGATGAAGACCGCAAGGATGGCGGCATACCGGGGGTTGCCGGACAGTGCGCTGACCTGCTCGTTCGTCGAACCGAGTTCCTTGTAGGTCGCCGGCAGATAGACGAACGCGGCGATCGCAGAGAGGATCGCGGAGATCAGCGCGGCGATGTAGAAACCGCGGTTGATCGCCTTGAGCGGGTTCTCGCCGGGACGGGCCCGGGTGATGAAGACCCCGAGGAGCGCGGTGACCGCGCCGATTGCCGGGACGATGAGCGGGAACACCAGTCCGTAGGTGCCGAAGGCGACCGAGCCGAGGATGAGCGCGGCGACGAGGGTGACGGCATACGACTCGAAGAGGTCGGCCGCCATACCGGCGCAGTCGCCGACGTTGTCCCCGACGTTGTCGGCGATCGTCGCGGCGTTGCGCGGGTCGTCCTCGGGGATTCCCGCCTCGACTTTGCCGACGAGGTCTGCTCCGACGTCCGCGGCCTTGGTGAAGATGCCGCCACCGACCCGCATGAACATCGCGAGGAGGGCGGCGCCGAAGCCGAAGCCTTCGAGGACCTTGGGGGCGTCCCCCTTGTAGAGCAGAACGACGATGGACGCGCCGAGCAGACCAAGCCCCACGGTGGCCATCCCGACCACGCCGCCGGTGCGGAAGGCGATCTTCATGCCCTCGTCCCGGCCGTCCGGCTGGCGGGCAGCGGCGGCGACCCGGACGTTCGCCTTGACTGCCAGGCTCATCCCCAGGTAGCCGATAGCAGCCGAGAACAACGCACCGAGGACGAAGAACCCGGAGCGACCCCACCGGATCGCTGCGGTGTCCGCCGGCAGGAGCAGTAGCAGGCCGAAGACGATGACGACGAAGACGCTCAGGGTCTTGAACTGGCGGGCGAGGTAGGCCTGGGCCCCCTCCTCGACCGCAGCACCGATGGTGCGCATGTTGTCGGTGCCGGTGTCGTGGGTCAGGACCTGACGACGGAAGAAGAACCCCATGACGAGCGCGAACACGGCGATAACCGCGATGGCGATGACGATGCTGAGGTTCGACCCGACGAGGTCGAGGCCGCTCGCCGACGGGGCGCTCGCAACCGCGAGTGGGGCCATTCCATCCTCCTAGAAAGCGGGTTTGGGCGCAGCCATCAACCGAAGCACGCGCCGTGACGCAAGAGCGTTTGGGTCGCCGCGACGCCATAAGCGCGAGCCACCGCGTGGGACCTTACCTTCTGGGCCCGGCGGCGACGGCAGCGCCCCCCGGTGCTGTGACGACACTCACGCGGGGGTGTGACGACTGTCACTGACCTCGTCCACGTCGTGGACAGCGGTGGCCACTGGCCAGGAGGACGCAGGTCGGCCCTCAGCCCACCGCGTGCACCGGGTCAGCTCGCGGCGCGCACCGGGTCAGCTCGTCGCGTGCAGCGCGTCCTCGAGGGAGCCGGTGATGACGAAGACCCGGTCGAGGCCGGTGATGGTGAAAGCCCGCAGGGTCCGCTCGTTGGAGCAGATGATCCGGACCCACCCGTGGTGGTGCGCAGCAAGTCGCAGGCGGCCGACGAGGACCCCCAGGCCGGTGGAGTCGATGAAGGTCACCTCGTCTAAGTCGACGACGAGGCGTACCCGTTGCCGGGCGATGAGGGTGTCGAGGGCGCTGCGCAGCTGCGGCGCGGTGTAGACGTCGACCTCCCCTGCGACGCGCACCACGGCGACGTCGGGGTCGCTGGTGGCAGCGGCGACCGATAGCTCCACAGTGCTGCTCCTGAGACGGCTGGGCACGGCATGGGCCTGAGAGTGGGTGTCCGTGTCGAGGATTACCGTAACGCCCGTGTCCAGTGGAGCCGACCCGCTCGTGCTGCTCGAGCGTCTCGCCGGCGCGCACCCCGGCCGGCTGCGTCACGTCGAGCAGTTGCCACGCCGGCCAGCTGTGCCGGCATCCTGGCCGGACTGGGTGGCACCCCCGGTGCTGTCCGCCGTCGTCGGGGCGGGCATCAGCACCCCGTGGAGCCATCAGCGGGTGGCGATGGAGGCCGTCCGGAACGGTGAGCACGTCGTCTTGGCGACCGGGACGGCCTCCGGGAAGAGCCTGGCCTACCTGGTGCCCGTCCTCTCCGACCTCGTGGACGGCGCGGCATCCTCGTCGGGCCGCACCGCGAGTGCGCTCTATCTGGCCCCGACCAAGGCGCTCGCCGCCGACCAGCTGGCCCGGGTCGAAGCACTGGCCGTGCCCGGGGTGCGGGCCGCCACCTATGACGGCGACACCTCCGCGCAGGAGCGCCGCTGGATCCGGGAGCACGCCCACCTCGTCCTGACCAACCCCGACCTGTTGCATCATTCCCTGCTGCCCGGGCACGAGCGCTGGCGGTCCTTCCTGCGGGCCCTGCGCTGGGTCGTCGTCGATGAGTGCCACGTCTGCCGTGGAGTGTTCGGCGCGCACGTCGCCGCCGTGCTGCGCCGTTTGCGCCGAGTCGCCGCGCGCTATGGGGCGCAGCCTCGCTTCGTCCTGGCGTCGGCAACAGTCGCTGAACCGCATGCCCACGCCAGTCGCCTCATCGGTATGCCGGTGCGCCCGGTCACCGAGGACACCTCACCGCGGGAGGCGCTCACCTTCGCGCTCTGGGAGCCCGAGGAGGGGCCGGGGGGTCGCCGATCCGCGATCAGCGAGGCCGCGGACCTCATGGCCGACCTCGTCGACTCGGGGGTGCAGACCCTGGCCTTCGCCCGCAGCCGCGCCGGTTGCGAGGTGCTCGCGTCGCGAGCAGCTCGGAGGCTGTCCGACCGGACCGGAGATCCTCGACCGCCGGTGGCGGCATACCGCGGCGGCTACCTGCCGGAGGATCGCCGAGCCCTGGAGCGCGCCCTGCGCTCGGGCGAGCTGCGTGGCCTGGCCGCAACCAGCGCCCTCGAGCTCGGGGTCGACATCAGCGGGCTGGACGCCGTCCTGATCGCCGGGTGGCCGGGGCGACGGGCCAGCCTGTGGCAGCAAGCGGGACGGGCTGGGCGGGCCGGGCGACCGGCTTTGGCGGTGCTCATCGCCGCGGACGATCCGTTGGACACCTACGTCATGGCACACCCTGAGGCGGTGTTCGCTGCTCCGGTCGAGGCGAGCGTGATGGACCCGGAAAATCCGCGTGTGCTCACGCCACACCTGGCCGCGGCTGCAGCCGAGCTGCCGCTCACTGAGGCGGATCTGCCACTGTTCGGCCCACAGTCCCGTGACCTCCTCGAGGCGCTGACCCGGGCGCGGATCCTCCGCAGACGGCCAGCTGGCTGGTTCTGGGCGCGCGCCGACCGCCCCGGTGACCACATCTCGCTGCGCGGGGTCGGGGACCAGATCACCATCGTCGATGGCCACTCCGGGCGCGTACTCGGAACGATCGACGAAGGTGCCGCGCACGGTCAGCTCCACGCCGGTGCAGTGCACATCCACCAGGGTCAGACGTGGGTGGTCACCGAACTCGACCTCGCTGCGTGCTCCGCGCGCGTCGTGGCCGGGGATCCAGGCTGGTCGACCACGGCTCAGTCGGACAGCACGTTCAGCATCTTGCAGACGTTGCGCACCGCGGCGACGCCCGGTGGGGACGGGGTGAGCGCCTCGTTCGGGCGGGTGCGCGTGACCACGCGGGTGACCGGCTTCTTGCGGCGATCGCCCGCGGGGGAGGTGCTCGGCCAGCACCCGCTCGATCTGCCCGAGCGGGAGTTCGTCACCGCAGCGGTGTGGTGGACGTTGACTGCGGATGTCCTTGCTGCGGCGGGTATCCCGCCATCGGCCGTTGCGGGGGCGCTGCACGCTGCGGAACACGCGGCGATCTCCCTGCTGCCCCTCGTCGCCACCTCGGACCGCTGGGACGTCGGCGGGGTGTCCACGGTGTGTCACCCGGACACCGGTGAACCCACGATCATGGTCTTTGACGGCTACCCCGCAGGCGCGGGGTTCGCCGAGCGGGCCTATGCCGCCCTCTGCGGCTGGTGGACGGCCACCCTGGAGGCGGTGACGACCTGCCGGTGCGCCCAGGGGTGTCCGTCCTGTGTGCAGTCACCCAAGTGCGGCAACGGCAACGAGCCGCTGGACAAGGACGGGGCGGTCCGCGTCCTGCGAGCCTGTCTCGGAGCGCTGACGCCCAGAGACCCCTTACCCCTCAGCCCCGCTAGCCTCATTAGTCGCACCAGCCCCACCTTTTCGGGATGATCCCGAAACCCTGGCTTCGCCCCGGAAGGTTGCCGGGGTGACGCCAGGGTTTCGGGGTGTCGTCAGTCGGCAGGTGGACGAGGACGATCCCGACTGTGGCCCTGCTCGGCTATCTCGTGGCCCCAAGCACCGTCTGGGCCGTGGACAACAGGGCTAACCTTGCTGCCCGGCAGGCCCGGCGCCGCCCGGCAGGCGCGGCGTCCCCGGCGGGACTGGCTTGCCGCGCTAGCCTGCCATCAGAAAACGGCAGACGGACGAAGCACCACGCGTCCCACCTCGCACCCCGTTCGAAGGACTCTCATGATCCTCTTTGGCATCATCCTCATCCTCGTTGCGGCCGCCGTCGGCACCATCTTGTTCATCGGGACCGCAGCCGCAACGTCCACTGTCTCCATCGGTGTCCCAGGAGGAACTCTGGTCCTCCCGCCACTCCTCCTGCTCCTCACAGGGGCCGGGATCGTCATCGTTCTGTGGCTCGGATGGGTCTTCCTCCTCGCCGGGGTCCGCAGATCACGCAGACTCCGTCAGGAGGCCAAGGAGAACGCCCGACTCGCCGAGGAACACCGGCAGCAGCAGGAGCGGGAGATGCAGCAGGGATTCGCCGAACGTGAGGCTGCCCTGGCCGAGGAGCGACGCCGCGCAGAGGCGCAGGCCCAGGCTCTGCGTCAGGAGGCCGACTCGCGCGCTGCAGAACAGAACCAGGCCATTGAGACTGCCGAACAGCGGGCAACGCAGGCGGAACGCAAGCTCGCCGAGACCCAAGAGAAGCCGCCAAGCTGAGCACGACTCACACCGCTACTTTGGGCTCAGTGACCTGCGGCCTGGGCCCTGCTCCTGCCCTCGTGCGGCGGC
>JBDIAO010000101.1:0-9312 GCA_039812375.1 Phycicoccus sp. | reverse complement strand
AGGGAAGGCATGCAGGCGCCTGACCGGAGTCCCGAGCACGCTGTCTTGTGTCAACGCGTCCCCGGACGCACAGCGAGATCCCGGCCGCACGACCGGTCCAGCCGAAGGGCAAGCATCATGAATGTGCGCAGCACCATCAAGGTCGGCGCGGCCATCGCCGCCGTTGCCGCGACCGCCACCCTCACCCCCACCTTCGCCTCGGCGTCTCCGTCCGCGACCGTTGCGAGCGCTCACGCGAGTCACCGAGCCGGCGTGGCAGGCGTCCAAGCGGCCAAGGTGACGAAGCTGTCGGCGGTCTACCAGGGGAAGGTCGTCAACCAGGACATGGTCCTGGGGCCGCAGTCCAGCCCGACCACCCTCACCCAGACTGCGCCCCTGCCGGCCGGCACCTACCTGGTCACGGCCACGGTCGCCGCCGTCATCTCCTCCCATGACCAGATCGTCTGCGCCGCCTACCCCGGCGGCGGCAACGACGGCGTCTTCGGCACCGCGGGCAACCCCGGCACCGGAGGCATCTACGGCACGGCCACGATGACCGACACCGTCACCGTGACCGCCGGGCAGCGGATCCCGGTCGTGTGCAACTCCTTCAACTACGGCCTGGGCACCTACGCCGGCTCGGCCGTCGTCGAGGCCGTGCCCGTGGCGGCCGTGCGCTGACCGGGCGCCAATCCGGACGCGGCCCTTGGCGCCCAGCGGACTGGGCGCCAAGGGCCGATCAAGCCGCCCCCGCGCGGCTCGCATCATCACAACACCTGCTCGGGGGACGTCGTGCCTGTGTCGACCACACCGTGCGCACCCAGCGCGGTGGCACCCATCGCAGCACCTGAGTGGGGCGAGGCCACCGGATCGTGGAGCGTCCTTCGTGCCCTACGCGTCAGCGGCGCCCATCAGGCCATGGCCAACCCTCCCGGGGCCCGTCAGCTGGGACTCCTCTGGTGAACAGGCCCCTCCCACGCTGGGCCGCCCCCGAAGGTCGACATCGGCCGGGCCCACAGCAGACGTCGCCGCCATGTCCGTTGTCGGGTCACCGGCAGTGCGGCCCGCTTCACGAGCGGATCCGGTACCGCATCGAGTCTGCGCCTGCGGCTCGTCGCGGCAGCGCCAGGCAGGGACCCGCTCACGACCACCGGGGTTCGACGACAGGAAGGTGAAGGACGACATGAGACCCAGAGACAGATTGTCTGCGGCGGTCGCCGCGTCCGTGCTGACATTGGGTGGCGCAGGGATGCTCGGGGCCCCCCACGCCATGGCCTCAGATGTCACCTTGTGCGGCACCAACACGGTGAACGTGCCGGAGGGCTCGAGCGGCGTCGGAACGGGAACCTACTTGACTCCCGGCCGCAGCCTCGCCGTGCAGGGTGCCGGAGCGATCTGGGCGGGGTACCTGCTCATCGGGCTGAACGGCCCGGGCGGGTTCACCTGGGTCGGCGGTGCGGGCTACCCGGCGCCGTCTGCACGGGCGGACAGCCTGGTGGGCCGGGTCGGCGCCGGCCCTTGGCAGTACATCGGAAGCACCGGTGCTCTCACCAACACGGGAACGACCACCGAGCCGGTCCAGTTCGTGGTGAACGACAACGTGCATGGCAACGGGTCGGGCGCCTTCGGCGCCAACTACACAACATGTGACGACTCCGGGTCGCCTGCTTCGCAGTACAGCGTTCACGAGATGGTTGCCGCGCACAGCGGCAAGTGCCTGGACGTCACCGGATACGGGACCGCGGCGGGAACAAACATCCAGCAGTGGACCTGCCATGGGACGACGAACCAGCAGTGGACCCCTCGGCCCTCTCGCAACGGCTACTTCCAGCTGGTCGCACGGAACAGCGGGGAATGCCTCGACGTCGCCGACGGCGGCTCCTACAACTCGGCCAACGTGAGGCAGATGCCCTGCGCGGCGCAGACGAACCAGGAGTGGAGCTTTGTGCCTGCCGACAGCGGCAGGGACGACTACGCCGTCGTCCTGCGTTCCAGCGGACGGTGTCTGGACGTATCGGGTGTCAGCACCGCCGACGGCGCGAACGTCTTCGTCTGGGACTGTCTGGGCGGTGCCAACCAGGAGTGGCACTTCCAGGGGTGAATGCGAGGGCGAGGCACGTGTCGTCGGTCCCCGGCGGCACCGCCAGGAATCCAGGACCACGAAGCCGATGAGGGCGCCCTGGATCGGCCTCGCCGGGCCCATCGCTTGCGTTGACCCACGCTCAGCCCGGTCGGGGTGCGCCTTCAGCGGCGGGGATCCGAGCCTCGACGCGCGTGCCCTTGCCGGGCGTGCTGGTGATGCGTAGGTGGCCGCCCAGCGCGGCGAGCCGATCCCGCATCCCCGCGAGCGCGTCGGCCTGTTGGTCGAGACTGAACCCCTTCCCGTCGTCCTCCACGCAGACGGCCAGGTCGCGGTCCAAGCTCGTCACCGTGACGGTGGCGCTGCAGACACCCGCGTGTTTGACGATGTTGGCCAGTGCCTCGCACACCATCAGGTATGCCGTGCTCTCCACGTCCGGGTGCCAACGCTGAGCGGGCACGTTCAGCGTGACATCGAGGGACAGTCGTTCGGTGGCGTCTTCGAGCGCCGGAGCGAGTCCTCCCTGGGTGAGGATCGCGGGGTAGAGGCCATGGGCGAGGTCGCGCAGCTCCTCCAGGGCCAACAGGAGCTCCTGTCGCGCTGACTTCACGGCGTCCACGGTGGCGGGTTGGTCGGCGGTGGCCTCGATCGCGGCCAGGCGAAGGCCCAAGCCGAGAAGCCTCTGCTGAGCGCCGTCGTGCAGATCCCGCTCGAGCCGGCGGCGTTGTGCGAGTCCGACGTGGAGCAGCCGTTCTCGAGCCTCCTGCACGACCAGGAGCTGGGTGCGCAACCCGACCTCGAGACGGGCGTTCTCCAGGGCCATCTCACTGATCCGCACCGCAGCCGCGACGACATTGCCGTGCTTCGCCAATGCCGGGTCGGTGACCAACAGGGCGAGCGGACGTCCAGCCCGGTCGGTGACCTCGAAGACGAGTCGCCCCGGTGGGCTCGGGACCTCGACGGGCTGACCCGCTCCGTCGACGTACCTGGCGTGCTCGTCGACCCAGAACAGGACGACCAGGCTGTCGTCCGCGAGAGCGTCCCGCAACGCATCGCGGATCTGCCGCGTTGTGACCGGCTGCCTGAGGTCCTCGGCCAAGCCGGCGATGGCGTTGAGCTGCAGGCGACTGCGCAGGGCGCAGGCCGCGAAGGCAACGGCGAGCAACGCGATGCTGTATCCGCGCACCTCACCGATCAGCAGGGCGCCGGGCACGCTGGCGATGTTCGCTACCGCGTCGACGATCGAGAGCGCCCCCACGACGACCGCGGCGAGGATCAGAGGCGTGATGGTGCGACGGTCGAGGCGAACCAGAGACCGCCAATGACGGATCAGCAGGCCGAGGAAGACGACGAATGAGACTGCTCCCCAGACGGTCTTGATGTGGAAGAGGCCGGTGAAGAGTGTCTGATGAGGAAGTCCGCTCGGAAGACCGGATACGCCGAGCCGATCCCATGGCCACCGCCCGGTGACGAGCAGCGCGACCTGAAGCAGTGCCGCCGCGGCCGCCAAGGTCAGGACGAAACGTTCGGACCAGCGGTCAAGGGCGTCCAGCGGATACCGCAGCAGGACGGTGAAGCCCAGGACGGTCACGAAGCCGCCCGCGAGCATGGAGACAGGCTCCAGCGGCCCGATGTCCCGTAACCCGAGCTGGTCGAGCAGGTAGACGATCGTCAGGGCGTACAACAGTCGAGCGTTGCCTCGTTGCCCGTGCTCCCCGGACAGCAGCAAGGCCGACAACGCGAAGGAGAAGGCCACGATCAGCCGAGCCCACCCATGGCCGTGCGTCATGACGATGCGAGGCCACACGGACCACAGACCCAAGGCAGACGTGGCCGTGATCCAGCAGATCGCCAGAACGCGTCGTGACATGCCCGTCGGCATACCTCCAGAATGCCCGCACCGGGGCCCGAGTGACAGCAGTTCCCGTCACGGAGGAACAACTCGCTCCCAAGGAGACCGCCGCTTTCGAGCCGCGGTCTTCCTCGCCTCGGACTGTCTCCTCGCACCCAGACCGACACCGGTGAAGAGTTGGGGGATATCCCTCTTCCGGTCTGGGACACCCACGCGAAGGATGGCCCCGTGCACCCGCGCGTCCGGCATTCCGGTCGACGAGCCCGGACACCATCGACATGTCAGCTATGGCCTACGAGGAGCGAGCAGGGTCCGCGACGATGATGAAGTCGACACACACGCAGACTCCTGCCTGTCCACGTGGGCGCTGGACCAGAGGACTGTCTCGGGTGGACCGTCGGGCCCATGCGGGTGGATGCTGCCTGGATCAAGGGTGGAGGGAAGCATGACGGCTCTGCACGAGGTGCCGAGACCGCATCCGCCGAGCCCCACCCGCGATCCCGAGGCCGGGCGGGAGCTTCCGCGCTGTGCGCTGGTGGCGATCGTCGACGCGACGATGGCGCGATCTCGGTGTGCCTTCCTGACCGACGGACGCAACCACCGACCGGCACGTCGGCCAGCGGCAACATCAGCGGTCGAACGGGGGATGCCGTGAGGGTGGCCATCTGCGACGACTCGTTCCTGTTCAGCGACGGCCTCGCCAGGCTGCTGTCCGCGGCCGCCGTCGATGTCCCCCTTCGGGCGCGCGACGGGCAGGAGCTGCTGGCCCGGCTGCGATCCGCAGCCGAGGCTCCCGACGCTGCGATCATCGACATCCGCATGCAGCCGACCTACACCGACGAGGGGATCCGGACCGCCATCGCGGCACGGTCGTCGTTCCCGGCCATGGGGCTGCTGGTCCTGTCCACCTACGCCGAGACCGCATACGCCGCCACACTGCTGGAGGAGTGCGCCAGCGGCATCGGCTACCTGCTGAAGGACCGTGTGAACGACCTCGGCGTACTCCTCGACGCTCTTGCCAGGGTGGCCAGCGGCGGGACCGTCATCGACGAGAGCATCGTGCGCCGGCTACTGACCAAGGGCCGACAGCGCAACGCTGTTGATCGGCTCACCGCTCGAGAACGGGAGGTGCTGGAGCAGATGGCCTTGGGCCGCTCGAACGTCGGCATCGCCGACGAGCTTCATCTCAGTGTGAAGACAGTCGAGCGACACATCGCCCATCTGCTGCAGGAACTGGGCCTGACGACCGACGCTGGCGACAACCGCAGAGTCCTGGCCGTTCTGGAGTGGCTGCGGTCATCGAGCCAGTAGGCCACGGGCGGTATGCCGCGGCGGGCCGCCCGCCGCCGTGCCTCCCTGCGGTCGACACTTGTGTGATCCGGCCCGACGGCTGAGGCTGACTGGACGCGCGCCGATCCGACTCGGCCAGGTGCCTTCGGGACCTGCCGGCCAGCACATCGATGACTGGGCCTGTCGTAGGGGCAGGTCTCACGTCTCTGAGGAGGAGAGCTGTGATGCGCGGAGTGGAGTCGACGGCATCGGTGTCAACGGAGAACCCCGTCAAGTATTGGTTCGAGCATCATCCGGGACTGGTCACCCTCATCCTCCTGCTCGTCTTGACCACCGCCGGAATCCTGCTGATGACGTGGAAGTCCTCATCAGAGAGCACTCGTGGTCTCGGCGCTGGGATGATCAGCGGGGCGGTGGTGACCCTCGCCCTCTTCTTCGTCCAGCTCTCGATCGACGACGCCAAGAACCAGGCGGCAGACAACGCCAAACAGGCCGCCGCGCGACAGGCCCAGCTCAGCGACAACGCAGCCTTTCGGCTCGCGGTGAGCCTGCAGAACAACCTGACCGGCTTCGACTACACGGGCCACAGCATGCAAGGGTTCTATCTGAGCGGGAAGATCCTGCGCGACGCGGACCTTGCCGGGGTCGACCTGCAGCATGCGACGTTGCACAGCACCGACATGTCGTACGCCGATCTCGGGAACGCCGATCTGAGAGGCGCGAACGCGCACGGCGCAAGCTTCGCCAACGCTTCGCTCGTCGGTGCCGACCTGCGGAAGGCGGACCTGCGCAACGCGACGTTGCGCAACGCCGACCTGCACGGAGCACAGCTGGCCGGTGCAGTGGTCGACGCGGACACGTGCTGGCCGTCGGGGTTCCTCACTCGCCAAGTCCGGCTTGAGGTGCGCGCCGAACCCGTCGTGCACTTCGGCCGGGTGGCGCAGCCGGCATCCGCTGGTCATGTCTGCACGGCCCACGAGGCGACGCCCAGGTAGCGCGTTGGGTGCTGCAGGACGGAGTGCTACCCGCTGAGTCCTGCACCGATGTGGTCCGCGGAACCGAAGCGATCGCCTGCGGCAGCAGGTCGACCGATGCGCGGCGCGACCTGACATCATCGAGACTGTTGCTCGGGCCGTTCGACCATGCCTCGCCAAGAGTGCTGACAGAGCCGGTCAGCGGGGTGGGAGTTGATATGCGAGTGGAGAAGGTCGGCTATTTCGTCCAGGTCGCTCGGTGCGGCTCGCTGCGGCAGGCGGCGGCTCGAGCAGGGATCGCGCAGTCGTCGCTGGCGCAGCAGCTGACCGGCCTCGAGGAAGAGCTCGATCTCCAGCTGATCGAGCGATCCCGGCGGGGAGTCACGCTCACCACCGCTGGAGAGGCGCTGCTGCCGTATGCGATCCGGCTCGTCGACGCCCAGCGTGACCTCGTCGATGCCGCCGTCGCATACGGCACAGGCGCGATCTCCGGTTCGGTGCGGATCGGCACGACGCCGATGGCCACGACCTTGGCGGTGATCCCAGTGATCTCGCGACTGCGTCGTGAGTACCCCCGACTTCGGATCGCCATATCGGAGGGCTCCTCGGCACACCTGGAGCAGCTGGTGCTGGCGGGTGAGATCGACTTCGCACTCGTCACGACGTCGCTGCCGGTGCGGACGAAGGGCGTCACTCGCCGACCGCTGCTCTCCGTGCCGCTCGGGGTGTACGTCCGCCGGGACGACCCGCTCGCGCTCCGAAGGTCGATCACCTGGGACGACCTCGCCCCGCTGCCGCTGGTCTCCATGAACGAGGGCACCACGCTGTGGGCGGTACTGCATGCGCGGCTGGTCGAACCGCGGTCGGATGCTCAGGTCGCCAGTCTGTACCACCTGATGCTCATGGTGGACCAAGGGATCGGCGTCGGGATCGGCATCCGCGTGACGCCGCCTGCCGACGCCGAGATCGTCTGGATCCCGATCGACGGGGAGTCCGAAGGCCTGAAGGTCCAGCTCAGCACACGCGAGAGCTCCCTGCTGACCCGTTCGGCCCGCGTCGTGTACGACGCGCTGGCCAAGCACGTCCAGGAGCTCCAACCGTGAGCGCCGCCTCCGGTTGAGCGGGGCCCACGCCTGGCGAGGCGGTGACCTGTTCCTCCTTCCACGGTGTCCTGCTCGGCCGTCTTCCCGGGAACACGCCGGGTGAGCCACCCTGGGCGCGCACCACCGACACGTCGTGTCAGTCGAGTCACAGGGAATCCGCGAGCCTCGCACGGCACCGTTCCACCCGGCCCACATCCAACAGGAGTCCTCCTCATGGCCCAGCTCTCCCGACGCACCCTGTTGCAGGGATCCGCCGTTGCCGCAGGGCTGACGGCGACCATGGCGGCCGGCCCGGCCCAGGCGTCACCATCGGCGTCCGTGCCCCGGCACGTCACGGGTCTGCGGCCCCGACGCGGGAGACTGGCAGACACCCGAACGCTGCGGTCTTGGGTCGACTACCTCGCCGACCTGGGACCTCGGTACACCGGAACCGGGCCCCACGCGCGGTTCATCGACGACCTGGCCGTCGCATACCGCAGCCTCGGCTTCGAGATCGACCGGAGGCCGCAGACCTTCCAGCGGTGGACAGCGCGCCGGTACGACCTGACGATCCGAACCCCGGGCGGAGGCGTCGTCCCGGTCAGACCGTCGTTCTACTACCCCTACTCGGGGCAGACGCCGAGCCGGGGCATCCACGCCGGATTGGTGTATGCGGGGACCGGCCGTCCCGCTGATCTGGCCGGGGTCTCGGTGCGAGGAAAGGTCGCCGTCATCGACGCGCCGTGGGCCGACCTCGTCCTGGACGATCTGGTCGACACCTGGTTCGGGTTCGCCCCGGGTGTCGACCCGACACAGGTGTACAACCGCGCAGCGACGGACCCACTCGTTCGCGACACCGTCGGAGTCCTGCTCGGGCTCAAGGCAGCGGGCGCCGTCGGGTGCATCAAGATCATGCCGATGGCGCGGGCCGACGCATATGGTCAGTACGACCCGTTCGACGGGCTGTCTCGTGACATCCCGGCGATCTGCGTGGACGCCGCCCAGGGTGACCACCTGCGTGCCGTGGCCCGGCGAGGCGGCAGCACCGCGCACCTGGTCCTCGACGCCGAGATCGCCCCGAGCACCCGAACCGATGGGCTGCTCGCGATGCTGCCGGGTGCGAGGGCCGATGACGACGTCGTCGTGGTGAACACCCACACGGACGGCCCGAACGTGGTCGAGGAGAACGGACCCCTCGGGATGCTGTCCATCGGGCAGCGGCTGGCAGCCGTCCCACGGAAGCAGCGGCCTGTGTCGTTCGCGTTCTACTTCGCCACCGGTCACTTCGCACAGACCCAACTGATGCGGTCGGGCGCCTACCTCACCGACTACCCCGACCTGGCCGCCAGGACGAAGGCCGGTGTCACCGTCGAGCATCTCGGTGCCCGCGGCTGGGCGGACGACGGCGTCACCTATCGGCCGACGGGCGACGATGAACCGTCCTCGGTGTACTGCTCGAACCGTGCCGTGGCCATCATCGCCAGGGCGGCCATCCGGCGAAACCGGCTGACCCTCTGCTCACCATCCAAGGGGCCCTTCTACGGTGAAGGCGTCGCCCTCGACGCGGCCGGGATCCCGATGATGTCCTACCTGCCCGGACCCACCTACCTCGTCGCCGAGGCGCGCAACCGACACGTGGACCTGGGATGGTGCGACGTGAACCGGATGCACACCGAAATCGACACCTTGCATCACATGATCCACACCGCCGCTGCCACCAGTCGGGCGGCCCTTGCGCGGTGATCCGTGCGCGAACCGGGCCGAGGCATCCCGTCGCCTGTCTCGCGCCAATCGACCGGGGCCACGACCACTGGTCCGACCTCTTCGGCGGAGGCTCAGTCGGTGCCTCACCCGGAGTCTCGTGCCACAGTGTGCCCGCTCACCTGTGCTGCACGGCTCTGACAGCCGCGGCGGCTGTCGACTGGGCGCCTGTGGAGAACGAGTAGTCGGCTACTCGTGCGCGAAAGGCCCGGCTGAAGACACTGGGAGGGAGCCTGGCTGCGTGGTCTTCGAGGGCTCGACTCGGACGTCGGCCCGCACACCTCGCCGACTGCC
>JBDIAO010000100.1:0-9320 GCA_039812375.1 Phycicoccus sp. | reverse complement strand
GTCCGGCGCTGAGTCCGGTGCTGAGTCCGGTGCGCGCCACTGGCCAGACCCAGGGGGAGGTGAGGATCGGCGCCGGTTGCGCGCTTACTTCCCACTCGACGCTCGGGGGTGGCACACTGGGACGAGCGTTTTCGCGCTGTGCTGTCCCGCACTGCAAGCGGATCGCAGCACGTCCCCTTACAACGGATCGTCCGGCACGTTCCTGCCGGTGAGGAAAGGTACGAAGGTACGCCCATGGCAACCGTGAAGTTCGACCAGGCCACCCGGATCTACCCGGGCAACGACAAGCCGAGCGTCGACAAGCTCAACATCGACATCAAAGACGGGGAGTTCCTCGTCGTTGTCGGCCCCTCCGGATGCGGCAAGTCCACCGCTTTGCGCATGCTTGCCGGCCTCGAGGAAGTCAATGGCGGCAAGATTTGGATCGGCGACCGTGATGTCACCGACCTCTCGCCCAAGGACCGCGACGTCGCGATGGTCTTCCAAAACTACGCGCTGTACCCGCACATGTCGGTTGCCGACAACATGGGCTTCGCGCTGAAGATCGCCGGGGTGGACAAGGCCGAGATCCGCAAGCGCGTCGAGGAGGCGGCGAAGATCCTCGACCTCACCGAGTACCTCCAGCGCAAGCCGAAAGCACTCTCTGGCGGCCAGCGGCAACGGGTGGCCATGGGTCGAGCCATCGTCCGTTCCCCGCAGGTCTTCCTCATGGACGAGCCGCTGTCCAACCTCGACGCCAAGCTGCGGGTCCAGACCCGCACCCAGATCGCCAGTCTGCAGCGCCGCCTCGGCGTCACCACCGTCTACGTCACCCACGACCAGACCGAGGCAATGACCATGGGCGATCGGATCGCGGTCCTCAAGGACGGCCTGCTCCAGCAGTGCGCCACGCCGCGAGAGATGTATGACGCCCCAGCGAACCTCTTCGTCGCCGGCTTCATCGGCTCCCCCGCGATGAACCTCGTCACGGTCCCGGTCACCGAGGGCGGCGCCAAGTTCGGCAACCACGTCGTCGAGGTCCCCCGTGAGGACCTCGCGGGGAGTGGGAGCTCGGTCATCGTCGGGGTCCGTCCCGAGGACGTCGAGATCACCACGGACAACGACGGTCTCGAGTTGGTCATCGACGTCGTCGAGGAGCTCGGCGCCGACGCCTACGTCTATGCCACCCCGACGGACAAGAGCTTCTCCTTGACCGGTGAGGGCGACGAAGCCAAGCCCTTCATCGCCCGCATCGACGGCCGGAATGTCCCCAAGACGGGGTCGACAATCTACGTCCACCCGGACTCCAAGCACGTCCACGTCTTCCGCAAGGACAACGGCGAACGGCTCAGCCACTGACGGCAGGATCCTGACCGCCCTGGACTGGGCCCTGCGCTGACCGCACAGGGCTCAGTTCGGCCGGCTCAACCGGCCCTCCCCCTGACGCCCTGGGGCTCGGGATCACGTCCCGGGCCCCAGGTGCACCCTGTTCGCATGGCCCGAGGAGGCACAGTCGTGGCGCTCCAGATCACGACCTCCCGCCCCGACCCAGCGCTGCTCGACCTGCCATGGAACACCCCACTGGCGGACTGGCCGGGTGAAATCCTCGCAGCCCTGCCCCGAGGGATCTCCCGGCACGTCGTCCGCTTCGTCAAGGTGTCGGGGCGCATCCTCGCGGTCAAGGAGATCAGCAAAGACCTGGCGCGCCGCGAGTACACGATGCTGCGGGATCTGCGTCGCCTCGACGAGCCGACGGTCGTTCCCTTCGGGGTGGTCACCGGTCGTCGGGATGCCGCTGGCGGGCGACTCGACGCCTGTCTGCTCACCCGACACCTGAAGTTCTCGCTCCCCTACCGGGCCCTGTTCAGCCAGACTCTGCGGCCCGACACCGCGAGCCGACTCATCGATGCCCTGGCCGTGCTGCTCGTCCGTCTCCACCTGGCGGGCTTCTACTGGGGAGACGTGTCGTTGTCCAACACGCTCTTCCGGCGGGATGCCGGGGCCTTCGCGGCATACCTCGTCGACGCCGAGACCGGCGAACTCCACCCAAGGTTGAGCAACGGCCAGCGGGCTCACGACCTCCAGCTCGCTCTGGTCAACATCGCCGGTGAGCTCATGGACCTGCAGGCCGGCGGGCTCCTGCACGAGGACACCGACCCCGTGGTCATCGCGAACCGGATCATCACCCGCTACGAGGCCCTGTGGACCGAGCTGACCGGCAGCGAAGAGTTCGACACCGGTGAACGATGGCGGGTCGAGGAGCGGATCCGCCGACTCAACGCCCTCGGCTTCGACGTCGGCGAACTCGCCATCACCACGGACATCGACGGAGCCCGGATCACTATCCAGCCCAAGGTCGTCGACGCCGGGCACCACTCCCGGCGGATGCTGCGCCTGACCGGCCTCGACGTGGGGGAGAACCAGGCCCGACGCCTGCTCAACGACCTCGACTCCTTCCGCGCAGCACACGACCGACAAGCCGACGACGAGTCGCTCGTCGCCCACGACTGGCTGACCCGGGTGTACGAGCCGATCACCCGCCGGGTGCCGCGTGAGTTGGCCGCCAAGCTGGAGCCACCCGAACTCTTCCACGAGGTTCTCGAGCACCGCTGGTATCTCGCCGAGGCAGTTCGACACGACATCCCGCTCACCGAGGCTATCGACGACTACGTCGCCTCGGTGCTACCCGCGAAGCCGGACGAGCAAGCCGTCGTCGGAGTTGACACCATCGCCATGCCAGTGGTCATTCCCGACCCGTGAACGGAGCGTCAGAGACCCCCCCTAGGATCGAAGACGTCCACGACTCACCGCACTCCAGGGAAGCGTAATCGCGATGACCGACCAGCCCACGACGCCACGGGAGCCACACGAGGCCGCTCAACCGCAGCCGCCCCAGCCGGCACCTCCACCCCCCCGGTTCGACCCGCCGCCACCCCCCCAGCCCGCACCTCCGCCGCAGCAGTTCACCTCGCCGCAGCCACCCCAGCCGGCACCTCCGCCGCAGCAGTTCACCAATCCCTACGGCGGTTACGCGGCCGCACCCCCGCCGACCGCATACGGGCAGCCGCTGGCCGGGACCCTGCCCTACGTCGAGACCTACTTCGGACCAGTCGCGACGTTCGGTCCGCGCGCTTTGGCTTACCTTGTCGACGCTGCGCTCGTGCTGATCGGGTTGATCCCGATGATCATCGGTGTGGTCATGATGACGGCGGGCGTGGCCGCCTCGACAACCTACAACAGCGACACCGGATCCTACGAGGCGGCGGGCATGGGGGCCTCGGGTGCTGTGGGGGTGCTGCTCATGATCGTCGGAGTGCTGCTCATGATTGCCATCACCATCTGGAACCGAATCTTCCGAATGGGCCGCACCGGACAGAGCATCGGCAAGAAGGTCGTCGGCCTCAAGCTCATCAACGCGACGACTGGCCAGCCCATCGGCCCGCTCTGGGCCTTCCTGCGCGAGATCGTCCACGGCCTCGCGAACCAGATCGTGTACCTGTCGTTCCTGTGGATGCTGTGGGACCCCAACCGGCAGACCCTCGGTGATCTCGTCGCGAAGTCCAGCGTCATCGTCGTGCCCAAGCGGTAGCGCAGCGCGCCCACTCCCCTGCTGCTCCTCTGGTTCGTCCTCTGGCTGCTCCTCTGGTTCGGGGTATTACCGCGGGTCAGGGCCCACGGCAATACCCCGAACCGCAATACCTCGAACCAGAGGGAAGAGCCAGTAAGGAGGAACACCCCCGCGGGTATCACCACACCTCAGGCAGGTCGGAGGAAGGGAAACCAGGGCAGATTTCGCGCGACCATGAACGCCACCGTCATAGCCAGCACCGTCCACGCCAGCCACGGTCGCGGGGTCCAGGTGATCCGGCGACCTTGCCAGCGAGCCCAAGCCCAACGCAGCAAGAGGACGACAGTGAGCAGAGCCAAGGGCGGGAAGAACAGGTTCATCGCGAACGACCCCGCCACGTCACCATGGAGCAGGGCGTGCGCAGCCCGCAGCATGCCGCACCCGGGGCAATAGATCCCGGTCAACGCATACGTCGGACACACCGGATAGTGACCCGGGGTATTCGGGTCCACAGCCCAGACATACGCGCTGAGCGCTGCGGCTGCCGCGCCCGACAGGAGTGGCGCCCAGATGGCTCGATTACGGCCGTGGGGATCAGCCGCAACCGGGACCGGGTGAGTGTACGTGGTCATTGTCAGTACACGGTCAGTAGGTGCTGGTTGTGCTGGCCAGAACCCCAAAGCCCAGCAAGGTGAAATAGAGGAGCTCGACGATGAGGCCGACCATGGCGATGATGCCGAGAATCCGTCCCGCCTGCACCATGCCGCGGTTGCGGTAGTAGGTCGGGTTAGCGTCGATCTCCTTGAGGGCGGTGTTCCCCATGAAGAACGCCACGATGCCCACCGGGGTGCAGCAGGTCACGATGCCGAGGATGCCGAGAATGAGGATCAGCGTCCCCTTGGGATGATCGACCTGCCCTGCGCCCATCGGCGGCGGGGCACCATACCCCCCACCAGGCGGCGGGGCACCATACCCCCCACCAGGCGGCGGGC
The DNA here is from genome assembly GCA_039812375.1 of Phycicoccus sp. Classification (GTDB taxonomy): domain Bacteria; phylum Actinomycetota; class Actinomycetes; order Actinomycetales; family Dermatophilaceae; genus JAGOME01. Next base: position 4,781 of record JBDIAO010000100.1, on the reverse strand, counting down.
CGCCATACCCCCCACCAGGCGGCGTTGGGCCCCCGTACCCCCCACCAGGTGGCGGCGGGGGCGGAGGCGGGTTCGTTCCGTAGTCGGACATCAGACTTCCCTTCTGGGGTCTTGGCGGCCCTGCGACCGCCGCACCGGGCAACCCGGAGCACGTTCGGCGCCCCGATCCTTGCACACCCTCGCTCCCCGTTCGGGGTATTACCGCGCGTCAGGGCACGCGGCAATACCCCGAACCAGGGGGGAGGAACCAGCTCAGCGGCGGCGGCGAGCGATCTCGTAGAGTGCAACGCCGGTCGCGATGCCGGCATTGAGCGACTCGACACCCGAACTCATCGGCACGGACACGATCTGGTCGCAGGTCTCCCGCACGAGCCGGGACAGCCCCTTGCCCTCGGATCCGACGACCAGGACGAGCGGCTCCCTGGCCAGTTCGAGGTCGGGCAGTTCGACGTCACCATGCATGTCGAGGCCGATGACGAAGAATCCCGCACCCTGGAAGTCCTTGAGCGCGGTGGTCAGGTTGCTCGCCTTGGCTACTGGGACTCGAGCGGCCGCGCCTGCCGAGGACTTCCACGCCGCCGCGGTCATCCCCACCGAGCGCCGAGCCGGCACCAGCACCCCGTGCCCCCCGAACGCCGCGACCGAGCGGATGATCGCACCGAGGTTGCGCGGGTCGGTGATCCCGTCGAGGGCGACGACCAGTGGAACCCCCGGCTGCTCCGGGTCGATGAGGTCGCCGGGATGGGCGTAGTCGTACGGCGGAACCTGGACTGCCAGTCCTTGGTGGACCGCGCCGTCGGTGAGCCGGTCGAGCTCTGTGCGGGGTGTCTCCAGGATGGGTATGCCGCGCTCGCCGGCGACCTTGAGCGCCTCCCGGACCCGGTCGTCGGAGTCGATCCGGCCGGCGACGTACACAGTGCTCACCGGGACGTCCGCCCGCAACGCCTCCACGACAGCGTTGCGCCCGGCGACCATCTCACTGCTGCTCTGCCCCGGGCGTGCACCCCGGCGCGCACCCCGGCGAGCCGATGGGCCTCGCTCTGACGACCCCGGCCGCCCGGAGCCCCGGGTGCTCCCGGGACTGGCCGAGCCGGCTGCGTCCTGCGCGCTGCGGTGCGCCTTATGGTGTGGGCGATCGGCGGCCCTGGGGGTAGGCCCCTTCCCCTCGAGTCCGCGACGGCGCTGGCCCCCCGACCCGACGGTGGCGCCCTTCTTGCTCCCACCCTTGCGGACGGCGCCGCGTCGCTGCGAGTTGCCCGCCATCAGCTCGGCCCCTTCTTGTGCGCGAAGGTCCAGCGAGCACGCGACGGGGTGTCCTCGAGGGTGATTCCCGCCTTCACGAGAAGGTGCCGGATCCGGTCAGCGGTGGCCCAGTCCCGGGCAGAGCGAGCCTTGGCCCGGGCCGAGATTCGGTCTGCGACGAGAACCTCCAGCGCGGACATGGCAGCGTCGTCCTCAGCTGCCCCGCTGGCCCAGCCCGGGTCCAGCGGGTTGACCCCGAGGATGTCGGTCATCGCAACGACGGTGCGCGCGTGGGCGGCGGCGTCCTCGACGTCGCCGTCGTCGAGACAAGTGTTGCCGGTGCGGACGGTCTCGTGAATGACGGCCAGCGCTCCGGAGACCCCGAGATCATCGTCCATCGCTTCGATGAAGTCCTCCGGCAGCGCCTCCGATCCAGACGGCACGGCATACGCCTGGCCGGGCAACGCACGACGGAGGAAGCCTTCGATCCGCTCAACTGCCGCGGTCGCCTCGTCCAGTGAGGTCCCCTGGTACTCGATCGTGCTGCGGTAGTGCGCCGAGGTGAGGTAGTAGCGGACTGCAACGGGTCGGTGGTGGCGGACGACCTCACTGACCCGTAGAGAGTTGCCCAGGGACTTGCTCATCTTCTCCCCGGCCATGGTCACCCACGCGTTGTGCAGCCAGTAGCGGGCGAACCCCAGCCCGGCGGCTCGGGACTGGGCCTGCTCGTTCTCGTGATGCGGGAAGCGCAGGTCGACCCCTCCCCCGTGGATGTCGAAGGTGTCGCCGAGGTACTTGCGGGCCATCGCTGAGCACTCCAAGTGCCAGCCTGGCCGGCCCGCCCCGAACGGCGTGGGCCAGGACGCGGTCGGTGGCTCGTCGCTCTTGTGCCCTTTCCACAGCGCGAAGTCCCGGGGGTCCCGTTTGCCGCGTGGGTCGGCGTCTTCAGCCGCAGCCATGTCCTCGATCCGCTGCCGGGTGAGCTCCCCGTAGTCCGGCCATGACCGAACGTCGAAGTAGACGTCGCCGCTGCCGTCCGGTGCCGGATAGGCGTGCCCCCGCTCCACGAGGGTCTCCATCAAGGTGATCATCTCCGGCACGTGACCCGTCGCTCGCGGTTCGTACGTCGGCGCCAGCACTCCGAGACTGTGCAGCGCTTGGGCGGTCTCCATCTCATGGCGGTAGCTCACGGCATACCACGGCTCACCGGTGAGCTCGCCCTGGGCAAGGATCTTGTCGTCGATATCCGTGACGTTACGGATGAGGGTGACCTCGTAGCCGTGTCCACGAACGAGCCAGCGGCGCAGCACGTCGAACGCGACTGCGAAGCGGACGTGGCCCAGGTGCGGCGGCGCCTGAGTGGTGAGCCCGCAGATATAGATCCCGACCTTCCCGGGCGTCACCGGGACGAAGTCGCGCAACTCGCGGGAAAGGGAGTCGAAAAGCCGGAGGGTCACCCGGCCAAGGCTACCGGCGGGCGTGGCCGGGTATGCCGCGCACCGGCTCCGCGTCCCGGCTCCGCGTCCCGGCTCCGCGTCCCGCTGGGTCCGCATCCTGCCGACTCCGCTGCCTGATGGCGCCTCCGACCAGCGAAAGGGCATGATGCTCACCGTGGCCCGCCGACCGTGAGCGGCCCGGGAGAGGAGTGCCATGCGCCGGACAGCTCTGCTCGGCCTGCTGACCGCTCTGGCCCTGGTCATCCCGACGGCGACGAACGCAGGGGCGAACCCGAGCAGCGCACACCAATCCGCAAGGACAGCCGGTCCACTGCCTGGTGGCTACCACCACCTCGTCGTGGTCTATGCGGAGAACCACTCCTTCGACAATCTCCTCGCTGGATGGGGGCCGGTCGGTGACGAAACGATCGAGAACGCGTTTGTGCCTCAGGTCGACCAGGACGGTGCGGCTTTCCGGTGCCTGGACCAGAACGACGTCAACCTGACCAGCCCTCCTCAGGCGGGGTCGTGCACCGACAGTGCCCGCGACATCGTCAGCGCCTTCACGAACGCGCCCTTCAGCATCGATAGCTACATCGCCCCGAACGACGCCACGTGTCCGCCGCCCGGTGAGTATGCCGGCAAGGGCACCGCCAAGGGTGACGGTGAACCTGGCGGCTGCACCCGGGACCTCATCCACCGCTTCTATACCGAGCAGTACCAGATCCACGGCGGCAAGCAGGACCGCTACGTCACGGCCTCGGACGCCATCGGCCTGTCCGTAGGACGTTACGACACAGCGCAACTGCCGCTGTTCGCCTGGCTGCATTCCGACGGCGCACCCCACTACGTCATCGCCGACCGGTTCTTCCAGGCGGCCTTCGGCGGTTCCTTCCTCAACCACCAGTTCCTCATCGCCGCGCGGGCGCCTCTCGACACCTCCCGGGGCGCACTGGGCGCGACCCCATCCGTCGTCGACAGCAATGGGATGGAGCGTAAGGCCCCCTTCTACGAGCCAACCGGCGACGTCGCCGACGGCACCCTGACTCAGGCGTGCCCGAACCCAGAGCAGAGCGACGAGGGGCGCGCCTGTGGTTTCTTCGCGGTCAACACGGTCTATCCGGAGAAGCAGCCGACGCTGACCTCCCAGCCTCGTATTCCGGCTGTCGACACCGCGGCATACCCGACGATCGGCGAACGGCTCACTGGCAAAGGCGTCCCCTGGGCCTGGTATGCCGGCGGCTGGGACGATGCGGTTGCCGGACGGCCCGGCCCCCTCTTCCAGTACGGACACCAGCCCTTCCTCTATTTCTCCGGCTACGGTCCCGGGCAGCCGGGCCGGGAACACCTCAAGGACGAGCAGGACTTCCTCGCCGCGGTCGAGAACGGCTCGCTTCCGGCGGTCAGCTTCGTCAAGCCCTACGGCGGGGAGAGCGAGCACCCGGGCTACTCAAGCCAGCGGGGCAGCGGCGATCACATCGTCAACCTCCTCAAGCAGGTCACCGCAGGCCCGCAGGCCAAGGACACCCTCGTCGTCCTCACCTACGACGAGTTCGGCGGGTTCGCCGACCATGTGCCGGTCCCGTCCCGGGACGCCTTCGGTCCGGGGACTCGGGTTCCAGCACTCTTCCTCTCCGCGGGACTGGACGGCTCAGGCATCGACCACACGGTCTATGACACGACGTCGATCCTCTCGACGATCGAGCAGGCCTGGGGCCTTGAGCCGTTGACCGACCGGGACCGCTCGGCACACCCGATCGTGCTGGCTGGGATCGGCTCGAGTCCGTCAGCAGCGGTGGTCGACCAAGCCCAGAATGGCGGATCCAGCCCGCTCGTCCTCTTCAGTCTCCTCGCCCTGGCCGTCGCCGCAGCACTCGCCGCCGCCTTGGCCTGGAACCGGCGCCGCGTCCAGAGCGGCGGTCGGCGCGACGACAACTGACGCGTATGCCGCCGCCGGCCACGCGGGTCCCGGCCCGCACCCCCACTCGTCTCGATTTCGGGACCATCCCGAAAACGGGGCGAAACCCCGGAAAGGTTCGGGGGTTTCGCCAAGGTTCCGGGGTCTGACCGGGAGCACGTGCGCTCCGACCGGGGAGCACGTGC
>JBDIAO010000099.1:0-9356 GCA_039812375.1 Phycicoccus sp. | reverse complement strand
GCTCGCTCCCACCAGTCCCACCAGCCTCACGTTTTCGGGACCATCCCGAAACTGGGGCGAGACCCTGGAAGGTTTCCGGGATCTGGCCACGGTTCCGGGGTCTCCGTGCTTTCGCCTGTTCGGGGTCTCCGTGCTTTCGCCTGTTCCGGGGTCTCCGTGCTTTCGCCCCACGGCAGGCACCGGAACAGCCAGCTATCCGCAGCCGCTGGTGGCCGAGGCCCTGTATGGGGGCCGCGCGCGGCGATTGCGGGCACTGCCTGGCTAGGCTGGCACGGTGAGCGAGCCGCTGCAGCCGATGCGGGTCCCGACCCGTCGAGTCGTACACATGGGCACAGCCGTATGGGCGCTCGCGCTCGTCGTCACGATGCTCGTCCCCTCGCTGCACACCGGCGAGCGCTCCTGGTGGCCGTGGACCTGCGTGACCGGGCTCGCGCTCGGCCTGATCGGACACGTCTACCTCGCCCGGGGCAAAGGCAACGCCGCCGGCGCCGGATGATCCACAGCGCGCAGGCGCCAGATGATCCGCAGCGCGCAAGCCGGACGATCCGCGGTGGACCGCTCAGTCGGAGACGTCGAGCTGGAAGTCGTCGAGGATGGGCGGTCGCACCACCTCTGGCTCTGGGGCCGCGACATCAGCCTCGGAGTGCGCACCGCATCCGTGGCTCAGTGCGACGACCCGTCCGTCGCTGGGAGACCATTCGTTGGCGCACACGCCGAACACCTGCCGGAGCACCCCGGGTAGCGGCACGAAGTAGCCGCAGGTGGCGCACTTCGCCGGCGCTCGCTGAGCCACCGCCGTCGCAGGTCCGGCCTCCCCCTCGTACCATCGCTGCGCCGCGGCAGCTCGCCCCTGCGCCGAGAGGACCCGCACCCGCCCCAGTCCGAGCTCCCACTGGGCCATCGCATCGACGTCCTCTTCGCCGGTCGCCTCGAAACCGAACTCGAGATGAGGATCGTCGACCACTCGCGGGGTGATGTCACCGGGGCCGATGTCCCCGGGAGCGAGGCGGGCGGCATACGGCACCCAGGGGGGCGAGAGCAACGCCTCCTCGCCGGGCTTCAGCGTCGTCTCACAGACCGTCGCAAGCTTGCCCCGTGGCACCCGGGAGAGGCTGACCGCCCAGCGCCAGCCGGGGTAACCGCGGGAGGCACAACGGAAGTAGTGCACCCCGAGCCGGTGTGCGACCAACTCGAAGCCGAGGTGCTCCCCGATCGTGCCCGGGTCGGCGATCACCTCGACAGCCTCTCGGGCGAGGTCGACTGCCTCCTGCAGGACCCGATCCGGGCGCGGCGACGCCATCAGAGCTCGAGGTCGGCCGCGACGGCCCGCAGCACCTGTGCCACCTTGTTCCCGTGTGCCTTGTCCGGGTAGTGCCCACGACGCAGCGACTCGGAGACCTGGTCGAGGAGCTTGATGACATCCTCGACGATCGGGACCATTTCGTCGGCCGGCTTGCGGTCGCGCACCTTCCGGTTCACCGCGACCGAGTGCGCCGGGTCGAGAAGGCGCACGGACAGTGCCTGGGCTCCCCGCCTGCCCTCGACAATCCCGAACTCGATCCGGGCGCCCGGCTTGAGGGTGGTCACCCCAGCGGGCAGGGCGCTGGCCGGGATGAACACGTCAGGTCCGTCCGCGGGGTTGTCATGGGAGACGAAGCCGAAGCCCTTCTCGGGGTTGAAGAACTTCACCCGGCCAGTGGGCACGGCGCACCTCGTTCGTTTCGGTGAGCGGGCACTGTGCCCGCGTCGATGACCGACGCCGCCGGTGGCAGACGTCGAAGCGGCCCTGTCGGCGGGGTCGCCCCCCAAGGCTAACCGAGGCGTGGCGACGGGTTCTGCCACGGGGCCCTGTCCGATCAGACCTGCGCGATACCCCACGCCCCTCGCCACGTCCGGCTCGGGGCGAGAACGAGCAGCCCGACACCGGAGTTGAACGCGTTGGCCGGGCAGGTCATGGGCTCGACGGCGATCCCGCGCTGCCCGCGCTGCCCGCGCTGCCCGCGCTGCCCTCGCTGCCCTCGCTGCCCGCGCTGCCCGTCCTCGGCCTTGCCGGTGAAGACCTGGGTGAACGGGAAGGCGTCGCGCTCGGCCCACAACTCCCACGCCGCGCGGCCCGGGGCGGCGACCCGCACCCGCCACCTACCGTCGTCGTCTGCCGCCAGATCGGTGTATGCCGTGTCCAGGGCTGTGCCGCCGACGGCGCGGCCGACCCGGAAGTCGTATGGGGTGTCCGTAACGTCTCGGTGACGAGTGGGCAGCAGGCGGTCGTCGACCTCGATCCAGGTTCGGGCCGGGACGGTGAGGTCGACGTCTGCGAGCGGGGTGTCGCCGATCGCGAGGTAGGGATGGGTGCCGAGCCCGAACGGTGCGGAGGTGTGCGAGTGGTTGGTGATCTCGTGGGTGACACTCAGACCGGCGTCGGAGAGGGCATAGCGAGTCACGCAGTCCAGGATCCAGGACCATCCGGGTTGGGGGAAGAGCCGGGCCGTGACGGACAGGGCGCTCTCGTCCCGGTCCAGGAGCCGCCACGGCGCCCAGCGGAGGAGACCGTGGCTGGCGTTGCCGAGCCCGACCTCGGTGATCGGGAGCTGACGGCGCTCCCCCTCGAAGCGCCACTGCCCGTCCCGGATCCGGTTGGGCCACGGGATGAGCTGCTGGCCCCGCCCTGAGGTGCACTCCTCGTCGGCGGCATACCCGGCGAGGACCGGTATGCCGTCCCGGGTCCAGCTGCGCAGGCCACCGCCGACCTCGACGATCGTGACCTCGTCGTCGCCGGACCGGATCGTCCACTGATCCCCGCTGGGCTGCACCATGATCGACACCGTAGCTGGCTGCAGGAGAGTCTCGTGGGGCTCGGCGGCGTCAGACCCGCTTGAGCAGCGCGGCCAGCGCCTGGCCGCCGCCGATGCACATCGTCACGACCCCGAACTCGAGGTCCCGGCGGACCATGTCTTTGGCGGCACGCAAGGTGAGGATGGCGCCGGTTGCTCCGACCGGGTGGCCGAGGGCGATCGCGCCGCCATACGGGTTCACCCTCTCGAGGTCGAGCCCGGCGTCGCGGACAACCGCGACGGCCTGGGAGGCAAAGGCCTCGTTGACCTCGAAGGTACCGATGTCCTTGGGAGACAACCCGGTCCGCTTCCACAGGGAGGCCAGGGCGTCGACCGGGGCGTAGCCCATGAGCTGTGGGTCGATCGCGGCGGTCGCGACGGCTTCAAGAGACACCATGGGGCGCAAGCCCCGCTCCGTGGCGACTGACTCGCGGGCCAGGACGAGCGCCGCGGCGCCGTCGTTGATGCCTGAGGCGTTGCCGGCGGTGACGCTGCCCTCCTTGGCGAAGGCCGGCCGCAGCACGGCAAGGGCCTCGAGGGTGGTTCCCGGTTTGGGGTGCTCGTCGACCTCGACGGTCACCGGGCGGCGCCCCGTCGTGGTGACCGGGACGATCTCCTGGGCGAAAGCGGCCCGGGCCGCCTGCGATGCCGCGAGCTGCTGGGAGCGTAGGGCGAACTCGTCCTGCTCGGACCGGCTGACGCCATACTTCGTGGCGACGTTCTCGGCGGTGACCCCCATGTGGGCGCCGCTGAACGGGTCGGTGAGCATGGCGACGGTGCCGTCGAGCAGCGCCCGGTTCCCGAGGCGGTAGCCGGCGCGGGCACCGAAGTCGTAAAACGGCATCCGGGACATCGACTCGTCCCCGCCCGCGACGGCGACGTCGAGGTCGTTCCAGAGCATCTCCTGGGCGGCCGACCAGATCGCCTGCAGGCCCGATCCGCACAGCCGGTTGACCGTCAGCGCCGGGGTGGCGATCGGCAGGCCCGCGCTCACCCCGACCCGGCGGGCGTTGTAGGCGTCACCGGCGACCTGGCCAATACAGCCCATGACGATGCTCTGCACGTCGTCGGCGCCCACTCCGGCGCGAGCGAGTGCCTCGGTGACCGCGGCGGCACCGAGCTCGTGGGCCGGGACGTCCTTGAGGACCCCGCCGAAGCTGCCCACCGGGGTGCGGGCCCCGTCGACGATGACGATCTTGTCGGTGCTGCTCACGGTGGCCCTTCCTGGTGGCGTGCTGTTCAGGTGCCCAGCATAGTTTCGGCGCTGTGCACAAACCGTGGCGGCACGACCCCGCGCAGCTTGCACGGGGGTGCGGCCGGCAGGCTCAAGCCATGAGGGCGCTGGGGACGATGGTCACGGTGAACGGCTGGACCGCTGCCCACGACTCACCGCCCTCGACATACGCCACCTCGACGGCCAGCAGAGGCACGCCTTCGAGGGTGGCCCCGCTCGCCTGGCTGCCTCGGACGACGAGGGCGTCTGGCTCCAGCACGGTGTCCTCGGCCAGGGTCACGTCCAGGGGTGCGGTGAAGACCTTGAGTTCGGGCGGGCAGGCATGAGCGAGAGCGATGACCAGACCCACGACCATGGCTTGGTGGGGCACGCGTGGCGAAGGCGTCACGATGAGCTTCCCATCGAGCAGTTCGTGGCGGAACCCATCGTCGGGCAACCCGTCCCGCTCCTCACGGGTCCACACGCGATCCTCGAGGACCATGCTCATGGTCACCATGGTGCTCCCTTCCGTCCATGGTGACCACCCTCTGCCCGCGGGCGGTGCTCGGTCGCGAGCGGGCCGGAGCCCTGTGGACCACGCACCACCCGGGCAGGGCGCCCCCGTGGATCCGGCTCGAGGGTCAGACGTTGCGGCGGTACTGGCCGCCGACCTCGAAGAAGGCGTCGGTGACCTGTCCGAGGGAGCAGACCCGGGCAGCATCCATGAGGACGGCAAAGACGTTCTCGCCGGACGTGGCCGCCGCCCGCAGCCGGGTCAGCGCCTGCTGAGCCTGGACGTCGTGCTCCTCGCGGAAGGCGCGCACCCGCGCAAGCTGCGACTCCTTCTCGGCCTCTGAGGCTCGGGCGAGCTCGATCTTCTTCGGCACCTCACCCTCGTGAGGGTTGCGGAAGGTGTTGACCCCGATGATGGGGAGGGACCCGTCGTGCTTGCGCTGCTCATAGAGCAAGGACTCGTCCTGGATCTTGCCGCGCTGGTAGCCGGTCTCCATGGCGCCGAGCACACCGCCGCGCTCGCTGATCCGGTCAAACTCGGCGAGCACTTCGGCCTCGACGAGATCGGTGAGCTCGTCGATGATGAACGACCCCTGCAGCGGGTTCTCGTTCATCGCCAGGCCCCACTCGCGGTTGATGATCATCTGGATGGCCAGCGCCCGGCGCACCGACTCCTCACTGGGGGTGGTGATCGCCTCGTCGAAGGCGTTGGTGTGCAGACTGTTCGCGTTGTCGTAGATCGCGATGAGTGCCTGCAGAGTCGTGCGGATGTCGTTGAAGTCCATCTCCTGGGCGTGCAGCGAACGGCCCGAGGTCTGCACGTGGTACTTGAGCTTCTGACTGCGCTCGTTGGCGCCGTACTTCTCCCGCATGGTCACCGCCCAGATGCGCCGGGCGACCCGGCCGATGACAGAGTATTCCGGGTCCATTCCGTTGGAGAAGAAGAAGGACAGGTTGGGGGCGAAGTCGTCGATGTCCATCCCGCGGGCCAGGTAGGCCTCGACGTAGGTGAACCCGTTGGCCAAAGTGAACGCGAGCTGGCTGATCGGGTTCGCCCCAGCCTCGGCGATGTGATACCCGCTGATCGACACCGAATAGAAGTTGCGGACCCGGTGCTCGATGAACCATTCCTGGATGTCTGCCATCATCCGCAGGGAGAACTCGGTGGAGAACAGGCAGGTGTTCTGCCCCTGGTCCTCCTTGAGGATGTCGGCCTGGACCGTCCCCCGCACCGACGACAGGGCCTTGGCCCGAATGCTGTGCGCCTCCCCCTCGTCCGGGTCGCGGCCGTGGTCTGCGGCGAACCTCTCCACCTCGCGGTCGATGACCGTGTTGAGGAAGAAGGCCAGGAGCGTCGGGGCCGGACCGTTGATCGTCATCGAGACACTCGTCGTCGGCGAGGTGAGGTCGAAGCCGTCGTAGAGGGCCTTCATGTCCTCGACGGTGGCGATGGACACTCCGGACGTGCCGACCTTGCCGTAGATGTCCGGACGCGGGTCGGGGTCACGCCCGTAGAGGGTGACTGAGTCGAATGCCGTGGACAGCCGGGTCGCCGGTTGACCGGCGGAGAGCAGCTTGAAGCGCCGGTTGGTCCGGAAGGGATCGCCCTCGCCGGCGAACATCCGGGCCGGGTCCTCACCTTCCCGCTTGAACGGGAACACGCCCGCGGTGAACGGGAAGTGCCCGGGCAGATTCTCTGCCCGCAAGAAGGTGACGAGGTCTCCGTGGTCGTGGAAGCGGGGCAGCGCGACACGCCGGATCTTGTTGCCCGACAGTGACTCCCTGGTCAGGGCGGTGCGCATCTCCCGACCCCGGATAGTGACGACCTGTTCGGCGCCGGAGTAGGAGTCGACGACGTCGGACCAGCCGTCCAGGGCCCGGGAGACCGGCCCCGGCAGATCCCGCAAGGCCTGGTCGATCAGGGTGTCGAGCTCCTCGGGGGCGACCGCTCCCAGCGCGTCGCGCGCCGTGCCCAGGTGCTGCACCCGGCGGGCCGCGGCGGCATACCGTGCGGTGTCGAGGTGGTAGTGCCGGACTGTCTCGGCGATCTCGGCGAGGTAGCGCACCCGCTGCGCCGGGACGACCTGGCGCAGCGTCGAGGAGTGCCGCACGGCGACCGGGGCCAACGTGCCCTCGGCCACGGGCAGACCCTTGCCGGCAAGCTGGCTGCGCAGCTCCTGGTAGAGCGCAGTGACTCCGTCGTCGTTGAAGGTTGCCGCCGAGGTGCCGAAGACGGGCATGTCGGCCGGCTTCTTCCCGAAGGCACCGCGGTTGCGCACCAACTGACGGCCGACGTCGCGCAGGGCGTCCATGGCTCCGCGGCGCTCGAACTTGTTGATCGCCACGACGTCAGCGAAGTCCAGCATGTCGATCTTCTCGAGCTGGCTCGCCGCACCAAACTCAGGGGTCATGACATAGAGGCTGACGTCCGCATGGCCGGTGATCCCGGCGTCACCCTGTCCGATGCCGGGGGTCTCAACGATGATGAGGTCGTATGCCGCTGCCTTGAGGATCGTCAGGACGTCGGCGAGTGCGTTGGGCACCTCGTGGCTGCCCCGAGTGGCCAGGGAACGGAAGAAGACCCGGTCCCCGTCGAGGGAGTTCATCCGGATCCGGTCGCCGAGCAGGGCTCCGCCGCCGCGGCGGCGAGTCGGGTCGACCGCGACGCAGGCGATCCGCAGCTTGTCCTGCTGGTCGACCCGGAACCGCCGCACGAGCTCGTCAGTCAGACTCGACTTGCCCGAGCCACCGGTCCCGGTGATACCCAGGACTGGGGTGTGTCGCGCCGCGGCGGCCGACCGCAACTCCTCGAGCAGCCGTGGCGGGAGGCAACCCTGCTCCGCAGCGCTGATCGCCCGGGCGACCGCGCCTCGCTCACCGGCCAGGACCGCTGCCGCGTCAGGCTGTCCGACGGCGCACACGTCGAAATCGCAGGCGCTGATGACGTCGTTGATCATCCCGACCAAGCCCATCCGTTGGCCGTCCTCGGGGCTGAAAATGTGCACCCCGGCCCTGGCCAGGCGGTCGATCTCCTCGGGGACGATGACTCCGCCACCGCCGCCGACGACCTTGATGTGCCCCGCGCCCGCCTCGCGCAGCAGGGTGACGAGGTACTCGAAGTACTCGACGTGCCCGCCCTGGTAGGAGGAGACCGCCACGCCTTGGACGTCCTCCTCGATCGCGGCATCGAGGACCTCCCGAACGGACCGGTTGTGCCCGAGGTGGATCACCTCGGCCCCCTGGCTCTGCATGATCCGACGCATGATGTTGATCGAGGCATCGTGGCCGTCGAAGAGCGAGGATGCGCTGACGATCCGAACCGGGTTCGTCGGGACGTGGAGCGCAGGGGCTTGGGTCATGGGTCGACTCCGGTCGTCGCAGGATGGGGCCACGGGTAGGTGGCCGATAAATAGTATGACGTCCAACTATCGGAAGTCAATGTACTCTTGGGTACATGCCGTTGGACACTGATCCCATTGCCCAGGCCGCGCGGGCGTGGACCGCGCACGGTTGGGATGACGCCGCACCGGGAATGGCAGCCGTCACCTCGCTCATGCGCGCCCAGCAGATCGTCCTGGCCCGGGTGGAGGCGACCCTGCGGCCGTATGGGGTGACCTTCGCTCGCTACGAGACCCTCATGCTGCTCCGGTTCAGCCGGCGTGGTCAGCTCCCCATGAGCACGATCTCCCAGCGTCTCCAGGTCCACCAGTCCAGCGTGACGAACGCCGTCGACCGGCTCGAAGCCGCCGGGCTCGTCGCCCGCTCCCCGCACCCGGAGGACCGGCGGACCACCCTCGTCGCCCTCACCACCGCGGGGCATGAGCTCACTGACAAGGCCACCGAGGCAGTCAATCGCGACGTCTTCAATTCCCTAGGCCTCACCCGCCGGGACACCACCGACCTCACCCGGATCCTGGCCACCTTGCGCCGCTCCGCCGGCGACTTCTGACTGCGCCGCTCCGCCGGCGACTTCTGGCTGGTCCGGGTGCCGTTCAGCGCGCTGGAGCAGCCGCTGGGCGATCACGCCCGTGCCGTACAGCGGCTGGCACCCCCCGCCGGGCGACGGGTGATCGGCAACGGCTGCGCCCGGCATACGGCAGCGGTCACAGTGGTCTCCTGAGTCGGCACCGAGGCCGGTTCGTTCCCCCCGGAGGTGACCCCATGAGCAGCGCTGCTCCCCCCGACGCCGGCGACCAGTACCTAGCCGTCCAGGCCACACCGGACTTCCAGGCACTGCGCCGGAAGTTCCGTGGCTTCGTCTTCCCGATGACCGCATTCTTCCTGCTCTGGTACTTCCTCTACGCGATCATGTCGATCTTCGCGTCCGACTTCATGAACCAGATCCTCTTCGCCAAGATCACCGTCGGCCTGGTGTTCGGTCTGCTGCAGTTCGTCACGACCTTCGCCATCACATTCATCTACGCCCGCTGGGCGAACCGCCAGCTCGACCCGGCTGCTGACGCCGTCGGCGCCCAGCTCGACGGCGCGAAGGAGCACTGAGCCATGGCCACCCTGCCCACCCTCGCTGCCGAGGCCACCCAGGCCGTCGGCAACTCGACGCTGAACATCGCCATCTTCGTCGCCTTCGTCGCGGTGACCCTGGCCATCGTCATCAAGGTCGCCTCCGGGAAGAAGACCGCCGAGCAGTACTACACCGCAGGTGGCGCCTTCTCCGGACGGCAGAACGGCATCGCCATCGCCGGCGACTACCTGTCTGCTGCATCCTTCCTCGGCATCGCCGGCGCCATCGCGCTGCAGGGCATGGACGGATTCCTCTATTCCATCGGGTTCCTCGTCGC
>JBDIAO010000098.1:0-9517 GCA_039812375.1 Phycicoccus sp. | reverse complement strand
CCGTGGCTGGCTCATCCACGGCAGACATGGAAGCGTTCCAGTGCGGCGCCGTCGTAGGCCAGGTCGGCCCAACTCCCCGGGTAGCGCAGCACCGCGATCCCGGTCGTGGGAAAACCTTGGGAGAGCAACTCGTGGGCCTGGTGACTGCCGTCGCCGTCGGCGAGGAGGGAGGCTAGGGCCGGAACGCCGGGCGCATGACCGATGAGCATGACGACGTCGGCGTCCTCATCGGCTTCACGAACCACCTGGAGGAGGGTGTCTACGGAGCCGTTGTAGATCCGCTCGTCGAAGTGGACCTCACCCTGGGCGCACCCCCCCTCCCACACCCCCTCGGCTGTCTGCCGGGTGCGGGTGGCTGTGGAGCACAACACCTCGTCGATGCCGATCCCCTGCTCGCGCAGCCACGCCCCCACGGCCTGGGCGTCGGCATACCCGTCGACGGTGAGGCCCCGATCACGGTCGCTGCCACTTAGTTCTGCCCTGGCGTGACGGAGGAGGACCAAGAGGCGATCACGGGCTGCAGCAGTCATGACCCGATCCTGCCTCGCCGCCCGCGTCTTGTCAGCATCGGGCCCAGTCGCGACGCGACGCGGATCAGCCGACGTCGCGACGCGGATCAGCCGACAAGGTACGCAGGGTCTTCCCCGCGGCCGAGCCGCGCCAGCTGCTCGCGCAACATCGCCACAGCGCGTGGGCGGAACGCTGTCGTCGGACCCCCGATGTGCGGGGTGATCAGGACACCTGGGGCCGACCACAGCGGATGATCAGGTGGCAGGGGTTCGGGGTCGGTGACGTCCAGAGCGAACCGGATCCGGCCCACATGTGCGAGCAGGGCGGAGGTGTCGATGACCGGGCCTCGGGCGACATTGACGACAAGCGCGGCGGGCGGCATACGAGAGAGGAACTCGTGCCCCACCAGGCCACGCGTAGCGGGGGTGAGTGGGAGCGCGAGCAGTGCGATCTCGGTGTCCGGGAGCAGGTCGGGCAGGTCGTCGACACCGCGGATCTGCTCGACGAGGTCGTCTCCGGCACGGGGACGGCTCGCCACCGCGCTGACCTGGGCACCGAAGGCGAGGAGGCGGCGGGTGATCCCCCGACCAACCCCGCCATACCCGATGACCACGCAGCGGCGGTCGGCCAACGACGGCCGGCCGCCGAGGTGGAGCCACTCCCCACGCTGGGCCCCCAGGACTGCTTCGGGGATGCCGCGTTGCGCAGCGAGGGTGAGGGCGAGGGCCAGCTCAGCGGTCGAGTCGTCGTGCACAGGTCCGGCGTTGGCGACCTGTACCCCCTCCGGGACGATCTCGAGGACGCCATCGAATCCAGCTGTGAGGAGTTGGACCAGGCGCACACTCGGCCTCTCGACAGCCCGGCGGATCGGCTCGAGGCCCTGCAGGTACGGCGCGACATAGACCTCGATGCCCATACCAGCGCGGCCGGCCTCGGACGTGTCGTCGTGGCGTGGGTCCCAGACGCGCAGATCGACCCCGGCGATCTCACCGAGGTCGACCACCCAGCTCTGGTCAGGTACGGAGACGAGGGGCATTCCTCGACCCTATGCCGCTGAGTTGCCGGCCGCTGAGTCGCCGGCCGCTGAGTTACCGGCCGCTGAGTCGCCGGCTGCTGAGTCGCCGGCCGCTGACACCCCGGTACCGTGTCGAGACCCCAGAAGGTTTCCGGGGTTTCGACACGATTTCGGGACCATCCCGAAATCGTGAAGCGCGGCGCGGTCAGCCGACCGCGGCGGCTTCGAGCTCCGGAACGGAGGTGCGGATGAGGTGGTCAAAGGCGGACAGTGCCGCCGTCGCACCCGCGCCACTGGCGATGGTGATCTGCTTGAAGGGAACGGTCGTGCAGTCACCAGCGGCGAAGATCCCCGGAACGCTCGTGGCGCCCCGGTCGTCGATGACGATCTCCCCCCGCGGACTCATCTCGAGGGTGCCTTTGACCCACTCCGAGTTGGGGAGCAGGCCGATCTGGACGAACACCCCGTCGAGGTCCGTGGTCGTGGCCTGTCCACCCTCGCGTGGTTCGGTGACCAGACCGGTGACTTTGGCCCCGTCGCCGATGACAGCAGTGGTGCGCCGGCCCAACTGGACTTCGGTGTTGGGCAGACTCGCGAGCTTGTCCTGGAGGACCTGGTCAGCGCGCATCTCGTCGAGGAACTCCACCACGGTGACGTGGTCGACGACACCGGCGAGGTCGATGGCCGCCTCGACGCCGGAGTTGCCGCCGCCGATGACCGCAACCCGCTTGCCCTTGAAGAGCGGTCCGTCGCAGTGCGGGCAGAAGGTCACTCCTTTGTTGCGGTACTCCTCTTCCCCAGCACAACCCATCGTCCGCCAGCGTGCGCCGGTGGCGATGACGACAGTTCGGGCCTGCAGTGCGGCGCCGGAGGCGAACTCGACAGTGTGGTAGCCACCGATCCGCTCCGCCCGGACGAGTCGACTCGCCTGCTGACCGGCGACGATCTCCACGCCGTAGGAACGCACGTGCTGCTCGAGGTCAGCGGCCAGCCGCGGGCCTTCGGTGTGCTGCAGGCTCGGGTAGTTTTCGATCGCCATGGTGTCCATGAGCTGACCGCCGAGGCGTTCGGCGACTATCCCGGTGCGGATGCCCTTGCGCGCGGTGTAGATCGCCGCGCTGGCACCGGCAGGCCCGCCGCCGATGATGAGCACTTCGAAGGGATCGAGCGCGCCGACCTTCGCGGCGGCGCGAGCGTCGGTGTTGTCGTCGACTTTGCCGAGGATATCCGCCAGGGTCATCCGGCCCTGTCCGAACAGCTCACCGTTGAGATAGACGGTCGGCACCGCCTGGATGCCCTTGTCCGCGATCTCGTCCTGGAACACCCCGCCTTCGATGGCGGTGTGCGAGACAAAGTCGGGGTTGAGCACGCTCATCGTGTTGAGTGCCTGGACAACATCCGGACAGTTCTGGCACGACAAAGACATGTAGGTCTCGAAGTGCAGGGGCTTGGCCAGATCCCGGACCTGCTCGATCGTGTCGGCGTCGAGCCGCGGCGGGTGTCCGCCCACCTGGAGCAGTGCCAGGACGAGCGAGGTGAACTCATGACCGAGCGGAATGCCGGCGAAGCTCACCTGGACATCGGTGCCCACCCGCACGATCCGGAACGACGGGCGGCGGAGGTCTTCGCCGTTCCGGACGTGCGTGATGAGGGTGCTGAGCCCGGCGATCTCGTCGAGCAACTCGCCGAGTTCTCCGGACTTCGCCGAGCCGTCGAGTGAGCTGATGAGCTCAAGCGGCTGCCGGACATTGGTCAGATAGGTCCGGAGCTGGTCGATGAGAACCGGGTCGAGCATCTTCGGTCAGCCTCAGATCTTCCCCACGAGGTCGATCGAGGGCATGAGGGTGTCCTCGCCCTCTTCCCACTTGGCCGGGCAGACCTCGCCCGGGTGGTTGCGGACGTATTGCGCGGCCTTGACCTTGCGCATGAGTTCGGCGGCGTTGCGACCGACTCCCTCGCAGGTGACCTCCATGACCTGGATGATCCCGTCGGGGTCGATGACGAACGTTGCCCGGTCCGCCAGGCCCTGGCCCTCGCGCATGTTCTCGAAGTTGTTCGTGACGACACCGGCCGGGTCACCGATCATGTAGTAGCGGATCTTGCCCACCGTCTCGGAGCTCTTGTGCCAGGCGGCGTGCACGTGGTGGGTGTCGGTGGAGACCGAGAACACCTCGACACCGAGCCTCTGGAGCTCGTCGTACTGGTCGGCGAGGTCGCCGAGCTCGGTCGGGCACACGAAGGTGAAGTCGGCCGGGTAGAAGAAGAAAATCGCCCACTTCCCGAGAACGTCCTGCTCGGTCACCTCGAGGTAGGTGCCGTTGCGGAACGCCTGTGCCGTGAACGGCTTGATCGGGGTGTTGATGAGGGCCATGGGGGTAGCTCACGCTCCTAGCGCTGTCGTCGGGCTCCGGCCGGCGGCATCCAAGGCTCGCCGGTTCTTTTCTGGAGTGGTTCCAGTCTAGCGTATGCCGCGTGGTCCTCCGACCACCGGTACCGCACCGCAGAACAGCGGCAGGCCCAGGTGCCTGCGCCGTCGCGCCCCGCGAGGCGCACGTTTGTCGCACCAACTCCGTCTCCAGACACCCCGTGAGCCCCGCGAGGCGCACATTTGTCGCACCAACTCCGTCGCCGTGCGCACGTCGCGGACCCACGGCCCGGTCACGTCCTCGAGGATCGTCTCGGTTTGCCGCGTGGTCGGCCGTATGCCGTCCCGGCTCGCGCCTGCTGTCGACGAATCGGCCTATTGGCCGAAAGTTCGACAGCAGGCGCGGGGTGTCGAACAACCGGCCTGATCCGAGAATGGCCCAGCCACGGGGGGCAGCGGGCACACCATCATGCTCAACCCGGGGTAGGTGCCCACCAGGGCCAGCTTGGCTACTGGCCCAACGCCTCGAGGATGAGCTGGCGAGCCTGCCCTGCGTCGGCCTTGCCCTTCATCTCCTTCATCACCTGGCCGATGAGAGCCCCGACAGCTTGCACCTTGCCATCGCGGATCTTGGCGGCGATGTCCGGGTTCGCCTCGATGACAGCAGCAACGACACCAGCCAGAGCCCCGGCGTCCGCGATCAGCGCCAACCCGCGGGCGTCGGCCACTTCAGCAGGCGATCCCTCCCCGGCCAGCACACCGTCCCACGCCTGTCGGGCCATCGCGTCGTTGAGCCGCCCGCTGTCCACCAGGGACTCCAGCTCGACGACATGCGCCGGGGTGACCCCGAGGGCCGCGGCATACGAGGGGACGTCGGTGCCGTGTGCGTTGGCGCGTCGGGCGATCTCTGAGGACCACCACTTGCGCGCCGCCGCCGGGGAGCCGCCAGCGGCGACGGTGGCCTCGATGAGGTCGACCAGGCCGGCATTGACGACGTCACGCATCTCCAGGTCGGCGTAGCCCCACTGTGCCTGAAGCCGGCGCCGACGCGTCGCCGGCGGTTCAGGCAGGGTGGCCGCGAGCTCCTGCACCCACTGCGGCGATGGGGCGATCGGCACCAGATCAGGCTCGGGGAAGTAGCGGTAGTCCTCGGCGTCGGATTTCACCCGTCCGGCAGTGGTCACCCCGGTGTCCTCGTGCCAGTGCCGGGTCTCCTGGGTGACCGCGCCGCCACCGGACAACACGGCGCCATGTCGGCACATCTCGTAGCGGGCCGCGCGCTCGACCGATCGCAGAGAGTTGACGTTCTTGGTCTCCGTCCGGGTGCCGAACGTCTGCGAACCCTTTGGCATGAGGGAGAGGTTGACGTCACAGCGCATCGAGCCCTGCTCCATCTTCACGTCCGAGACCGCCAGTGCCTTGAGCAGGTCACGCAGGGTCTGCACATAGGCCCGGGCGACCTCAGGGGCCTGCTCTCCGGCACCGGTGATCGGCTTGGTGACGATCTCGATGAGCGGGATCCCGGCCCGGTTGTAGTCCACGAGACTGTGCGTCGCCCCATGGATCCGGCCGGTTGCGCCCCCGACGTGCAGTGACTTGCCGGTGTCCTCCTCCATGTGCGCCCGCTCGATGTGCACCCGGAAGGTGCTGCCATCATCGAGCTCAACGTCCAGATACCCGTCCCGGGCGATCGGCTCGTCGTACTGCGAGGTCTGGAAGTTCTTCGGCATGTCCGGGTAGAAGTAGTTCTTCCGAGCGAAGCGGCACCACGACGCGATCTCGCAGTTCAGGGCCAGGCCGATCCGGATCGCGGACTCGACACCAACCTCGTTGACCACCGGCAGCGCTCCGGGCAGGCCCAAGCACACCGGGCACACCTGAGTGTTCGGATCGGCACCGAAGGTCGTCGCGCAGCCGCAGAACATCTTCGTATTCGTGCCCAGCTCGACGTGCACCTCCAGCCCCAGGACCGGATCGTATGCCGCCAGGACTTCCTCGTAGGCCAGGACCGCGTCGGTACTCATCGCTGGACCTCCTGGGTCGTCGAGACGTCACTGGTGCTGGTGGGCAAGCCGGGTGCCTGGGCAAGTAGCGAACCACCCCATGCCTTGGTGAGCCGAGACTCCAGGGCCGCGCCGACGGCATACAGCCGCTCGTCCATCATCGCCGGGGCGAGGATCTGGAACCCGGTCGGCAGCCCGTCTTCGGTGGCCAACCCGCTCGGCAGCGACATACCGGGAATACCGGCGAGGTTCGCGGGGATTGTGGCGACGTCGTTGAGATACATCGCCATCGGGTCGGACAGCTTGTCTCCCAGCCGGAACGCCGTCGTCGGCGCAGTGGGGCTGACGAGGACATCGGCACTCTGAAAAGCCTTCGCGAAGTCGTCTGCGATGAGCCGGCGGACCTTCTGCGCCGAGCCGTAGTACGCGTCGTAGTAGCCGCTGGAGAGAGCGTACGTACCGAGGATGATCCGCCGCTTGACCTCGTCACCGAAACCGGCGTCGCGGGTGGCGCCCATGACCTGCTCGGCGCTGGGGTCCTCCACTCCCTCGGGGAGCACCCGCAGGCCGTAGCGCATGGCGTCGAACTTCGCGAGGTTGCTGCTCGCCTCGCTGGGCAAGATGAGGTAATAAGCCGCCAGTGCCTTGGTGAACGAGGGGCAGGAGACTTCGACCACCTGGGCGCCTGCCTCGACGAGGTGTCCCAGGGCCTCCTCGAAGCGGGCCTGGACTCCTGGTTGGAAGCCGGCTCCGGTGAGCTCGCGGATGATCCCGACCCGCATGCCGGAGACATCGGCCCGGCGCGCGGCCTCGACGACCGGGGGCACCGGGGCGGCGATCGAGGTGGAGTCCCTCGGGTCGTGGCCACCGATGACGGCGTGCAGCAGTGCGGTGTCCAGCACGGTGCGCGCACACGGCCCGGCCTGGTCGAGGGAGGAGGCGAGCGCGACGAGACCATATCGGGAGACCCCGCCATAGGTCGGCTTGGTCCCGACGGTTCCGGTGACCGCGGCGGGCTGACGGATCGACCCCCCAGTGTCGCTGCCGATCGCCAGAGGCGCCTGGAAGGATGCGACCGCGGCAGCTGAGCCCCCACCGGAGCCCCCCGGGATCCGGGTGAGGTCCCACGGGTTGCGGGTCGGCCCATACGCACTGTGCTCGGTCGAGGAGCCCATGGCGAACTCGTCCATGTTCGTCTTGCCGAGAATCGGCATGCCGGCACTGCGCAGCCGGGTGACGACGGTGGCGTCGTAAGGCGGAACCCAGCCCTGCAGGATTTTCGAGCCGCAGGTCGTCGGCACTCCGGCCGTGGTCAGCACATCCTTGACCGCGATGGGGACCCCGGCCAGCGCGGGGAGATCCTCACCTGCCGCGCGACGCCGGTCGACCTCGGCGGCGGCGGCCAGGGCGCCCCCTTCGTCGACGTGCAGGTAGGCGTGGACCGCGCCGTCGACGGCGGCGATGCGGTCCAGGTGGGCCTGGGTCACCTCGACTGCGCTGGACTCACCGGTGGCCAGTATGTGGGCCAGCTCGGCGGCGCTGGCGCGGGTCAGTTCGTGGGGCACGTGGGTTTGTTCCTCAATGCTCGCGGGTGGGACAGCGGGGTTCTCGGGTATGCCGTGAGCAGGCACACGTCATGGCTCCGCTTCGGTGGTGGCTCAGTCCTCGTCGAGGATCCGAGGAACCGAGAAGCGCTGGGCGTCGACCTCAGGAGCCCCGGACAGCGCCTGCTCGGGAGTCAGCGAGCGGGACACGACGTCGGGGCGGGTGACGTTGACCAGCGGCATCGGGTGGCTCATCGGCTCGACCCCCTCGATGGGGGCTTGCTGGACCTGGGCGACGGCGTCGAGGATGACCCCGAGCTCACCGACCATTGTGTCGAGCTCGGCCTTGGACAGGTCGATGCGCGCGAGCTGCGCCAGGTGCGCGACGTCGTCGCGGGTGAGTGCGGCCATGGCGGCCAGTCTAGGAGGCTGGCGTCTGCGCGCCGTCCTGGTCCCAGGGGGCAAGGACGGAACGTGGGGTCGACGTCGCTGCGGCGCGGACCTGCGACGGGGCCAGCGCGGCCACCTCGACCGCCCAGCGCACGCAGTCGGCCAGGGTCGAGGTGCTCCCCGCGATCGAACCGGCCGATCCGTCGGCCAGGACGATCCGGGCGGTGCCTGCGTCCACCCTGACCGGCAGTGTGCCCAGGACGTAGTCCCCGTCTCCGAGACCGGTCGCCGCGGTGGCGTCGGAGACGAGGACCACCCGGTGGGCACCGACGGTGTCGAAGACCATGCGCACCACGTCGGCCGCCACGTGTACCCCGTCGGTGATGAGCTCGACAAACGCCTCTCCGCGAGCCGCCGCGCTCAGCGCCGCGGCGACCGGGCCGCCGGAACGGTGGTGGAACGGCGGCATGCCGTTGAACAGGTGAGTAATCAGCGCGGGTCGGCCGGTCGCCTCGGTGATCAGGTCGATGCTCGTGCGCACCTGGTCCGCGCTGGCCGCGGTGTGCCCGATCGCCGGGATGATTCGATGGGCCGCGAGGGAACGGATGAGTGCCTCAGCGCCAGGGAGCTCAGGCGCGAAGGTGAGGTGCCGGATGGCCGCCGGGGCCCCATGCGCCGCCGCGACCTCGACGAGGTCCTCGACGAGGGCTGGGTCGGGGTGACGCAGCAACGTCGGGTCGTGCGCGCCCTTGCGCTCCGGGGAGAGGAACGGGCCCTCGAGGTGGATTCCGCGCAAGGTGCCGTCGGCGACCAGGGGGGCGAGGATGGCGACCTGGTCCGCCAGCCTGCGCGGGCTGGCCGAGACCAGGCTCGCGACGATCCCGACGATCCCTTGGCTCAGCAGATGCGCTGCAGCGGTCCGGGATCCCTGCGCGGTGTCGCCGAAGGCATGTCCGAGCGCACCATGGCAGTGGATGTCGACCAACCCGTCCCGCGGCAGCTCGCCGACAACCGGCTGATGATCAGACGGCGGGTGATCAGACACAGTGCACCTCCACTCCCGCAGCCCGGGCGGCCACCACCTCCGGATGGTCTGCCCCGGCTGTGGTGACCAGAACATCGATGTGTTCGATGGAACAGATGGCGGCCAAGCTACGCCGACCGAGCTTGGCGTGTGCCGCGACGACGACGCTCCGATCGGCTCGGTCGATCATCGCCCGGACGATAGTGGCTTCGTCCTCGGTGTGGCAGGTGGCTCCGTAGGCGTTCGACACACCGACGACGCCGACGATGGCCAGGTCGAACCACATTCGTTCGACGACGAGTGCAGCCAGCGGACCGGAGACCTCGTAGGACTCCGGCCGAGCGACCCCACCGAGGGAGATGACCCGCACGTGCGGTCGCAGCACGGCCTCGGTGGCGATGTTCAAGGCGTTGGTGACCAGGGTAAGCGGTGGCTCTGCACCGGCCTTGTCGCTGCCGGTCAGCTCGGTGCGAGCAGTGAGCATCCGCGCCACCGCGGCGGTCGTCGTGCCGCCGTTGCACGCGACGACGTGGCCGGGCTTGACCAGGGCCGCCGTGGCGGTGGCGATCCGGTCGAGCTCGTCATCGCCGTGGGCGGCCCGGTAGCGATAGGGCAGCTCATAAGCCACCGCTGTCGCGACGATGCCACCGTGGGTGCGGGTGACGA
>JBDIAO010000097.1:0-9568 GCA_039812375.1 Phycicoccus sp. | reverse complement strand
GCGGACCTGAGGATCCGGGCCTCCGCCCCCTGCAACGACCCAGCGAAGTGGCCGGCGGGTGAGTCAGAACCCCAGGCGCTGGAGTTGCTTGGGGTCACGTTGCCAGTCCTTGGCGACCTTGACGTGCAGGTCGAGGTGCACCCGCTGCCCGAGGAGCCTCTCGATCCCCACCCGAGCGGTCGACCCCACCTCACGCAGCCGAGACCCGCCACGTCCGATGATGATCGCCTTCTGGGAGTCGCGCTCGACGTACACGTTGACCCGCACGTCAGACATCGGCTTGTCCTCAGGGCGGTCGGCGCGCGGGACGATCTCCTCGACGACGACGGCCAGAGAGTGCGGCAACTCGTCGCGCACACCCTCGAGCGCGGCCTCCCGGACGAGTTCGGCGATCATGACGATCTGCGGCTCGTCGGTGATGACGCCCTCGGGATAGAGCGGCCCCGGTGCAGGCGGCAGGTGGGAGGACAGCACCGAGGCGACGACATCGACCTGCTCACCTCGAGTCGCCGAGCACGGGATGATGTCAGCCCACTCCCCCAACCGGTCGATGGCGACAAGATGCTCGACCAGGCGCTGGCGATCGACCCGGTCCGACTTCGTCGCAATCGCCACGACCGGAGTCCGCCGCGCCCGACCCAGGTCGGCAAGCTCGCGAGCGATGAACTCGTCGCCCGGTCCGACCCGCTGGTCGCAGGGTAGGCAGAACCCGACGACGTCCACGCCCAGAAGGGTCTCCCGGACGAGGTCGTTGAGGCGCTCCCCGAGCAGGGTTCGGGGCTTGTGCAGGCCGGGGGTGTCGACGAGGATCAATTGGCTCGCAGCCGTCGTGACGATCCCGCGGATCGTGTGCCGGGTGGTCTGCGGCTTCGAGGAGGTGATCGCCACCTTCTCCCCGACGAGGGCGTTGGTCAGCGTCGATTTGCCCGCGTTGGGACGGCCGACGAGGCAGACGAAGCCGGCGGCATATGACGGACGCTCGCCCAGAACCGGGCCGGACTGCTCGCTCACTGAGCCACCTCCTGGGTCCCGGAGCTCTCTCCACCTCCGCCGCTGCGCCCGGCCCGCTGCCCTCTGGAGCGCTCGACGATAACGGTGGCGAGGCGATTGCGCCGCCCCTGCATCCGTTCGGCGGTCAGTGTGAGATCGCCGATCTGCGCGGTGGCCCCGACGATGGGTACCCGGCCGATGAGCTTTCCGATGAGGCCACCGACCGTGTCCACCTCGTCATCATCGAGGTCGATCCCGAAGTACTCGGCGAAGTCGTCGATATGCATCGTGGCATCGACCCGGACGCGGGTGTCGCTCAGCGGCTCCACCTCGGGGGTCTCCCGGTCGTACTCGTCGACGATCTCCCCGACAATCTCCTCGAGGATGTCCTCGATGGTGACCAGGCCCGCGGTGCCGCCGTACTCGTCGACGACCAGGGCGAAATGAATCTGGTCCCGCTGCATCTCCCGCAACAATGAGTCGACGTTCTTGCTGTCCGGCACGAAAGGCATCGGACGCATGATGTCCACCACAGGCACCGTGGCGCCGTCAGCGTCGCCGCTGGTCCAACGCACAACGTCTTTGAAGTAGAGCAGCCCAAGGACGTCATCGGAGTCCTCCCCGACGACCGGGATGCGTGAGTGACCCGAGCGTAGGTGCAAGTTGAGGGCCTGGCGGGCGACCCGATCCGAGTCGATCGTGACCATGTCGGTGCGCGGCACCATGACCTCCCGGGCGATCGTGTCGCCCAGCTCGAAGACACTGTGGATCATCTTCCGCTCGTCGGCCTCGATCAGGGCACGCTCCTGGGCGAGGTCGACGAGGTCGCGCAACTCGGCTTCGCTCTCGAACGCCCCATCCCGGAAACCCCGTCCCGGAGTCACCGCGTTGCCGACGATGACGAGCAGGTGCGACACCGGACCGAGCACCCGGCGAATCCACACGACGACGGGTGCGGCGATGAGCGCCACTCCGGCCGAGTGCTGCACCCCGATGGTGCGCGGTGAGACCCCGACGACGACGAAGGAGACCACCACCATGACGGCCACGGCCAAGCCGATCGGCGCCCACAGCCCGTCGACAACCTCACTCATCGCCACCGCCACGAGGACCGCCGCCGCCGTCTCCGCGACGATCCGGACGAAGGCCAGGACAGAGAGGTATGCCGCCCGGTCGGCGAGAACCCTCGTCAGCGCGACCGCTCCGGGCCGGCCCTCTTCTCGCAACTCCTGAGCCCGCACCCGCGAGATCCGGGTGAGGGCGGCGTCGGCAGCCGAGGCGAGGAAGGCGACGACGACGCCGAGCACGACCAGGGCGACGACCTGTCCCATGCCGCGGCGCTCCGTCCTCAGCCGCGGGAGCCGCGAGTGGCCAGGAAGGTCAGCAGGAGCCGGCGCTGCAGGTCGAACATCTCCTGCTCCTCCTCGGGATCGGCATGGTCGTAGCCGAGCAGGTGGAGGATCCCGTGGGCGGTCAGCAACAACAGCTCCTCGGCCAGGGCGTGTCCGGCCTCGGCGGCTTGGCGCGCGGCGACACTCGGGCAGAGCACGACGTCGCCGAGGATCCCCTCGGGAGCCGGCTCGCCGGCTCTGCCGGGGCGCAGCTCGTCCATCGGGAAGCTCATCACGTCAGTGGGACCAGGCAGGTCCATCCACCGCACGTGCAGGGTCTCCATGGCGGCTTCGTCGACGAGGGTGATCGCCAACTCCGCACCGGGATTGACGCGCAACTCGGCCAGCACGTGCCGAGCCAGGTCGACCAGCTCCCGCTCATCGATGGCCGTGTCGGTCTCGTTGTTGACGTCTGTGCTCACCGCACGCCCTCACGCCGGTGTCCCCTGGGGGTGCCGCGTCGGGTCTGGTCCCGCTGGGCGTCGTCCCAGGCGCCGTATGCCGCGACGATCTCGCCGACGAGCTTGTGCCGGACGACGTCGGCTGCGGTGAGTTCGGCGAAGTGGATGTCCTCGACCCCGGTGAGGATCTCCCGCACGACCCGCAGGCCGCTGCCGGTTCCCACGGGCAGGTCGATCTGGGTGATGTCGCCGGTGACGACCATCCTCGAGCCGAACCCGAGCCGGGTGAGGAACATCTTCATCTGTTCGGGGGTGGTGTTCTGCGCCTCGTCCAGGATGATGAAGGCGTCGTTGAGGGTCCGTCCACGCAGGTACCCCAGGGCCGCGACCTCGATCGTCCCCGAGGCCATCAGCCGGGGAATCGAGTCTGGGTCGATCATGTCGTGCAGCGCGTCATAGAGCGGGCGCAGGTAGGGGTCGATCTTGTCGTTCAAAGTGCCGGGGAGGAAACCCAGTCGTTCACCGGCCTCGACCGCCGGACGGGTCAGGATGATCCGGTTGGTTTCCTTGGCCTGCAGCGCGGCAACCGCCTTCGCCATGGCCAGGTAGGTCTTGCCGGTCCCGGCCGGACCGACGGCGAAGACGATCGTGTTTCGGTCGATCGCCTCGACGTACCGCTTCTGCCCCACCGTCTTGGGCCGGATCGTCCGCCCGCGGTTGGAGACGATGTTCATCGTCAGCACGTCCGCCGGTCGTTCCACGGTCTGAGCCCGGAGCATGCCGATGGACCGTTCCACGGCATCCTTGCCCAGCGGTTGACCGGCCTCGAGAACCACCAGGAGTTCGTCCACGAGCCGCTCGATAAGAGCCACGTCACTCGAGGATCCGGTGAGATGGATCTGGTTCCCACGGGCCAGCACCTCGACCCTGGGGAAGGCCCGCTCAATGGTGCGCAGTAGTTCGTCGCGGGGTCCAAGCAGGGAGACCATCGGGACGTCGGCGGGGACCTCGACGGTGTGTCGGGGACGGTGGGCGTCCCCCTGGGACTGGGTATGGGCGGATGTCATCGTGGGGTCGAGTCTACGGAAGGGTCGGGGGGTTGCTCCGCTCACATGGTGCGCTCGCCCAGCGGGCGACCACCGAGCAGGTGCAGATGCGCATGGAAGATCGTCTGCCCGGCGTCGGCACCAGTATTGAAGACGAGCCGGTAGCCGCCCTCGAGACCCTCGTCACGGGCGATCGAACCGGCAACCGCGAAGAGGTCGGCTAGATCAGTGGCCGAGGCGGCGGCCAGGTCCACGGCGTTGGCCACGTGCCGTCTCGGGACGACGAGTACGTGGGTGGGCGCCTGGGGGTTGATGTCCCGGAACGCGATCGTCGTCGGGGTCTGTGCGAGCAGACCCACCTCGATCGCGCCGGTGACGAACTTGCAGAACAGGCAGTTCGGGTCGGTCGTGGTGCTCGGGTCGGTGTCCGTCGTCATGACGCCAGATCCTGCCGCACGGCCGTGCCCCGCGGCCGCGCTGGGTCAAGGCGAGAGTGAGTTGGGCACTCCCTCTCTGCCACACTCGACGCCATGTCCACCGAGGACCCACCCCCTGCCCGCCCACCCGCCGACCCCGCACCTTCGCGCGTCGACCCCTCACCTTCTGCCGACGCGTCCCCATCCACCCCGGGACACCCTGCAGCGGAGCCTTCCGGGTCGTCCAGTCCGCGGTCGCGCACCGTCTGGATCACAGCAATCGCCACAATCGCGATCCTGGCGCTGATCACGGCCGTGTGGGCGCTGCGGCCTTCGCCGCCTCTGGTCGCTTCCTCGGACGAGACGAGCGCGAGCCAGTCGCCGTCAGGCTCCCCCGACGATTCCGCCTCGCAGTCACCCGCACCGTCCGGATCGGTGTCCCCGTCCCCGGAACCCACGGCACCCCCGGCGAATGCCGCCGCAGTCCCGGTCTATGTTGTCGCGACCAGCGCTCCAGACTCCTCACGGCTCGGGCTAAGGCGGCTGTGGGTGCCGGTCACCACGGAGGACACCCCGGCGGCACGCGCCAAGGCGGCAGTCACCGAGGCGATGGCTCGCCCCGCAGGCACCAATGAACAGACCCATCCCTGGGCCGGAGTGGCGGTCCGCGACGTCCAGGTCGGAAAGGACCGCATCGACATCACCCTGACGGCTCTACCGACGACCCCCGCTGCTGACGACCTCGCCCGCTTTGCCGTCGACCAGCTCGCCTGGACCGCTCAGGCCGCGGCCGGCAGCGGCAACGTACCTGTCAAGGTGACCCCACCCGGTGGTGTCACGATGCTGTGGACCATCGACGTCAGCACCCCCTTCACTCGCCCGCCACGGGACGAATGGCACAACGTCCTCACCCCGATCTGGATCACCGAGCCCTACGTGATCGAGGGCCAGGACACTGTGGTCGACGCGAGGGCACCCCTGACCGTGCGAGGGGAGGCCGCGGTGTTCGAGGGAACCGTGCAGTGGGAGGCCTCCCAGCCGGACGGTACCGTCGTCGAGCGCGGGCACGTCACCGCCAGCGAGGGTGGTCCCGGCCGGGGAACCTTCGAGATCGACGTTCCACCCCTGCAGCCAGGAACCTGGACCATCCGGGCGTTCTCGCTCTCTGCCGAAGACGGCAAGACCGTTGTCGCCAGCGATCGGATTACCGTCATCGCCCGCTGAGTCAAACACTGCTGAGTCGAACACGGCTGAGTCGAGAATGGCCCAGCCACGCGGGTGGCAGCCCGCGCGAACTGCACGTCTGTCGCACCAAGTCCGTGCCCAGACACCCCGAGGCCCCGCAAACTGCACGTTTGTCGCACCAAGTCCGTCGTCGTGCCCACCGCCAGCACCTCCTGTCGACACATCGGCTAATAGCCAAGGCGGCCCGCCAGGGCCGCACAGGCTATTGGGTCGGACACCGCTGAGTCGAATGCTCGCTCAGCGCCACCGACCGGCGGCGTTGAGCACCGCCAAGGCGGCCGGACCGGCGCTGGAGGAACGCAGCACGTTCTCTCCCAGCCGGGCCGGCACTCCCCCGGCGGCGACAAGCAGGTCCAGCTCGGCCGGGGCGATCCCACCCTCTGGCCCGACGACGAGGAGGACGTCACCGTGGGCGGGCAGGGCCATGCCCGCGAGCGGCGTGGCCGCCTCTTCGTGGAGCAGATAAGTCGCACTGCTCGTCGGCACCCGACGAGCCAGTCCACGGGTGGTTACCGCTGCGGCCAGGGTCGGGCGACGAACCCGGCGGGACTGCTTGGTCGCGGCGACGAGGACCGCATCCCATTTGGCCAGGGCACGAGCTGCCCGCTCGCCGCGCCACTGGACGATGCTGCGCTCGGCCCGCCACGGGACGACCTCGTCGACTCCGAGCTCGGCAGCGGCCTCGATCGCCTGCTCGTCGCGACCCCCTTTGGCGAGCGCCTGGACGAGAACGAACCGCGGCGTCGGCTCGGGGATGTCGTCGACCACCTCGGCGCGAACCTGCAGAAGTCGGGGACTGGCAGCGACGACGGCTCCGGTAACAACCCGTCCGGCTCCGTCCGCGACTCGAATCCGGGTCCCGATCCCGGTGCGGCGCACCGTGACCGCGTGCCGAGCCTCCTCCCCGGTGATCGTGACCACTTCACCCGCCGCGATGTCGTCGAGACCACCGCGGGGCGTGAGGTAGAGCGGCAGGCTCATGACGGCATTCCGATGGAGTGAGGAGATGGCGTGAGGGAACCGAACTCAGCGGACCTTGAAGGCGTCTTTGAGCCGGCCGAAAAGGCCGCCCTCGGCCGGGCTCATGACCGCACCCTCCGGCTTCTCCTCGTCCCGCAACGCCGCCAGCTGCCGGAGCAGTTCCTCCTGCTCCTCGGTGAGCCGGGTCGGCGTCTGCACCAGGCAGTGCACGATGAGGTCGCCACGGCCACTGCCGCGCAAGTGGGTGACCCCCAGGCCGCGCAGGGTCACCGTGTCTCCGGCCTGGGTGCCACGACGGATGTCCAGGTCGTGGAGGCCGTCAAGGGTCCGCAGCGGCATCGTCGCGCCCAGCGCT
Source organism: Phycicoccus sp. (assembly GCA_039812375.1). Lineage (GTDB taxonomy): Bacteria > Actinomycetota > Actinomycetes > Actinomycetales > Dermatophilaceae > JAGOME01. The sequence goes on along the minus strand of JBDIAO010000097.1, from coordinate 2,743 downwards.
GCGGCGGTCATCGGCACCTCCAGGGTGGCATGCAGGTCGTCTCCGCGACGTTGGAACGCCGGGTGTCGGCGCACAGCCACCTCGACGTACAGGTCGCCAGCAGGTCCACTGCCCGGTCCGGCTTCCCCCTCCCCTGCGAGCTGTATCCGGGTGCCAGTGTCCACCCCGGCAGGGACCTTGATCTTCAGGGTCCGCCGGGTCCGGACCCGCCCGTCGCCAGAGCACTCGTAGCACGGACTGGGGATAATCGTGCCGAACCCCTGGCAGGCCAGGCAGGGTCGGGTTGTCATAACCTGGCCGAGGAACGAGCGCTGGACCTGCTGAACCTCACCCCGGCCACCGCAGATGTCGCACTGCCGCAGCGACGTGCCGGGCTGCGTCCCTGCGCCATGGCAGGTACCGCAACCGACGGCAGTGTCGATGGTCAGCTCCTCGGTCCCACCGAAGACCGCGGTCGGCAGGTCGATGTCGACCCGGATAAGTGCGTCCTGACCGCGAGCCCGGCGGCTGCGCGGACCCCTGCCGCCCCCGGCCGCCGCGCCGGATCCGAAGAAGGCGTCCATGATGTCGCTGAACGAGAACCCCGCACCGGAGAAAGCCGCCCCGCTGGCGTACGGGTCGGCGCCCATGTCGTACTGCCGCTTCTTGTCCGGGTCGGAGAGGACGTCATAGGCCTGCGAGACCTTCTTGAACTGCTCCTCGGCCTCGGGGCCAGGGTTGACGTCGGGATGGAGCCTGCGGGCCGCGCGGCGGTAGGCACGCTTGATGTCCTCGGAACTCGCGTCGCGGGAGACACCGAGGTCGGCGTAGTAGTCGTTCACGGAAGGGGGTTCCTTGGTCGAGGTGGAGGTTATTGGGCGAGGATCCGGCTCACGTACGTCGCGACGGCACGCACCGCCGCCATCGTCGTCGGGTAGTCCATCCGGGTCGGCCCGACGATCCCGAGCCCGGCGAGGAGGTCACTTCCGGTGCCGTAGCCGGCGGTGACCATGGAGGCACTCTGCAGCCCGGTGTAGGGGTTCTCGTGGCCGATCCGCACCATGACCCCCTCCTGCTCGCTGGCGATCCCGAGCAGCCGGAGCAGGACCATATGCTCCTCCAGGGCGTCGAGCACCGGGAGCACACTGAGCGGGAAGTCCGCGCCGCGTCGTGCCAGGTTCGCCGTGCCGGCGACCACGACCCGCTCCCCCCGCTCCTCGACGAGGACGTCGGCCAGCGCCTCGGCGACCGCTCGAACCACCCCCGCCTCTGCGGCGGCGAGCCGCCCGGGCAGCTCTCCCAACGCGTTCGCCGCCGATGCCAGCGGTTGCCCGACCGTCACCGTGCCGATCTCCCGACGCACCGTCGCCAGCACCTCGCCACCGGCGTGGCTGGTCACGTCGAGACCGGTCTCGACGACTCGCTGCTCGACCCGGCCCGTCGTGGTGATGAGGACGACGAGCATCCTGCTCTGCCCCAGGGGGACGAGCTCGATATGCCGGACCTGGCTGCGGGACAACGACGGGTACTGCACGACGGCGACCTGTTGGGTCAGGGCCGAGAGCAACCGGACGGTTCGGTCGACGACGTCGTCGAGGTCGACTGCACCGTCGAGAAACTGGGCGATCGCGCGCCGCTCCCCCGCGCTCATCGGCTTCACTGACCCAAGCCGGTCGACGAACAGCCGATAGCCGGCATCCGTGGGCACCCGGCCGGCACTGGTGTGCGGGGCCGCGATGTATCCCTCGTCTTCGAGCACGGCCATGTCGTTGCGCACCGTCGCCGCGGACACCCCCAGCTGGTGTCGCTCAAGCAATGCCTTGCTGCCCACCGGCTCCGAGGTCTCCACATAGTCCTGGACGATGGCTCGGAGCACAGCGAGGCGTCGGGTCTGGCTCATCGCATCCTCCTTCGCCTCGGGTCCGGTGTGGTCAGCGTATGCCGCGGGCCTGGTGTTCCCCACCGCGGTGACCGAAGTCCCGGGTTGGCACTCCATCACAGCGAGTGCCAACTCTACGGGGACGACACGACCCACGGCGAGCCTGACCGGCGTCGAGGCGGCCACCGACCTACTCTGACCCACTGTGACCGACCGATACGGCCCCGACGTCTTGGCCACGGACTGGCGTGCTCTCAGACGAGGGCGGTCCGTGCCGACGCCGGCCGAACCCGGCCTGGTCGTCGAAGAGGCGACCACGGGCTGGTGCGGGGCCGTGGTGAGGGTGGAGAAGGCCGGGGGGATTCAGGTCGTGCACCTGGAGGACCGACGTGGCCGCCTCAAGGCGTTCCCACTGGGACCAGGGTTCCTCCTTGATGGCGTACCGGTGCTGCTCACCCCGCCCCGGGAAGCCCGGGATGCGGCGCTGACCGCAGCCCGGGCCGGCGCTGCCCGGACCGCAAGCGGCTCGGTTGCGGTCACCGGCCAACGGGCCCGGGTGGCTCGGGAGTCCCGGATCTTCGTCGAGGGTCGGCACGACGCCGAGCTCGTCGAAAAGGTGTGGGGTGCTGACCTGCGCCTCGAGGGGGTCGTCGTAGAACTCCTCGACGGCGTCGACGACCTGCGCGATGCGGTCCGGTCGTTCGCGCCCGGCCCGGGACGGCGGATGGGGGTCCTCGTCGATCATCTCGTCCCGGGCACGAAGGAGTCGGCCACAGTCTCCGCCGTTGCCGGCACGCCACCGTATGGCGCGCATCTGCTCATCCTTGGCCACCCCTATGTGGATGTGTGGCAGTCGGTGCGGCCCGAGCGCCTCGGGTGGCGCCA
>JBDIAO010000096.1:0-9679 GCA_039812375.1 Phycicoccus sp. | reverse complement strand
CTGCTGTTGTGGAGCCTGCTGTTGTGGAGCCTGCTGCTGTTGCGACCACGGAGCCTGCTGCTGCGGCCACGGAGCCTGTTGCTGTTGCGGCCACGGAGCCTGTTGCTGTTGCGGCGGGGCTTGGGCCATCGGCTGAGTCTGCTGCCATGACGGAGGTGATCCGCCAGCAGGGTACCCTCCCGGCGGCACGGCATACCTGGGGGAGGCCACGGCAACGGGGGTCCTCTTGGAGCGCATCCGGACTATTGCGAAGGTGCCGCCGCCGAGGACGAGCAGGGTGAGGAGCCCGGCGGCGCCGAGTGCCAGCAACAGTCCCGAACTCATCGGGGTCTGGTCCTGCCCCGCTTCGATAGCCGTCTGGGACTTCTGGATGAAGGACGTGGCGTATGGGTGAGCCGGATAGAGGTTGGCCACCTTCTGGAACTTCGGCAGCGCGGCCTTGTAGTGGTGCGTGTAGAAGTCCTCCAGTGCGGAGTTGTACAGCGGTGTGATCGTCCCGGCCTTCGGTGTGATGTTCTTGCTCGTCAGCTCACTCTGGACCACCCGGATGGGGAGCACCCACTCCTGGCCCTGAACCGTCTCCCCGCTGTCCTCGATAGAGCCCGCGACGAGGATACCGACGGCCTCGCCCTTGTCGTTGAGCACCGGGCCGCCACTGTTGCCGTGCCCTGCGGGCGCCTGGGTCTGGAAGTAGGGCACACCCTTGTCGTTGCTTTTGACTGCGGTGACCGGCCCCTCGGTCACTGCAGGGGTGTTGATGGCATCCTCCGAGGCGCCGGGGAAGAAGGTGGAGGCCCCAGTAAACCCGGCCACATAGAAGGTCGTTCCCGCCACGACCTGGGAGTCGTCGCCGACGGGGATCGTCGGCAGGTTCTCGAGGCCCTCGACCTTGAGGATCGCGAAGTCCTTGTCGGGGTATGACTGACCCACGCTGATGACCTCCACTGGACGGAGGTCGCCGGTCTTGCCACCGACCTTGTCGGAGACACCGAGGCGCACGGAGACCTGCTGCTGGATGTCCGACAGGTTCATGAAGTTCGCATTGAACACGGCGATGGCTTGGGCGAGGCGTTGCTGCTGGTCCTGGGTGAAGGTTGCCCCGGACCCGCCCTCGCTGCTCTGGAAGCTCTTGATGTCCTCCTCGACGAACTTCTGCAAGCCGTTTTTCGCGATGGCCTGCTTGAGTTCGGAGTCACTCATGGACACCACGTGTGCGGCCGTGAGGATTATGCCGTCCGGGGTGACCACGAAGCCGGTCCCCAGCATGCCGATCTGGGCGTTGGTCGAGCGGGTCTGAGCAGACGGGGTGAGATAGGTGAGCGGGTTGGCGGTGATCTCCTTGACCAGGGCCTCGATGACGGCCTCCTGGGTCTGCGGGATGACCCCCGAGTTGACCTGTCGGGTGATCTGATCTTCGAGTGACGCGGAGGCGGCGTTGGTGATCTCGGGAACCGGCACGACGACAGTGGCGCCGTACTGGTTGAGAATCATCTGGATCCCCGGATAGGAACGGTCTGCGATCCGCGTCATCGGTGCAGGTTCCTCGGCCAGCGCTGGTGCGGTGAGAGTCGCGGACAGGCCCAGAGCCACGAGCCCTACCCCAAGTATGCGCCGGATCCCCATCGTCATGCCTCCTGCCGGTCAGAACGACAAGCAGAGCCTAGCAACGGAGCGGGCAACCCGACACAGGCCTACTGACAGGTAGCTATTGGAGGCCTGCCGCCACAGGACACGGCGACGGCGCGCTTCGCGGCCCGGCTGGCCCCTGGGTGCGCTCAGCCGGTCCCTGGGTCAAGGCTGGTTACCAACCGCGCTCGGCGAGCCGGTGCGGGACCGGGATGTCATCGACGTTGATGCCGACCATTGCCTCGCCGAGGCCGCGCGAGACGTCCGCGATCACTGCGGGATCGTCATAGAAGGTCGTGGCTTTGACGATGGCCGCTGCTCGCTCAGCGGGGTTGCCGGACTTGAAGATGCCCGAACCGACGAAGACACCCTCAGCGCCGAGCTGCATCATCATCGCCGCATCGGCCGGGGTGGCGATCCCCCCGGCAGTGAAGAGGACGACGGGGAGCTTGCCGGCGATCGCCACCTCCTTGACCAGGTCGTAGGGTGCTTGGAGCTCCTTGGCGGCCACGTAGAGCTCGTCGGGGTGCATCGAGCGCAGTCGGTTGATCTCGGCGCGGATGGCGCGCATGTGGGTCGTGGCGTTCGACACGTCGCCGGTTCCGGCTTCGCCCTTGGAGCGGATCATCGCCGCGCCCTCGGTGATCCGACGCAGTGCCTCGCCGAGGTTCGTTGCGCCACACACGAAGGGCACCGTGAAGGCCCACTTGTCGATGTGGTGGGCATAGTCCGCCGGGGTGAGGACCTCGGACTCGTCGACGTAGTCGACCCCGAGCGCCTGGAGCACCTGCGCCTCGACGAAATGGCCTATCCGCGCCTTGGCCATGACCGGGATCGACACTGCGGCAATGATCCCCTCGATCATGTCCGGATCGCTCATCCGAGACACCCCACCCTGGGCGCGGATGTCCGCAGGAACCCGTTCGAGTGCCATGACGGCCACGGCTCCGGCGTCCTCGGCGATCTTCGCTTGATCCGGGGTGACGACGTCCATGATGACGCCGCCCTTGAGCATCTCGGCCATGCCGCGCTTGACCATAGTCGTGCCGGTGCTCGTGGGAGTACTGCTCGTGGGAGTACTAGGGGTGGTGGAGGTCATGAGGGTCCTTCGTGGGCTCGGTACTGCCCGTCAGCATAGTTGTTGGACCAGACTCGAAAACGCTGCCGCTCACTGCCCGGGAAGGTCGTCGTCGAAGAGGACCGGCTCGGGCAGTGCGGCATGTCCGGCAAGGTGGAAGGCCCGGACGACACGCTTGGCTCGCACCCGGCGCACCTCGCGAACGGCCTCGTTGTGGAAGCGCCGTGCCATCTGCACTCGCAGCGCGGAAGCACGCACCCGGTCGAGGGCGTCGACACCGGGCGAGTCCTCACCTGAGGCGTGCACAGCAGCGACGGTCTCGACGGTCAGGGCAGCGCACAGGGCGCGGGTGAGGTCGGTCTCGACCCCTTCGAACCCGCCGAAGTGCTGGCCGTCCAGGGGGTCCTCGCCGACGGGTTGGCTGGGGTGGCGCTCGAGGGCAGCGGTGGCGGCGTCGGCGACCAGGAGCGCACTGGCCGGATCCAGGCTTCCGCTTGTGGCCAGCTCGAGACTCGACTCGGCCCGACGGATCAACTGGGCGTCGAGGACGGACAGCGACCCCTCCGCCTTGGCGTGCAGCCGGTCGAGCCGGGCCGCGGAATATGACAGATACCAGCCGGCTGCGATGACAACGGCGATCACGGCCAGGAGCGCGACCCAGAAGTCGACGTCGACCATCAGTGTTCCCCCCCGCGGTTGGGGAGCCGGACCAGCCGAGCCCACAGCCCCTGGGGCAGTGTCGATTCATCGGGTATCGCCGTGCTGCTCGCGATCGCCGTCTCATAGACAGCCATCACCTGGTCGGCAACGACGGACCAGTCGAAGGCTGCGGCCCGGTGCCGGCCCGCAGCGGTGAGCCGGCGTCGCTGGTCGGGGTCGGCGAGCAGTCGACGTATGCCGTGGGCGAGTTCGGCGCTGTCCGCGACCGCGAAGGTTGCCCCGGCCGGAGGTCGGCCGAGGACGTCGACGAAGGCAGAGAGCTCGCTGGCGAGCACGGGTGCTCCGGCTGCCATCGCCTCGATGAGGACGATCCCGAAGCTCTCACCGCCGGTGTGCGGCGCGACATAGAGCGTGGCTGAGTGCATCAACGCTGCCTTGTCCTCCTCGCTGACCAGGCCGAGGAACTCGACGCAGCCTCGCAACGCCGGCGGTAGCGACTCCCGGGCACTCTCAAGGTCGCCGGGCCCGGCGACGAGGACCCGGGTGCCCGGATGCTGGGCGAGCACATCGGGCAGCGCAGCGAGCAGGACGTGCAGGCCCTTACGCGGCTCGTCGATCCGCCCGAGGAAGGCGATGGTCGGGCGGTCCGGTGTTCCGGCGAATCGAGGATCCGTCGTCGCCGAGCCGAACCGGGCGACGTCGACACCGTTGGGGATGACGTAACAGTCTCCCTTGAGGTGGGTCAGGACCGTGCGCCGGGCATCCTCGCTCACCGCGATCCGAGCCCGGATCTTCTCCAGCGACGGGCGCAGCAGAGGGTGCGCAGCGTGCATGGCCCGGGAGCGCAGCGTGGCCGTGTGGAAGGTGGCGACGACCGGCGCCGTGGCGGTCCACAACGCCAGGACTGACGCACTTGGGGTGACGGGCTCGTGGATGTGAACGACATCGAAGTCGTGGCCCTCCATCCAGCGTCCGACCCGAGCCGAGGTGAGCGGGCCGAAGGTCAACCTGGCCACGGATCCGTTGTAGGGCACCGGGACGGCCCGCCCGCACGAGGTGAACCAGGGCGGCATACCGTCTTCCTCCTCGGCTGGGGCGAGGACGAAAACGTCGTGGCCCTGACCCAGGAAGTGCTGTGCGAGGTCACGGACGTGGAACTGCACTCCCCCGGGTACGTCGAAGGAGTAGGGGCAGACGATCCCGATCCTCACGTCTGCTCCTCGTCCTGGGGCCGGCCGTACCCTGGCACCGGGTCGAGGTCGGCGACGAAGACGCGTTGCAACATGTGCCAGTCGGCGGGGCTGGTCGCGATGACCTGCCCGAGAACGTCGGCGCAGGACTGCGTCATGGCCTGTACTCGCTGTGCCGTTGGTCCGGTGGTCGGCACGTCGACGGGGTCGTGGAACGTGACGGCGATCCCCCACCCGGTTCCACGGCGCTCGTGCCGGATCGAGACCGGCACGAGCGGGCGTCCCTCGGCGAGGGCGAGCGCGGCTGGCCCAGCGGCCATTCGGGCTGGGTGCCCGCATAGGGAAACCGTCACACCCCGCGACGTGAGGTCGCGGTCGGCGAGCAACGGGATCAGGCCCGGACGGCGGGCTGCGGCCCGCAAGGCGGGGAACACCGGGGGGCCGCCGGTGAGCGGCAGGATCGTCATGCCCAGCCCTTCCCGGAAGGCGAGGAACTCTTCGTAAACCACCTCCGGCTCAAGGCGCTCCGCGACCGTGGTCACTGGGGCCAGGTGCACGGTTCCCCAGGCGCCGGCGAGGTCCCAGTTACCCATGTGCGCCAGAAAGCACACGACTGACCCGCCGGCAGCGACGATGGTTCTGAGCGGTTCGTCGCCCTCGGCGCGCACTCGCTCGGCCAGCTGGGCCGAACTCAGGGTGGGCAGCCGGAACGCCTCACAGTAGTACCGCAGGTAGGCCCGCATCCCTGCCTTGACGAGCTCATCGAGTGCCTGCGCGTCCAGGTCCGGGCGGATCAGGGCGTAGTTCGCCCGGAGGCGGGTGGCGCCGCCACGGGCGACAGTGAGGTCAGCGATTCGGTCGAAGAGGGCATAGGCCGCACGCTCGGGGAGGAGACGCACGGCACGCCACCCGATCCGGAAGCCGGCGATCTCGGCCGCCTGCCGGGCAGCAGGGGGGAGAACCTTCATGCCCGCTTGATCTTCATGCCCGCTCGACCGCCTGCCTGCGGACCTCGAGGATGCGTTGGAAGACGGTCACCAGGCTCGCCAGAGCCAGCAGCGCGAGGACGACGGCGAGGACGATCTCAGGGAGGAACCAACCGACCAGACCGGTGGTCACGAGAACGGCGACCAGGCGATCAGCACGTTCGGCGATCCCCACGTTCGCGGTCATCCCGAGCCCTTCGGCTCGAGCCTTGGCATATGAGACGACGCTGCCCAAGATAAGGCAGGAGAGCGCGAGACCGGCCATGACGGCGTTCTCGCCGGCCCCGGCATACCACAGTACGAGGCCACCGAAGATCGCGGCGTCTCCCACCCGATCGAGAGTGGAGTCCAGGTACGCGCCCCAGGTGCTCGAGCGGCCCGAGCGGCGGGCCATGACCCCGTCGATCGTGTCGCTGAAGACGAACGCGGTAATGACGAGGGTCCCGACGAGGAACTCCCCCCGCGGATAGAAGGCCAACGCGCCGAAGCACACTCCGAGGGTGCCGACGACGGTGACGACGTCCGGGCTGATCCCGAGCCGGAGCAAGAGCACGGCGACGGGAGTGAACACCTTGGTGAAGAAGGCGCGCGCGTATCGGTTGAGCATGGTGGCGTCAGCCTAGATGAGTCGCGGGTTCAGGGCCGGGACCTTGAGGTGTCGTCTGTCCCGGACGGATCACGGGAGCGCACCGCGCCGCCTGGGCCGGAGTTGTGTCGAGGACGTCGGCACGACAAGGTGGGGGGCATGAGCCAGAACGCCCGCCTCGCCCCGTCCGTCGCCTCTGTCGAGGTCATTCGCAACGTGGTCCTCGTCGGCCCGAGTGGGGCCGGCAAGTCGGCGCTGTTCGATCGGCTCGGTGTGGCGTTCGCTGGTGGGCCGGTCCCCCGGGGCGAGCCGGAGCGGAGCACCGGGCTGCGCGCGATGACCGTTGCCGGCCAGGGCGTGGTCGTCACGCTCCTCGATGCTCCGGGCAGCCCGGACTTCGTTGGGGAGGTGCGTGCCGGGCTGCGGGCCGCCGATGCGGCGCTCTTCGTCGTCTCTGCCGCCGACGGCGTGGATGCGACGACGAGGTCGCTGTGGCACGAGTGCGCGGTCGTCGGGATGCCGCGGGCCGTCGTGATCACCCAGCTCGACGCACGCGATGCGGACTTCGCGGCGACCCTGGCCGACTGTCGGGCTCACTTCGGCTCCGGGGTGCACCCGCTCGGGGTTCCGGTGGCCGGCAGCGCTGGTGCGGTCTCGTCACTGGCCGATCTTCTCCTCGGCGAGATTCACGACTACAGCCACGGCGGGGAACGTACCGTGCGCGAAGCCGGACCCGAGCACGCCACGGCTTTCGACACCCACCGTGGTCCGCTCATCGAGGGGATCATCGAGGAGTCCGAGGACGACACCCTCATGGACCGTTATCTCGAGGGCGAGGAGATCGGATTCGACAGCCTCGAACCGGCGCTGCTCACGGCCGTGGCCCACGGTAGCTTCCACCCGGTCCTGCCGGCCTCGGCCGAGACCGGAGCTGGTGTCGGGGTCATCGCCCACCTCATCGCTGTCGGCTTCCCGCACCCGGGGCTGCACGCCCTGCCCACTGTCACCCCGGTCGACGGTGGGGATGCCGTGCGGGTGACCGCAGACCCCGCCGGTCCCCTCGTCGCCGAGGTCGTGCACACCCGCAGTGACGCCTATCTCGGGCACCTCTCCCTGGTCCGCATCTTTTCCGGGACTTTGTATGCTGACCGACCGGTACACGTCTCTGGTCACCTCGACCGCTTCGAGGCAGCCACCGGTGAGGGCCACGCCGGGCACGACGAGGACACCCGCCCCGGCGCGGTCGGCGCCCCCGCCGACGGAGAGCTGCTGCCCAAGAGCCAGGCGATCGCCGGGGAGGTGGTCGTCGTGTCCAAGCTCGGCACGGCACAGACCTCCGACTCCTTGTCCGACCCAGCGCAGCCACTGCTCGTCACCCCGTGGGCACTGCCCGATGCCCTGCTCCCCGCGGCAGTCGTCCCGTCGACCCGTGCCGACGAGGACCGGATGCCGGCTGCGTTCCGGGAGATCGCGGCCGAGGATCCGAACTTGCGGATCGAGCATGTCCAGGCAACCGGTCAGGTCGTGCTGTGGACCACCGGTCCTGCGCACCTCGACCTCACCTTGGCTCGCCTCAAGGAGCGCTACAACGTCTCGGTCGACAAGGTGCAGGTTGCGGTGGCGCTGCGCGAGACTGCGACCGGCCGGGCCAGTGCCCAAGGGCGTCACGTCAAGCAGTCCGGGGGGCACGGTCAGTTCGCCGTGGTCCACATGACGATGGAGCCGTTGCCACGCGGCAACGGCAACGAGTTCCACGAGGTTGTCGTCGGTGGTGCCGTCCCGAGGCAGTTCATCGGCAGCGTCGAGAAGGGGACCCACGCCCAGCTCGCCAAGGGACTGCTCGCCGGCTGGCCAGTCGTCGACGTCAAGGTCACTCTGACAGACGGAAAGGCGCACTCCGTTGACTCCAGCGACGTCGCCTTCCAGACCGCTGCCGGATTGGCGCTACGCGAGCTTGCCTCCGCCGAGACGATGGCCCTGCTCGAGCCGATCGACATGATCCAGGTGACCGTTGACGATGATTACCTCGGTCCGGTAATGACCGATGTCGGGACCCGGCGAGGGCAGATCGTCGGCACTGAACCGGCTGACGTCGACGGCCGCAGCGTCCTCACCGCAACCGTCCCCCAGTTGGAGTTGCTCGACTACGCGATCGTGTTGCGCTCCCTGGCGCACGGCACTGGGACGTTCACCCGGGAGCTGCGAGGCTATGACCCGATGCCTGATCGTCTTGCGCGCGAGCAACTGGAGAGCAACGCCAAACACGCCACCCACTGACCCCGCCTCACGATTTCGGGATCATCCCGAACTTGCGGTGAGACCCCGGAAACCTTCCGGGGTCTCGCCCCTGTTTCGGGATCATCCCGAAATCGTGGGAGGAGGGGGCCAGGAGGCGGCGATCCGGCGGCGGGTGTCCTCCAGAAGCTCGGGCAGTGCCTTGGTGCGCGCGATGATGGGCAGGAAGTTGGCGTCGCCGTCCCAGCGCGGGACGATGTGCTGGTGCAGGTGGGCAGCCACCCCGGCCCCGGCCACGGAGCCTTGGTTCATCCCGATGTTGAAGCCGGCGGGTGTGCTGGCGGTGGTGACGGCACGCAGAGCTGCCTTGGTCAGCGCGGTGAACTCGGCAGTCTCCTCGTCGGTCAGGTCGAGATAGAGCGGCACATGCCGATAGGGGCAGATCAGGAGGTGCCCAGGGTTGTAGGGGAAGAGGTTCAACACGGCATAGCACAGCTCGCCCCGGTGGATGACCAGGCCCTGCGCGTCGCTTCTGGCTGGTGCCACACAGAAGGGGCATCCGTCACCGGCGTTGGGGTCGGGTCGCTCACCCTTGACATAGACCATCCGGTGTGGGGTCCACAGCCGCTCGAAGCCGTCGCCCTCGCCGGGGAAGCTCTCCGGCGCCTCGGTGTCGGTCATGCGCTACAGGGTATGCCGCCAGCTCACCCCCCGGTGGTGCTCCTGCGATCCGGGGTGATCTCGTGGGACAGCAGATCCTGCCCCGGCGAGCGGAATCCGACGCGGGTGAACAGGCGCCGGCTGCCTGGGGTGCTCACCTGGACACGGACCACGGCGTGGGCGCGAGCCCAGGCGAGCAGGGTCTGCATCAGGGCCGTCCCCAGACCGTGCCCGCGGGCATCGGGGGTGACGAACAGCAACGAGACGTCCATCCAGCGGGAGACCGGACGGCGTGACCGGGGCAGCGTTGTGACCAGGTGCGCGGTGACCATGCCCAGTGGGCGACCGTCTCCGGCAAGCGCGACGAAGGCGACCTGGTCCGGGTCGGCCAGCCAGGCGTCGGCATACGTGGTGAGAAACCCAGGTTCAAGCACGGCGCCGCCCTCGTGGTCGCATTGCATGGTCAGTGCGGCCAGGGAGAAGACATCGCCCGGTTCGGCCCGGCGAACCCTTACTCCCGTGTGAGGGACACCAACAACCGAGGCGGCGGGAGGGTTGGCGAACCGGCGCACAGCGTCGTCCATCGACCCAGCATGGCAGTGTCACGACGGAGTCGCACGCAGCAGTGGCACGCAGCAGTGGCACCGCAGCAGCGGCA
>JBDIAO010000095.1:0-9701 GCA_039812375.1 Phycicoccus sp. | reverse complement strand
TTCTCAAACTTCGCGATCCCCTCGTTCTCGAGGGTGTCGGTGACGTCGGCGTAGTCGATCCCCAGTCGGGCAAGGCCGTCGAGCACGTCCTCGGACGCGGCATACGTCCCGCGCACCGTGTCCCCACAGATCTCGCCGTGATCGGCCACCGCCCGCACAGTAGCCTCCGGCGCGGCGGTGACCGTTCCCGCAGCGATCAGCTCGGTGACATAGCGAGTATCCGGGTACGCGGGGTCCTTGACCGACGTGCACGCCCACAAAGGGCGCTGTGGAGAGGCTCCTGCGGCCGCGAGGGACTCCCACCGGGCGGTGGCGAAGGCCTCCTTGTGGGCCCGGTAGGCCAGGCGGGCGTTGGCAATCGCTGCCCGGCCCCGCAGCTCCTGCGCTTGGGCGGTTGCCTCGCCGGTGACCGCGGCGAGCCGGGCATCAACCTCGGTGTCCACCCAGGAGATGAAGAACGAGGCGACTGAGTGGATGCCGCCCAGATCGTGGCCGTGGGTTCGGGCCTGCTCCAGCCCGGCCTGGAAGGCGTGCATGACGGCCCGGTAGCGGGTGAGCGAGAAGATCAGCGTGGCATTGACGCTCACCCCGTGTGCCAGGATCTCGGTGATCGCCGACAGGCCGGCCAGGGTGGCCGGGACGGTGATCAGGACATTGGGTCGTCCGACCGTCCGGGCCAGCTCCAGGGCCTGTCCGATGGTGGCGTCGGAGTCGCGGGCCAGTCGCGGATCCACCTCGATGCACACTCGCCCGTCGGCACCTCCGGTCGCCTCGAAGACGGGTGCGAGCAGGTCGCAGGCGTCCCTGACGTCTTGGATGACGATCACCCGGAGGGCCTCCTCGGCGCTCGCGCCGCTGCGCGCGAGTTCGGTGAGTGCGTCGGCGTAGGCCTCTTCGTGGGTCAGTGCCGCCTGGACGATCGACAGGTTCGTCGTCACCCCGGTGACGTGGTAGTCCCGGACCAGGACGGCCAGGCTGCCCGAGGTCAGCTGCTCCCGGGAGAGGTGCTCAAGCCAGATCGAGACACCCTGCGCAGCGAGGTCCGCCAGATGGTCCGTGCTCATGGTTGAACCACGGTGGTCATGCTCGGACTGTCCGGAGCGACTCCTTGGCGGCCTGGAACACGGCCTGCGGAGTGAACCCGAACTCGCGGAAGACGGTGGCGGCGTCCGCCGAGGCACCGAAGTGCTCGATGCTGATGATCCGGCCGGCGTCGCCGACGAGGTCGCGCCAGCCTTGCCCGACGCCAGCTTCGATGCTCACTCGGGCACGCACGTCGCGCGGCAGGACGGTGCTGCGGTAGTCGTCGGGCTGGGCGTCGAACCACTCCCGGCACGGCAGCGAAACCACCCTGGTGCGGATGCCGGCTTGTTCGAGGAGGAGCCGACCGGCCAGGGCCACGGACACCTCGGATCCGGTGGCGATGACGATGACCTCGGGTTCCTCAGTGCCGTCGGGCCCGCCGTCGATGAGGATGTAGCCGCCGCGTGTGACCCCACTTGCCGGGGCGTGGGTGGTGCGATCGATCACCGGCAGCGCTTGCCGCGACAGACACAGTCCCGCCGGGACGCCGTTGCGCAGGATCTGCGCCCACGCCTGCGCGGTCTCGTTCGCATCCGCGGGACGGACGATGTGCAGACCGGGCATGGCCCGCAGTGCGGCGAGCTGCTCGATCGGCTGGTGGGTCGGGCCGTCCTCACCCAGACCGATGGAGTCGTGTGTCCACACATAAGTGACCGGCAGCTGCATGAGCGCCGCCAGGCGCACCGCCGGTCGCATGTAGTCGGAGAAGACCAGGAAGGTCCCGCCGTAGGGCCGGGTCAATCCCTCCAGGGCGATTCCGCTGAGAATCATCCCCATGGCGTTCTCCCGGATCCCGAAGTGCAGCGTCCGCCCGTAGGGATTGCCGCTCCACTCGCGGGTCTGCCGATCGGTGGGGATGAACGACGGCTCGCCGGGCATCGTCGTGTTGTTCGACCCGGCGAGATCGGCTGAGCCGCCCCACAGCTCGGGCATGACCGGGGCGAGTGCGGCCAGGACCTTGCCGGAGGCAACCCGGGTCGCGATGCCCTTCGGGTCGGCCGGCCAGGTCGGCAGCACGCTGGTGAACCGTTCCGGCAGGTCACCGGCGACGACCCGGTCGAGCAGAGCGGCGCGCTCGGGCTGGGCCTTGCGCCAGGCGGCATACCTCGTGTCCCACGCCGTATGCGCGCCCTGGCCGCGGGCCTTGACCTTGCGGGCGTGGGTGAGCACCTCGGGAGCCACCTGGAATGACTCCGCCGGGTCGAAGCCGAGGACCTCCTTGAGGCTGGCCACCTCCTGCGCCCCGAGCGCTGACCCGTGTGAAGCGCCGCTGCCCCGCTTCGTCGGCGACGGCCAGGCAATGACGGTGTGCAATCGGATGAGGGTGGGCCGGGCCGAACTGCGGCTCGCGGTCAGGGCCGCCAGGAGCGCGTCGACGTCCTCGACGTAGTCCGCGGTGCCCGCGGGATCAGTGTTGCGGCGCCAGTCGACGTCGACGACGGTCCAGCCGTATGCCGCATACCGCGCGGCGACGTCCTCGCTGAACGAGATGTCGGTGTCGTCCTCGATGGAGATCTGGTTCGCGTCGTAGACGACAGTGAGGTTGCCGAGCTCCTGGTGCCCGGCGAGCGAGGACGCCTCGGCGCTGACCCCCTCCATGAGGTCACCGTCGGAGGCGATGACCCAGACGTGGTGGTCGAACGGGCTGGTCCCCGGTGCGGCGTCGGGGTCGAACAGGCCCCGCTGCCGGCGCTGGGCCATCGCCATCCCGACCGCGGTGGCCAGGCCCGATCCGAGCGGGCCGGTGGTGATCTCGATGCCGTCGGTGTGCCGGTACTCCGGGTGGCCCGGGGTGAGCGAGCCCCAGGTCCGCAAGGCCTGCAGATCGGCCAGCTCCAGACCGTAGCCGCAGAGGTAGAGCTCGATGTACTGGGTGAGTGAGGAGTGTCCGCAGGACAGCACGAACCGGTCCCGGCCGAGCCAGTGCGGGTCGGCCGGATCGTGGGTCATCACGTTCTGGTACAGCAGGTAGGCAACCGGCGCGAGACTGATCGCGGTTCCGGGATGGCCGTTGCCCACCTTCTGCACCGCGTCGGCGGCAAGGACCCGGGCGGTGTCGACGGCACGCACGTCGATCGGGCCCCAACCGGCCGTACTCGCCCGCGGCGGGGCCAAGTCGGACGAGCGGTGGCGGGTCGGGGTGCGGGGGGTGGGGCTCACAGGAGGTGACCTTTTCTCCGAGGGTCGTCGGGGTCGTCGGGATCGTCGGGTCTGCGCGGAGCCGTGCGGCCGACACGTGGGCACGACGACTCGGTGTGGCATCTGCCACTCTATCGACGCAGCGGGGGCTCAGGCCCTGGCCGGGTTAGACTCCGATGAATCCTGTCCTCGTCCCGGAACTGGTGCCCTGTGACCTCACATGCCGTCTCGACGCCGGCCCAGGCGTCCCCGGCGCGCTCTTGGCGGCACACGGTAGGCAACTATGTCTCGTTGACCAAGCCGCGGATCATCGAGTTGCTCCTGGTCACGACGGTGCCGGTGATGTTCCTCGCTCAAAGGGGCGTGCCGTCACTGTGGCTCGTCGCGGCGACCCTCATCGGTGGCATCCTCTCCGCGGGGGCGGCGAACACGTTCAACTGCGTCTACGACCGCGACATCGACGCCGTCATGCACCGCACCCAGAAGCGGCCGATGGCCACCGGGGAGATCACCCCGCGTGCGGGGGTCATCTTCGGCGGGGTGCTCACGGTCGTCTCCACGGTGTGGTTCCTGCTCCTGGTCAACGTCTTGTCCGCAGCACTCTCACTCGCCGCGATCCTGATGTATGCCGTGGGCTACACGATGATCCTCAAGCGCCGCACCGCGCAGAACATCGTCTGGGGCGGAGCGGCCGGCTGCATGCCCGTGCTCATCGGCTGGTCGGCGGTGACCGGGAGCGTGGGCTGGCCCGCGGTCCTGCTCTTCCTCGTGATCTTCTTCTGGACCCCGCCGCACTACTGGCCGCTGTCGATGGCCTTCCGGGACGACTACGCCAACGCTCACGTCCCCATGCTGCCGACCCTGCACGGCCCGGTCGAGGTGGCCCGGCAGATCGTGGCCTACACGTGGGCGATGGTGCTGGTCTCGCTCGCGCTGGTTCCCGTTGCGTCCATGGGGTGGGTCTACGCGATCGCCGCGGTCGCCTCCGGTGCCCTGTTCCTCTTCGAGGCGCACCGGCTGCTCCGCCTGGCCAAGGCCGGTGCGCGCGTGTCCGTGCTCAAGCCGATGCGGCTGTTCCACTACTCGATCACCTACGTGACGGTTGTCTTCCTCGCCGTGGCCGTGGACCCGCTGCTCCACCTGCCGCTGTACTGACCCTCGACCTGCGGGCCGCCGTGAGAGAGCCCGGCGCCCAGCGGACGGCGCAACATCACCATGCCGTAGGTGAGGGCGACGACGAGCAGGACTGCGCCGAGCATGTGCACCAGGACCAGGACCGCAGGCAGACTGGTGAAGTACTGGGTGTAGCCGACCACACCCTGGCCGAGGGTGACCAGGAGTGTGGCTCCCCACGCCCTGCTCGCGCTCGGGTGGTCCGCGGTGAGCCGGACCGCGACCCAGGTGGCCACGACGAGGCCGACGAAGAGCATGACAGTGTCGGCGTGCAGCCACGAGATCGCCCTGGGGTCGAGTCCGAATCGGGCTGGAGCCTGGGCATCCCCGGAGTGCGGCCCGGAGCCGGTGACGAGCGTGCCGAGCACCAACACGACGGCACCGACGGCGCAGGTGCCGAACGCCAGCCGGCGCACCAGCAGCGGCACCCGGTAGCTGTCCGACAGCGGCGCCGAGCGCACGGCATACGCGAAGGTGGCGACGGCGACCAGGACCGCGGAGAGCAGGAAGTGCCCGGCGACCGTGATCGGGTGAAGCCCGACGAGGACGGTGACGCCACCGAGAACGGCCTGGAGGATGACCCCGGCGACGACAGTGCTCGTCGCGATCTTCAGGTCCCGGCGGGTAGGGGTCCACAGCACTACCGCGACGACCGCGGCGACCGCGGCGACGAGGAGCACCCCGGTGAGGGTGCGGTTACCGAACTCGATGAACTTGTGGAACCCCTGGGCCTGCTGCTGGACCGGGACGTAGGAGCCGGGCACGCACTGTGGCCAGGTCGGGCAGCCCAGCCCGCTCCCGGTGAGCCGCACGAGGCCCCCGGTGACGACGATGAGCCCTTGGCAGATCGCGTTGACCAGCAGGATCAGGGGGAGCAGGCGGTGCGGCAGCACCCGCCGCAGGCTCGCCTCCGCCGTGGTCCGGGCTCGGGCCAGGGTGCCCGTCGGTGAGGTGTCGGGCATACTCATGGACAGCAGGGTACGAGCCTTCGAGGTTCCGGTCCGCACGGGGGCCGGGAAGCGGCCTGCAGCGATCATGGTGACGAGTTCTGACCGGCCCTTCGACGCCGCGACGTCGCGGCGTGCCGTGCTCGGGGTGATCCTCGGCGCCGGCCTGGCCGGGTGCGGTCGGGAGGCGGGCACAGCGGCGGGCTCGACGACCCCGACCCGCAGCCCCGCGCAGCAGACTGGCACACCGACGCCCTCTCCCACGGACACCACGAGCCCGTCCCCGTCCCCGTCGCCCTCGCCGTCCGCGTCGGCGTCCCTGCCTGCTCCCCTGGAGAGCAGGGAGAGCATCATCGCCCGGTATTCCGGCCGCGCCCCCAGTCAGTGGGGCACGAGCGTCACCGGGGTGGTCAGCCGCACGCCGTCGACAGCGGTGGTGCTCACCTTCGATGCGTGCGGCGGCCCGAACGGCTCGGGGTACGACGAGGCGCTCATCAGCACTGTGCGTCGGCACCAGGTGCCCGCCACCTTGTTCCTCAACAGCCGCTGGATCACTGCCAACCCCGGGCTGGCCGCCGAACTTGCCGCGGACCCGCTCCTCGAGGTCGCCAACCACGGCGTGCGGCATGTGCCGCTGTCGGTGGACGGCCGAGCGGCCTATGGCATCGCCGGCACGGCGAACGTCGGCGAGATCTACGATGAGCTGGCCGGTGGGGTGGCGTGGTTCACCACGCAGATCGGGCACGGGCCGCGCTGGTTCCGGCCGGGGACCGCGCACACTGACGACATCGGCGCGGCGATCGCGCTCGACCTGGGGCAGCCCGTTGCCGGCTTTTCGGTCAACGGCGACGCGGGCGCCACGTTCACCGCCGGGCAGGTGGCCCAGACCCTGTCCGGAGTGCGACCCGGTGACGTGGTCATCAGCCACTTCAACCAACCCGGGCGCGGAACCGCTGCGGGATACGCGACGGCGCTGCCGCAGCTCCTGGAGCGTGGGGTCACCTTCGCGTCTCTCACCGACGCGATGAACTGACCGGCCGGCCAGCTCTGAGAAGGGCCCGCCTACTCGGAGAAGCGGAAGAACCGGCGGGCGAGCAGCCCGGCCACGACAGCCCACGCGAGGAGGACGAGGAACTGCGTCCAGGGCCAGGCCCCGTCGAGGAGGGCGGCTCGCAACCCGTCTCCTAGGGCCCCTGAGGGCAGGTATGCCGCAACCGGTCCGAGGGCAGCGGGCAGCCGGTTCGTGGGGAGCATAAGACCGAGCCCGAGGAAGAGGACCCAAAGCAGGTTGGCCAGAGCCAGGACCGCCTCCGGGCGCAACGTCCCAGCCAGGAGCAGGGCCAGCATGACGAACGCCAGTGAGCCCAAGACGAGCCCGAGCAGGGCCGGAAGAATGCCGGCCGGGGATGGTCGCCAGCCCATGGCGAGGGCGAGACCGCCGAGGACGAGTACCTGGGTGGCGAGGATGACGCCCACCGAGATCGCCTTGCCGAGCAGCAGCCCGCTCCGGCCGAGTGGAGTGGTGCCGAGCAGGCGAAGCACTCCGTAGCGTCGATCGAACCCGGTCCCGATCGCCTGGCCGGTGAAGGCCGTGGACGCCACCGCGAGAGCCAGCGCGCCGGGGGCGGCGACGTCGATGCGGGCGTGCGAGCCGAGGTCCGGGAATGGCATCAGGGTCAGCCCAACCAGGGCCATCGCGGGCAGGATGACCGAGACAACCAGTTGCTCACCGTTGCGGAGCAGGTTGCCCGCCTCGAAGCGTCCCTGGGCGATGATCCGGGCAGTGGCGGGAGCGGCTCGACGGGGGGTGGCTGTGCCGGTCATCGCGACTCCCTGCCGGTCAGCGCGAAGTAGCGCTCCTCAAGGGAGTCGCCGGCCACCTGGGCGACAGTCCCCTCGGCGAGCACCCGACCCCGGGCCATGATGACGATCCGGTCGGCGAGCCGCTCGGCCTCTTCAAAGGAGTGGGTCGTGACGACGACGCAGGCACCTGCGGCGGCGGTCTGCGTGACCAGGTCCCAGGCGTCCAGCCGGGCATGGGGGTCCAGGCCGGCGGTCGGCTCATCCAGGAAGAGGACCTCGGGGCGCCCGACGAGCGCGGCCGCCAGGGCCAGGCGTTGCCGCTGCCCCCCGGACAGACGCCGCACCCTGGTGCGCGCGAACTGATCGATGCCCAGTCGCGCGACCAGATCGTCCACGGGGGCCGGGGCGGCATACAGCGCGGCAAGGTGCCGCAGTAGCGGCACCGGTGCGCTCATCATCGGCAGCCCGCCGTCCTGGAGCATCACCCCGACCCTGGCCCGGTGCTCGTCGCCGGCACCCCAGGGATCGGTGCCGAGCACCCGGACCTGGCCGGCGTCGAGCCGCTGCAGCCCCTCAAGGCACTCGACGGTCGTCGTCTTCCCGGCGCCGTTGGGTCCTAGGACTGCGGTGATCTGCCCGACGTCGGCGCTCCAACTCACCCCGTCCAGTGCGGTGAGGGTGCCGAAGGTCCGGCGTGCGCCGTCCACCACAACCGCTGCCATGTCCTCGATCCTATTTCGCTACCGGCGCGTGCTCTGGGCGGGGTCAGCCGCCGGCACATGCCCCGGTCGGGGTCAGTGTCACCTTCCCTCACCAGGTCAGCGGAGCCACTCCTCCCGGTAGGGTGAGCGATCACATCCGCAGGTCGGTCACGAAGGGACATTGCACCACGCATGGTCACCATCGACCGTGAGGCCGCTCCGGCAGTCACCGTTGCCGCCCTCCCAGCGGGTGCGGCCCTGGCTGCAGGACGGTGGCGGGCCGGGCTGGCGCTGCTCACAGTGCCTGCCGCCGTCGCCCTGTTCTTCCGCGACCCACCCCGGCGCTGCGACCGGGAGGAGATCGACGAGGACCTCGTCCTGTCCCCGGCGGACGGGAAGGTTATGTATGCCGGTCCGGGTCAGCCCGGGGTGGCACCCGAGGGCGACTGGCACCAGGTGAGCATCTTCTTGTCGGCTTTCGACGTGCACATCAACCGGGCGCCGTACGGTGGCACGGTGGTCGAGCGGGTGGACCGGCCCGGGAAGTGGCTCGCGGCATACCGGCACGAGAGCGCGCATCTCAACGAGCGCACCGACCTCACCGTCGAGCGACGCGTGCACGGCACGGTGCGGCGGGTTCATTTCCGGCAGATCGTGGGTCTCATGGCCCGCCGGGTCGTCACCCGGGTCCGGGAGGGTGACACGATCCGGACCGGACAGCGGATCGGGCTGATGAAGTTCGGGTCGCGGATGGACGTCTTCGTCCCGGCTGACGCCGACCTGCTCGCCCGCACCGGCTCCCGGGTGATCGCCGGGGAGAGCGTCATCGCCCACTGGCTCTCGCGATGACCAGCCCACCGACGAGCGGGACGCCGCACCGCAGACGCCGGTTGGAGCGCTGGCGCCTGGTCTCCCCGACCGGGGTAGACGTCGTCTCGCTGCGACAGCTGCCCCTGCGCGAACGGCTGCGGGTCGTCGCGCCCAGCATCTTCACCACGCTCAACATGATGTCCGGGCTCACCTGCGTCATGCTCGCCTTCCGCGGGTACTTCCGGGAGGCGGCGGTCTTCGTCGCGGTGGCGATCGTCATGGATATCGCCGACGGAGCCGTGGCCCGGGCAGTCGGGGCGACCTCGCCGTTCGGCGTCCAGCTGGACTCTCTCGCCGATCTGGTCTCGTTCGGGGTGGCGCCAGCAGTGCTGGTGCACACCTGGGCCCTGCCGGGGTGGCCCTCCCTGGCGTGGTGCGGCGCGTTCGTCTGGCTCGCCTGCGCCGCGTTCCGCCTGGCGCGGTTCAACGTCACCACGGACCCCACCGCAGACAAGCGATACTTCATCGGCCTGCCGAGCCCGGGGGCGGCAGCCGTGGTCATGGCGACGATCTTCGCCCTCGACGACCCGGCGGTCGGTCCGGAGCGGCTCGACATGGCCCTGCCGGTCGCCGTCTCGGTAGTCCCCGCGCTGCTGATGATCACCACGGTGCGCTTCCGGTCCTTCCGGGTCCTCATCACGCCGAGCACGCCGTGGGCGCGCGCCGGGACCGTAGCCCTGGCCGTCGTGATCGTCGTGGGACTCGCGTTGGCCCCAGGGATGACCGGGATGGCGCTGGCCTACGGCTACGTCCTCCAAGCACCGCTCGGGGTGCTCACCGCGCCCCTGCGGGAGCGGCTCTTCGGGCCCGAGTCGGTGGCACCTCCGAGGACACGGCTGCGATCGGTCTTCTTGGACGTTGTCGGTGACGACGGGCTCGAGGCCGCCACTCAAGACCTACCTCCGTGCGAGAACGGCTCCGCTGAGCCCGAGTGAGGCGCTCGCAGCCAGCCCCCGGCTGGGCGCAGCCAGCCCCCGGCTGGGCG
>JBDIAO010000094.1:0-9801 GCA_039812375.1 Phycicoccus sp. | reverse complement strand
TCACTCGTCGGAAGGACCCACCTCGAGCCGCCGGTCGCATCGCAGCCGGGGGGCGTGACCCGAACGGTGACCAACGGCAGAAAGAACTGGATAACCGGCCCGATGAGGACGGCATACAGAATCGTCCCGATCCCGAATATCCCGCCGAGGAGCCACCCGACGCCAAGGACACTGACCTCGAGCAGGGTGCGAACCAACCGGATGGAGCGCCCTGTTCGATGGGACAGACCGGTCATCAGACCGTCACGCGGACCCGGGCCGAGCTGGCTGCCGATATAGAGCGCGCCGGCGATCCCGTTGCCGATGATGGCGACGAGCATGAGCCCGATCCGTGCGGCCAGCCCAGCCGGCGCGGAGACGAGCGCCAGAGTGGCGTCGATGGCGACCCCGATGATGATCGCGTTGAGGATCGTGCCCAGGCCAGGCCACTGTCGCAGTGGAACCCACAGCAGCAGAACGACGAAGGAGACGACGATACTCATCTCCCCGTAGGAGAGTGGGACGTGCTGGATCAGGCCGTAATGCAAGACCCCCCACGGCTCCAGGCCCAGGCCGGCAAGGAGCAACAGGGCCATGGACACCCCGAACAGGATGAGTCCGATGAGGAGTTGGACGATCCGACGGGTCAACGATCCGGCACGCATCTGCTCCCGCGGGGTCATCGGGACCAGCGGGACCCGGCGCGCACCCACTCGTCTGAGCAGTGACAACGGACTCATGCCGGACAGCATGACCGAGGGAACTGGTATCGAGTCGCATCCGTCCACGACCAACCGCGCCCCTGACGGCATACGCCCCTGACGGCATACGCCGATCGCTAGGCTCGGGCAGGTGAGTGAGTCCCTAGGTGGCCATGATGCTGACCGCGACCGACTCGTCGCCGAT
Source organism: Phycicoccus sp. (assembly GCA_039812375.1). Lineage (GTDB taxonomy): Bacteria > Actinomycetota > Actinomycetes > Actinomycetales > Dermatophilaceae > JAGOME01. The sequence goes on along the minus strand of JBDIAO010000094.1, from coordinate 8,916 downwards.
TTGCTGCGGGTCCTCGAACTCGAGGAGGTCGGAGAGGCCACGACAAGCCTGAAACCCAAAGACGGCAGGGCTCCCGCCGACTTCCCCAGCATGGGTAGCGAGAGTGTCGCGGTCTTCCTCGGACAGAGCCAGAAGATGCCGCACAACCGGGTGTTCGGCGGTCAGGTGCTCGCACAGAGCGTCATCGCCGCGGGCCGGACCATCGAGCCCGCACCCGGCGCACCCCCGCGGCCCATCCACTCCCTGCACGCCTATTTCGTGCGCCCCGGTGACGACACGATGCCGATCCAGTTCGCCGTGGAACGGATGCGCGACGGCGGCTCCTTCTCTGCCCGGCGGGTGCATGCCATCCAGCATGGGGTGCCGATCCTCGCGATGAGCGCGTCCTTCCAGGAGCCGGCCGACGGGCTGGAGCACATGGACGAGATGCCAGATGTCCCGCCCCCGGAGATTCTGGCCTGGCGTGCCGCCACGGCGGACGCCCTGCTCCCCCAGGAAGCATTCCGGCGGCGCCGCCCGTTCGAGATCCGGACCGTCGAGGGCGACTTTCGCAGTGGTGACGATCCGCAACCGCACGCCCTGCAGAACATGTGGATGCGGTTCCTCGGGAAGCTGCCGGACGATCCACTGCTGCACGCCGCGATCCTCGCCTACTCCTCGGACTACTCCCTCCTCGAGCCGGTACTGCGTACCCACGGCATCCACTGGACGGACCAGCGACTGCGGGTAGCCAGCCTCGACCACTCGATGTGGTTCCACCGTCCGGCACGAGCCGACCAGTGGTACCTCTACAACGCTCGCTCCCCGTCCGCCCAGGGTGGACGCGGGCTGGGCATCGGCCGGATGTTCACCGAGGACGGCCGCCTGGTCGCAACCGTCGCCCAAGAGGGCATGGTCCGTATCAAGCAGTCCTGACGCCGCCCCCGCCGATCCCTGCCCTCCTGGCCTCTGCCCTCCTGGTTCGGGGTATTACCCGGCGCCTGGACGCCGGGTAATACCCCGAACCAGGAGGAGAACCAGGAGGAGGACCAGGAGAAGGGCAGGGGGTTACTTGCCGGTGCCCGGCGCCGTCGCCCCATAACGAACAGCCGGTGGGCGCGGGCAGCGCAGGGCGAGCACCGAGCGCGATCCCACCCGCACGGCACTGCTCGCCGGGTACCACGTCGGGGCGGCTGCATCCTCCTCCTCGCAGGTGCCTTCGGACTCGGTGTCGACCTCGACTCGCCAGCGGGCTCCCCATGCCGACGCGGGCAAGGTGAAGTGGTGCTCATCGGCGGCGTTGAAGAGGATGAGGAAGTCGTCGTCGACGATCCGCCGCCCCCGAGCGTCCGGCTCGTGGATCGCAGAGCCGTTAAGCCACACCGCCATCCGGTGAGCATCCCCACCTCCGGTCCAGTCCGACTCGGTCATCTGCTCACCGTTCGGCTTGAGCCAATAGATGTCGCCCATCGTGGACTCACCGCCATGATCGGCCGAGCCGGCGAAGAATCGCCGCCGCCGGAACACCGGGTGCCGGTGTCGCAGGGCAACCAGGGCGCGGGTGAAGTCGAGCAGCGAATGTTGCGTGACATCAAGATCCCAGTTGATCCAAGAAATCTCGTTGTCCTGGCAGTAGACGTTGTTGTTGCCCTGCTGGGTGTGGCCCAGTTCGTCGCCGTGGCTGATCATCGGCACGCCCTGGGAGAGCAGCAAAGTGGTCATGAAGTTCCGCTCTTGGCGGGCTCGTAGCGCGAGCACGTCCGGGTCGGTGCTCGGCCCTTCGACACCGCAGTTCCACGACCGGTTGTGGCTCTCCCCGTCCTTGTTGTCTTCACCGTTGGCCTCATTGTGCTTCTCGTTGTAGGACACCAGGTCGCGCAAGGTGAAGCCGTCATGGGCGGTGACGAAGTTGATCGAGGCGATGGGCTTGCGACAGGAGTGCTCATACAAGTCACTACTGCCGGTCAGCCGCGAGGCAAACTCCCCCAGAGTCGACGGCTCACCATGCCAGAAGTCCCGCACGGTGTCCCGATACTTGCCGTTCCACTCGGTCCACAGTGGCGGGAAGCCGCCGACTTGGTAGCCGCCGTCGCCGACGTCCCAGGGCTCGGCGATGAGCTTGACCTGGGAGATGACCGGGTCCTGTTGGATCAGGTCGAAGAAGGCGGACAGCTTGTCGACCTCGTGGAACTGGCGGGCCAACGTCGCGGCGAGGTCGAAGCGAAAGCCGTCGACGTGCATCTCACTGACCCAGTAGCGCAGAGAATCCATGATGAGTTGCAGGACATGCGGGCTGCGCATGAGCAGGCTGTTGCCGGTCCCGGTGGTGTCGTAGTAGTGCTGCGGGGACCCGTCGACCAACCGGTAGTAGCTCGCGTTGTCGATCCCACGGAAGCACAGGGTCGGGCCGAACTCGTTCCCTTCCGCGGTGTGGTTGTAGACGACGTCGAGGATCACCTCGATGTCCGCCTCGTGCAGTGCCTTGACCATCGTCTTGAACTCGGTCACCTGCTGGCCTCGGCTGCCCGCGGCATACGCGTTGTGCGGGGCGAGGAAGCCGATGGTGTTGTAGCCCCAATAGTTCGCCAGGCCTTTGGCCTGCAGCGAGGTGTCCTGGACGAACTGGTGCACCGGCATGAGCTCGAGGGCGGTGACCCCGAGGGCGGTGAGGTGGTCGATGACGGCAGGATGGCCCAGAGCGGCATACGTCCCCCGGATGCTCTCCGGCACGTCCGGATGCAGCATCGTCAGGCCCTTGACGTGCGCCTCGTAGATGACGCTTTCGTGGTAGCCGTGCCGAGGCGGGCGGTCGTGGCCCCAGTCGAAGTAGGGGTTGACGACGACCGAGAGCATCGTCACGCCCAAGGAGTCAGTGGTGTTGGCTCTGCTGGGGTCCTCGAAGTCGTAGGCAAACAGGGCCGGGTCGTTGGCGATCTGGCCGTCGATGGCCTTGGCGTAAGGGTCGAGGAGGATCTTGCTCGGGTTGCACCGCTGCCCGCGTGCAGGATCATAAGGTCCGTGCACCCGGAAGCCGTAGCGCTGGCCGGGTTGGATCGCGGGTAGGTAGCAGTGCCGGACGAACCCGTCCATTTCGATCATCGGGATGCGAGTCTCGTGCCCGGCGTCGTCGATCAGACAGAGTTCGACGGTGTCGGCGACCTCCGAGAAGAGCGCGAAGTTGACTCCCGAGCCGTCGTACGTGGCGCCGAGAGGGTATGCCGTGCCGGGCCAGATCTCCATGGAACCTTCCGTTGAGTGGAGTGCCGCTGTCCTGGCGTAAGGTCGTGCCGGACCAGCAGTCCAACCTATCGACAATTGCCACCCGCCGTGGCCATCGACAACCGTCTTCGGAGGTCCGCAGTCGTGAGCAGTACACGTGTCGCCGTCGTCACCGGAGCAGCCCGCGGGATCGGAGCGGCCACTGCCCACCGGCTAGCTTCGGACGGGTATGCCGTCGCGGTTCTCGACCTCGATGAGGAGGCATGTGAGTCGGTCGCCGCGTCGATCCGTGCGGCCGGGAGCCGCGCGATCGGGGTCGGGGTCGACGTCGGCAGCGCGGCACAGGTCGAAACTGGAGTGGCCCGGGTCGCTGCCGAACTCGGCCCCCCGGTGGTCCTGATCAACAACGCCGGGATCATCCGGGACAACCTCATCTTCAAGATGACCGAGGCTGACTGGGATGCGGTGATGACCGTGCATCTCAAGGGCGCCTTCCTGATGAGCCGGGCGTGCCAGGCCTTCATGACCCAGGAGCGCTTCGGCCGCATCGTCAACCTCTCCTCGTCCTCGGCCCAGGGCAACCGGGGGCAGGCGAACTACTCCGCTGCCAAGGCGGGCCTGCAGGGCTTCACCAAGACCCTGGCCATTGAGCTCGGCCGGTTCGGGGTGACGACGAATGCGGTGGCCCCCGGGTTCATCCAGACCGACATGACCGCCGCGACGGCGGCTCGGATCGGGATGAGCTTCGAGGACTTCATCACCGCTGCCGCCAAGGAGATCCCAGTCCAGCGGGTCGGGCTGCCCGAGGACATCGCGGCGGTGATCAGTTTCCTGTGCTCGGTGGAGGCCGGCTACGTCAACGGGCAGGTCATCTACGTCGCCGGCGGCCCACTGGACTGAGCCCGTCCATGGCCTCGACGCACGGACACGGCGGATCGCCCTCGCACTCGGTCCCCGACTACTGGTGGTATCAAGCGCGTTCCGCCCTCTTGCGCACCGCCCTGGGCCGGTATGCCGCGGGCGCAGCATCAGCGCTGGACCTCGGCTCGGCGGACGGGCCGAGCGTGGCCTGGTTCCGGGAGACGGTGCCGCACACGGCCAGTCTCGACATCGACCCTCGTGGCTTGGGGCACAACGGGATCTGTGGGTCTGGCCTGGCGCTGCCCTTTGCTGACGGCAGCTTCGATGTCGTCAGCGCCTTCGACGTTATCGAGCACCTCGAGCCCGAAGAGACCGCGCTCGCGCAGATCCATCGGGTGCTTCGGCCCGGTGGGGTGCTGCTCCTGTCGGTTCCCGCCTACCAGTGGGCGTGGACCGATCACGATGTGGCCAACGGGCACCACCGGCGCTATACCCGGCCCAGGGCTCGCGCAGCAGTGCAGCAGGCCGGCTTCACCGTCGAGCGAGCCACTTATGCCTTCACCAGTGTGTTCCCAGCCTTCGTCGCCGAGCGGATGGTCCGCCGACTCCGCAGCTCACGGCATACCCACGCCGCGGACATCGTCGACGTGCCCGCCATCCCCACGGCGCTGCACCATGCACTCATGGCCTTGTCGAGGGTCGACGACGCGATGCTTCGGCGGGCGGACTTGCCTTTCGGGTCTTCGGTCTTCCTCGCCGCCCGCAAGCAACGCTAGGGCCCTCAGTCGCGGGTGAGCTTGCGGTACGTCACCCGGTGCGGACGGGCAGCCTCTTCGCCCAACCGCTCGACCTTGTTCTTTTCATAGGCCTCGAAGTTGCCCTCAAACCAGTACCACCTCGCCGGGTTCTCCTCGTCCCCTTCGTAGGCGAGGATGTGCGTCGCGACCCGGTCGAGGAACCAACGGTCGTGGCTGATCACGACGGCACAGCCGGGGAACTCGAGCAGCGCGTTCTCCAGGGATCCGAGAGTCTCGACGTCAAGGTCGTTCGTCGGCTCGTCGAGCAGGAGCAGATTGCCGCCCTCTTTGAGGGTAAGGGCGAGGTTAAGCCGGTTGCGTTCCCCACCGGAGAGCACTCCGGCCTTCTTCTGCTGGTCTGGGCCTTTGAAGCCGAACTGCGAGACATAGGCCCGCGAGGGAATCTCGACGTGGCCGACGTTGATGTAGTCATGCCCCCCGGAGACGACCTCCCACAGTGACTTCTGCGGATCGAGCCCGACCCGACTCTGGTCGACGTAGGAGATCTGCACCGTCTCTCCAACGTCGACGGTGCCATCGTCGGGGGCCTCCAGCCCGACGATCGTCTTGAACAGGGTCGTCTTGCCCACCCCGTTGGGGCCGATGACACCGACGATGCCGTTGCGCGGCAGTGTGAACGACAACCCGTCGATCAGTACCCGGTCACCGAAGCCCTTCTTGAGGTTCCTGACTTCGATGACCTTGCTACCCAGTCGAGGTCCCGGCGGGATCTGGATCTCGTCGAAGTCGAGCTTGCGGGTGCGCTCGGCCTCGGTCGCCATCTCCTCGTAGCGGGCGAGCCGAGCCTTGGACTTGGTCTGGCGGGCCTTGGCGTTGGATCGCACCCACTGCAATTCCTCGGCGAGCCGCTTGGCGAGCTTGGCGTCCTTCTTGCCCTGCACTTCGAGGCGGGCCGCCTTCTTCTCCAGGTAGGTCGAGTAGTTGCCCTCGTAGGGGTAGGCCCGGCCGCGGTCCAACTCGAGGATCCATCCGGCCACGTTGTCCATGAAGTACCGGTCGTGGGTGACCGCGACGACGGCACCGGGGTATGCCGCGAGGTGCTGCTCGAGCCAGAGCACCGACTCCGCGTCAAGGTGGTTCGTCGGCTCGTCGAGCAGGAGCAGGTCCGGCTTCTGCAGGAGTAGCTTGCACAGCGCGACCCGACGGCGCTCGCCGCCAGAAAGGGTCGTCACGTCCGCGTCTGGCGGTGGGCAACGCAGCGCGTCCATAGCCTGCTCGAGCTGGGAGTCCAGGTCCCACGCGTCGGCGTGGTCGATCGCCTCCTGGAGCTGCCCCATCTCGGACATGAGAGTCTCGAAGTCGGCATCCGGCTCGGCCATGAGGGCCGAGATCTCGTTGAACCGGTCCAGTTTGGCCTTGATGGCCCCGGCTCCCTCCTCGACGTTGCCCAGGACTGTCTTGTCCTCGTTGAGTTCCGGCTCCTGCATGAGGATTCCGACGCTGTATCCCGGGGTCAACCTAGCCTCACCGTTGGAGGGCTGATCCAGGCCCGCCATGATCTTCAGCACCGAGGACTTGCCGGCGCCGTTGGGGCCGACGACACCGATCTTGGCTCCGGGGAAGAACGAGAGCGTGACGTCGTCGAGGATGACCTTGTCGCCGTGCGCTTTGCGGGCACGCGCCATGACGTAGATGAACTCGGGCATGCGGCAAGGCTAGTCATGCCCCTGCCGCATCCCCGAATCCTCACCCAGCGGCACGGCTGCGGCGCACCCAGGCGCGACGCGCAGCGGCCTGGAGCAGCCGAGTCGGCGTCGCTCACGCCGCGCTGGTTTCTCCCGGCTCGGCCAGCACCTCGTAGGCCGGTTCGTCACAGTCGTCCGCTGCGGGATGCTCCCCCAGCCCGTCGGGCTGGGCCTGTGCCATCGCCTCGCCGGCCGCGCGGAACTGCGAGGCGAAGACGCCCTGGTCCGCCGGGGCAGAACCGCCCCGGGCTACCTTGCGGAAGGCGGTGACCCCCCAGCCGAGGTCGTGGCCGACGACCCGTGCGGTGATGTCACCAGCTTGCCCACGGGAACCGTCCTGGCGGTCGAACTCGGAGAGCTCGATGCTGCCGTGGACGATAACCGGGTCGCCCTTCTTCAGGGACAGCGCGGCGTTGGCGCCGAGGGCCCGGAAGGTGCTGACATTGTAGAAGCTGGTCGGGCCGTCCTCGAACTCCCCGGGGCTGCCGGGCTTGGGGCGCCGCGTGTTCGTCGCCAGGCGGAAGGTCGTCCGGGTGCCGCCGGTGCTCGTTCCGCGCAGGACCGGATCGGCGACGAGCCGGCCGCAGACGGTGATCATCGTGTCGTACATAGGGGTCTCTCCCTCGCTCATCCTCGCCCCGCGTCCCGGGGCACACGCCAAGAATGCGAGCAGCTCGCACCGGCGGACCAGATCGAGGACGTATCTGTGGATCAGCGGGAGATCTCTCGCCGACCTGTGGAGAAACGGGCGCGCTACTGGCGAACGATCAGCAGGTTGCGGTCCAGCGGCTACAGAGACCGGGCAGCAGCCAGATGCTCCCGCGTCTGCCGGTGCCGGCCGAGGATCTCGGCGACCGGGGCGAGGATGAGCTCGTCGGCGACCCTGGCGATGGCTTCCCGCAGGAGCCGTTCTACCGCGCCTGCCCGCCGGGTGGCACCCAGCTCGGCGAGGAACCGGGACAACGCAGCGAGGCCCAATCCGAGGACGACTCCACCGACGAGCAGCACGAACGGCACAGGTACCCGGTCCCACAGCATCGGTGGTGCGACCTGCGGGAACTGCATCCAGCGCATCCCCCAGAGCACGGCATACCAGAGCACTCCGGCGAGCGCTGCGAGGGCGAGCAGGACCTGGGTCACGCTGACGAGACGCCACCACAGCGGGTTGCGGCCACGCAGGGGGGTCGCGAGCACGGCCCGGTCGAGGGCGTCGGTGAGATCTGGCCGAGCTGGGATCGCCGCAGCCTCGACGGCATCGGCCCACAACTGGGGCAAGCCGACTGCCGCGCGCCCGGCGAGGGACCGGGTCGCGGTGTCGACCGCGGCCTGTGTCGCTGGCGTCGGCGGCGGAATCGACGAACGCCCCAGGACCCGGCGGACATCCTGCTCCGAGACCGACACCTCACGGTCGTCGAGGCGCAGCCGTCGCAACGGCCGGGGTCGAAAGGACTGGACCCAGCGAGTGAAGGGCCACCCGGTGTAGGAGGCAGCCTCCATCCGGTAGTCGCGAGCGACCGCCTCGAGAACCGTGGGGACCCCGGCAGTGCGGGCTAGGGCTTCCATGAGGTCACTCGCCTCACCGGCGTGCAGATCTGGCTCGGTGTCAGCGACGTGGTGGGCCAGCCCCGCTGCGGCTGCGCGCAGGTCACCAGCAAGGCGGGTGCGGGCGGCAGTGCTGGCGATGACCGTGTTCGTCAGTCGTTGCCGAAGGCCCTCCATTCCCTCCCCGGTGATCGCAGAGACAGGGAGCACGCTCGCCTTGGGCATGCCGTCCCGGTCGACGAGGCGGCGCAAGTCGGCAACGCATTCGACTGTCTCATCCGGGGTGAGCCGGTCCACCTGGTTGAGGACGACGATGGTGACCGCCTGGTGGGTGGCGAGCGCAGCGACATAGTCGTCGTGCAGGCGGGAATCGGCATATTTCTGCGGGTCGGTGACCCAGACGAAGAGGTCGACCAGCGCGAGGATCCGCTCGGCCTCGGCCCGGTTGGTCTGCTGCCGGGAGTCGAAGTCGGGCAGGTCCAGCAGGACCAAGCCGTCGAGGCGTTCCGCGGCAACGGGTGGCTCTGCGGCGACGAGTGTCCCTTGGCTCCCGGTGGCGGGCACGTCCCCGGTGGCGGGCACGTCGTGGCGTCGGGAGACCTCGAGCCAGTCGAGCAGGTCGCCAGCCGGTTCGCTACCCCACACCGCGGCGGTCGGTGTCGATGTCGTCGGGCGTCGGGCCCCGACGGCGGCGACGTCCGTCCCGACGAGGCAGTTGAAGATCGACGACTTCCCGCTGCCGGTGGCTCCGGCCAACGCGACGACGGTGTGTCCTCCAGTGAGGTCGAGGCGCTCACGCACCTTGGCGATGA
>JBDIAO010000093.1:0-10008 GCA_039812375.1 Phycicoccus sp. | reverse complement strand
CAGACCAAGCTCCCGTTGTCGCCCGCGCAGGCGAACACCGACATCGCCGGCCGTCCGTACCAGGTGCGGGCCATCAAGGCCGTGGGCGACGCGTTCGACCACAAGCAGCGCGAGGCCCTCCTCGTGATGGCAACCGGCTCGGGCAAGACCCGCACCACCATCGCGCTCGTCGACCTGCTGCAGAAGGCGAACTGGGTCAAACGCGTGCTCTTCCTCGCCGACCGCACCGCCCTGGTCAACCAGGCGGCCAACGCGTTCAAGCAGCATCTGCCTGGCTCGACGACGGTCAATCTCGTCACCGAGAAGGCGATTGAGGGGCGGGTCTACGTCTCGACGTACCCCACGATGATGAACCTCATCAACGAGGTCGACGACGGCATCCGCCGCTTCGGGCCGGGCTACTTCGACCTCATCGTGATCGACGAGGCCCACCGCTCCGTCTACGCCAAGTACGGCGCGATCTTCGACTACTTCGACTCACTTCTCATCGGCCTCACCGCGACCCCCAAGGACGAGGTCGACCACAACACCTACCGGCTGTTCCACCTCGAAGACGGCGTACCGACCGACAACTACTCCCTCGACGAAGCAGTCGAGCAGGGCTACCTCGTACCACCGAAGGGCATCAGCGTCGGCACCCAGTTCCTGCGCTCCGGGATCAGGTACGACGACCTCAGCGAGGATGAGAAGGACCAGTGGGACGCCCTCGACTGGGGCGAGGACGGTCCGCCCGACGAGGTCGGTGCCGAGGAGATCAACCGGTTCCTGTTCAACGAGGACACCGTCGACAAGGTTCTCGAAACCCTGGTGGTGGCGGGCTACAAGGTGGCCGGCGGTGACCGGCTCGGCAAGACGATCATCTTCGCCAAGAGCCAGCAGCACGCCGAGTTCATCGAGAAGCGCTTCAACCTCGCCTACCCCGAGCTCGCCGGTCACTTCGCCCGCGTGATCACCCACGGCACGCCATACGCCCAGTCGCTCATCGACGACTTCTCGGTCAAGGACAAGGCGCCACACATCGCCATCAGCGTCGACATGCTCGACACCGGCATCGACGTCCCCGAGGTCGTCAACCTCGTGTTCTTCAAGATGGTGCGCTCGAAGTCGAAGTTCTGGCAGATGATCGGCCGCGGCACCCGCCTCTGCCCCGACCTCTTCGGCCCCGGCGAGGACAAGCAGGATTTCCTGATCTTCGACTTCTGCGGCAACCTCGAATACTTCAGCCAGGACCTCCCCGGATCCCAGGGGCAGACCCAGAAGTCACTCTCCCAACGCCTCTTCGAGGCGCGACTCGGGCTTGTCACGGCGCTCGGGGACAACGAACCCGATCTGCGCGCCTCCACCGTGAAGACGCTGCACGAGGTCGTCGACGGGATGAACCTCGAGAACTTCGTCGTCCGCCCGCACCGCCGCGCCGTCGAGAAGTACGCGTCCGCAGACGCGTGGAACCAGATCGCCCCTGAGGACTCGGAGGCGCTGCTCACGCTCGCCGGGCTGCCGTCCTCGATCCGGGACGACGACGAGGACGCCAAGCGCTTCGACCTGCTCATCCTGCGTCGCCAGCTCGCCCAGCTCGACGGCGACGCCGTGCTGGCCGAGCGGCTGCGGGAGAGCGTCCAACGCATCGCCGCCGCGCTGCTCGGCAAGATGACGATCCCGAGCGTTGCCGAGCAGGCAGTGCTGCTGGAGTCCGTGGCCGGCGACGAGTGGTGGATCGACGTGACCCTGCCGATGCTGGAGCTCGCTCGGCTCCGGCTCCGCGGCCTCGCACGGTTCATCGAGAAGACGGCACGCAACCCGGTCTACACCGACTTCGAGGACACCCTCGGCCAGGGTGTCGAGGTGGCGCTCCCTCGCGTCACGCCCGGCACCAACTTCGAGCGCTTCCGCGCGAAGGCGGAGGCGTACCTCCGCACGCACCTGGACAACCTCGCCCTCCAGCGCCTCCGCCGCAATAAGCAGCTCACGACCGACGACCTCGTCGAGTTGGAGCAGATGCTCGTCGCCTCCGGCGGCCAGCAGGTCGACATCGTCTGGGCGAATGAGCAGACCGGCGGCCTCGGCATCTTCGTCCGCAGCCTCGTCGGCCTCGACCGTTCCGCGGCCACCGAGGCGTTCGAGAACTACCTGGACGGCACCAAGTTCTCCGCCGCTCAGGTTCGCTTCGTGAACCTCATCGTCGACGAGCTGACCAAGAACGGCGTCATGGAACCGGCCCGCCTCTTCGAGTCGCCCTACACCGACCACGCCCCCACCGGCCCCGACTACTTCTTCCCAGATGCGGACGTCGAAGTCCTCGTCGAAACGTTGAATGACATCAAGCGCAAGGCCCTACCTGAGGAGGTCGCGTGAAATTCAGCCGGAAGGATCCGGTCACCCCACGCGTGCCGAGGACACTCACCCGGAACACGAAGTCGCTCTATGCCGACGACAGTGACGGTCTTGACCGCGACCCAGATCACGCCACCGAGATCATTGACCCACGGATCCGGGTTCAGGCCCCGATCCCCACCGAGTACGAGCTCGGCGGCCGAGACGATGACACCCGACGCACCACCCGCGAGGTCATCAAGCACGCCAGCAGTTGAACGCGTCGAACCACGAGGCCAGTGTCGGACCCATGGCCGACACTGGGAGAATCACTGCTGAAGAGCCGCCACCAGCGAGACGGGCTACGGCAGGATTGCGACTGACCAGCGCGGCCCCACGTCGCGGCTGGCCGCGCGGACTGAAAGGAGTGAGCGATGACAGTCCGAGTCGACGTCGAGCCCTCCGTCCTGTCCTGGGCCCTGGATGTTGCCCGAGCCGACGAAGAGTCCCTCCACCGTCGGTTCAAGGTCGACGACTGGCTAAGCGCCGACCTCCAGCCGACGCTCAAACAACTTCAGGCCTTCGCGAAGGCTGCCGGGGTTCCGTTTGGCTACCTGCTCCTCCAAGACCCGCCCGAGTGGGCCCTCCCAGTGCCCGACTTCCGCGATGGCTTCGAGGGTACGCCCACGCCGAGCGCGAATCTGATCGCCGTCATCGGTCAGTCTCAGCGTCGCCAAGAGTGGTACCGCGACTATGCCCTCGGGCTAGGCGCCGAGCCTCTGGCTTTCGTTGGCTCCGCAGCAAACATGGATCCGTTGGATGCCGCAGCGCGGATCAGGAGCGCCCTCAACTTTGAGGTCACCACTCGCTGCGGAACATGGGCCGACACCCGCAAGACCCTGCTCCGGGCGTTCGAGTCCCTGGGCGGGCTGACCGTGGCGACGTCCATGGTCGACAACAACACGAGGCGTCCGCTCGACGAGAACGAGTTCCGGGGATTTACGCTGGTTGACGACATCGCGCCGCTTGTCTTTGTCAACACCCACCAGACACTGAACGGCCAGATCTTCACCCTTGCGCATGAGTTTGCTCATGTCTGGCGGGGAGTCAGCGGCATCGGCAACGAAGACCCGCGCGGCGACGCAGGCTCCGAAGTCGAGCGCTGGTGTAACGCAGTGGCCTCTGAAGTCTTGGTACCTCGCGGGGACCTGGCTCCGAGACACGCGCGAGTAGCTGACGCCCCGCTTCCCGAAGCTCTGGACGCCCTGGCCCACGATTTCCGCTGCGGCACGCTCGTCGTACTTCAAGCCCTCCACCGCACCGGTGTTCGACGTCTCGACGACTTCTCCGCGGCCTACGACGCCGAGGTTCGGCGGCTCCGCACCCTTGGCGAGAGTCGCAAGGGAAGCGGCGGCGATCACTACAACAATCAGCCGTTCCGGATCGGCGAACGGCTGTCCCGCGCGCTCATCGCCGACGCCCTCGAAGGACGCACCCCCCTCGGTGAGGCGATGCGCCTCATGTCCATGAAGTCCGCAAGCACCTTCGATGAGTACGCGCGACGTCTGGGGGCCGCCTGATGTACCTCATGGACTCGAACGCCTTCATGGAAGCCAACCGGCTGTACTACGCATTCGACCTCGCACCCGGGTTCTGGGACTGGTTGGGAGGTTCGTCGCTGGCCGGTCAGGTGGCCTCGATCAATGCCGTCAAGGGCGAGATCACCGCCGGGAGCGGAGATCTCGTGGACTGGGCACGCGCGCGACCCAGCACGTTCTGGTTCACCGACACCAGCGCCGTCGTCGCGGCCATGGCTCAACTGTCGGCGTGGGCGACCGACCCGGCGCGCCAGTATCGCCAGGAGGCCATCGACGAGTTCCTCGACTCGGCCGACTACAAGCTGATCGCGCATGCCATGGCAACCGGCGCGACGGTCGTGACACGCGAGCAGCCCGCCCCGGATTCCAAGAAGAAGATCAAGATCCCAGACGTCTGCAACGCCTTTGGCGTCGTCTGGACTGACCCCTTCAGCCTGTACCGAACGCTCGGCATGCGCCTCGTCGCCTGACAACGCTGGGGCGCGTCAACTACCGCAGTGATACCGCAGGAGATCCCTCACGAGCCAACTTGTCGTAGTTCATACCAACCACGACATCCGGCGTAAGCCCTGGTCAGCGGGCCCTTTCAATACCGTACAACACCAGCCAATGCCGCACGGATACAACGAGATGTATTACGACATCTGACCGACGTCGTAACCCTGAAAGGGCCTCTGCTGCATGTATGCAGTGTCAGGGGCCCTTTCGCTTGGCCCGATCGGGGCCAATACCGCAGAAATACCGCATGAGATTCCGTCGAGCTGCTGCCGGCAACTTGTGTTGGCTCGTCGCGGGCCGTTGTCCGGGGTGCCCGGTATCGTGGAGGCGTGGTCAATCCCGCACTTCTGGCGAGCGTAGATGCGCTCCCCGTTGAGGACCAGATCGAACTGGTCGAGCACATCAACGGACGTCTGTCTGCGGTGGCCAACGTCAGTGATGCCGACAAGGCTCTCATCGAGTCCCGCGCCGACGACGACGACCCGAGCCACTGGTCGAGTGTCGAGGACTTCGACAAGCGGATCCGCGCTCGCCTCGCATGACGCACCTCGCATGACGCGCCTCGTGCGCGTCCACGACGGCGTCGAGACCGACCTCTTCGAGGCGCTCTCGTACCTCGAAGACAACGCACCTGAGCAGGTCGACCGTCTGTACGGGCTGTTCCTTGAGGCCACCACCAAGACGATCCCCCGGATGCCGAACGCCTACGCGCCACTGTTCAAGCATTACCGCCACATCTACCTGCGACCGTTCAAGTACTACGTCGCCTACGCCGTAACAGACGGGACCATCGACATTCTCGCGGTGCGGCACGGAGCCGATCGGCCAGAGAAGAACGAGGCTGCGGTCACCGGACGCTCTTTCGACTGATCACTCGTCAAGCAGCTCGCCGCACTCGCCGCACTCGCCGCAGACGAGCCCCAGGAACTCCGCCGTTTGAGGTGTCGTCCCGCTCCGACCAGGGTGAGCGCCCACACCTGCTCGGCCGGGGCGATCCAGGGCTGCTGCTGGACCATCGGCCGGGGGTGCCGTGAGCACGGGTTGTCGGCGACGAGCCCGTCGTGCACGGCGTCGGTGAAGAGGTGCGACAGCCCAGAGTTCAGCGCGTCGATGCGCTTGCGGGCTCGGGACGGCCGACACCCTCATCCTCGCCACCGTCATCGAGCTCGCCGTCGAACGGGGTGCGTCGGTGCGACTGATCGGCGACGACCGCGCCGCGCTCGGGTTCTACCTCGACAACGACCGCGTCAACGTCGGTGACGCCGACTCCTGCCTCGACGATGTGCTCGCCGCCTGGTCGCGTGAACGTGCCGGTGGGCGTGACTGCCTCATGCTCGCCCCGACCCGGGAACTCGTGAGCGAACTCAACCTCCGGGCACAGGTATCGCGCGATCTCACGGGTGCCTCGGTCAAGCTTGCCGACGGCTGCCAAGCGCATCACGGTGATGTGGTGATCAGTCGGCGTAACGACCGACGCCTCGGCGTGAGCGGCACCGACTGGGTCAAGAACGGCGACCGCTGGATCGTCACCGACGTACGCACCGACGGCGGCCCCTCCGTCCGACACGCGACCTCGCGGCTGCACGCGACCCTGCCTGCGGAGTACGTGCGCGAGCACGTCGAACTCGGCTACGCGTCCACCGTCCACACGGCCCCTGGCATCACCACCGGCGTCGCCCACCGCATCGTCGCCCGCGACGGGCCGCTCCCCTGCCTCGCTGGCATCCCCGACGACATCGCCGAGCACCCGTCGTGGGGTCCGTACCTCGCGGCTCGTTCGCGTCGGGTCATGTCGTTGGCAGCCGATCTCGCCGCCGATCCGGTGCTGCCGGAGTGGATGGCTCGGTACGACGGCGACGTCCTCACCCCCGAGCTGCGCCGCGAGCTGGCGGTCTGGCGAGCAGCCGTCGGCGTGTCCGACAACGAACGCACCATGGCGGGCGAGGTGCCACGCGACGACCGCGAGGCGTCATACCACCGCCACCTCACCAAACGGATCGGTGCGAGGTATGGCGACGCGGTGCAGGTGTGGGCAGACCGCATCGTCGAGTACGCCGCCAAGCGCGACAAGCAGACTGCCGAGTTGGCGAAGCACCTAGACCCGCTCGCCCCAGCGTGACATCGGCCGAGGTCTCGGGCTGTGAGCTCATGATTCTTGGAATGTTTCTATCAGGTAGATACAATCCAAGAATGAGATCGACTGATGCTCTGCGCGCGCTCGCCGACGTGACCGCCTACCAATGGGGCATGGTCACCACGGCGCAGGCCGCTGCGCTCGGAGTCAGCCGACTCATGCTGTCCCGCCTTGCCGAAGCAGGTCACCTGGAGCGTCTCGCGCACGGTGTCTACAAGGACGCCGGTTCTCCCGGCGATGAGTTCGACGACATGCGGGCCGCGTGGCTGAGCACCGACCCCAAGCGCTTGGTCTACGACCGCGGCAAGTCAGATGCGGACGTCGTGTTCGCCGCTGCCTCCGCTGCACGGCTCCACGGCATCGGTGACCTGTGGGACCGCCACCATGACTTCATCACCCGCACTCGCCGCCAGAGCCAACGAAGCGAGATCCGTTACCGCCAGCGCAATCTCGACCCCGACGATGTCGTGACCGTCCAAGGTCTCCCAGCCCTGTCGGTGGAGGCCACCGTTGCGGATCTGTTCAACGCCGATGCCGACCTTCGCCACATCGGCAACGCGCTGCGCGATGCCGCGCTCAAGCGCCGCCTCAACCTCGACCGGCTCCAGGTGCTGCTCGCTCCCCATGCCGCCCAGGCAGGGCTCAAGAAGGGTGACGGTGCCGGGCTGCTGGAGTGGCTGATGGAACTTGCCGGGATCGATGTCTCTTCGATGACTCGCTTCCTCGCACAGTCGTCGGCGTACGCCGACCTCGCCCAGGTCGTGCAGGTGGTCGAGAACGTTGGCTGACGCGAACCCGTACCCAACGCCTGGAGGCGTCGAGGCCGCGATCAAGGACGCGGCCAAGCAGGTGTCTGCAGCTGATCCGTCGCTCACGACCGGTGAGCGCATCCGCATGGCCCACTTCGACCGATTCCTGAGCCGAGTCTTCTCCGAAGGCGACCAGTCCGGGTGGCTGCTTAAGGGTGGCACCGGCATGCTCGCGCGAGTGCCCTCGACCCGTGCGACAGGCGACATCGACCTCTACTGAAACGGCTTCACTCTGGATCAAGCAGTCGCCGACCTCAGGCGGCTGGCTTCCATCGACCTCGACGACCACTTCACCTTCGTCTACGTCGGCGCGAAGACCATCACCGCCGTCGACTCCCAGCCTTACACCGAGGGCTACCACGTCAGCTTCGACGTGCAGATCGGTCTCAAGCGCATGGGGACGCTGGGGATCGACCTCGTCGTCGGACCGGGCGTCACGTCCGAGGTCACCACGATCGAGCCGGCAAACCGACTCTCCCTTCCCCGACTGATCAGCAACCCCTATCGCCTCTTCCCCATCGCTGACCAGATCGCCGACAGGGTCTGCGCCACAATGACCACCTTCAGGAGCCGAGCATCCACCCGTGAGAAGGATCTCGTCGACCTGGTCGTCTTCGCCGTCACGCAAGATGTCGATGGAACTGCTCTCAGTCATGCGATCACCACCGAGGCACGCCGACGGAAGATGCAGCCAATCAGCCACTTCACCGTCCCCTCGACCTGGGGTGCCACCTACGCAAAGCTCGCCAAGCCCATTCCCTACTGCGCAGACTTCCCCGCCGTCGCGCTGGCCGCAGAACTCGTCGCGCGCTTCATCGACCCCGCGCTCGAGGGCACCGCCAGCGGCAGGGCGTGGTCGCACCAGCACCTCGCATGGAGCTGACGGAAACATCGGATGCCGGCGCTGGGGTCACCCTGACCGGCCCGCATCCCTGATCTTGTCGATGGCGCTGGCGGCGTGGTGACGGATCGAGCGGGCTGCGAGCGCGTGGTCGGCGGCCACCATCTCGGCCACCGATGGGGCCGTGAGCCCTCCCCTACCTCGCCGCAGGGGTGCACCAGGACGGTGCGCCGCATGAGCGAGATCAAGCAGGAGCTCCCGGTCCGCACCGGTGAGGACGCCGGAGTCAATGGCCTGCTGGAGCAGATCGCCGAGTTGCTCCGACACGTCAGCCGGGTCTGGTTCAGCTGCCCGGAGCGCCTCCATGATCGGTCGACCGGAACGGTGTTGGCCCAGGTCTCGTCCCGCCTCCGCGCGAGATCACCCACGCCGAGCTCGGCTTTCACTGGAGTACTCCAATCGACGGCTCGCTAGGGCTGAGGGGGGTCACTGCCTGTTGGCTGGCGACTGAACACCGTGCCAGTCACAGTCGACACGTGCTCCTCGAGGTCGTCCGCATCGACGAGTTCGACACATGGATCGAGAAGGCACACGAGTTGGCCGACGGCAACCCGATCTGGTCGACCATCCCCAAGGTCATCAACGCCCCCGACCTGCGCTTCGAGTTGCACTCGGTCGCCTGACAGCGACCGTCAGCAGTCGAGCGGGTCGTCGCAAGGGTCGTTGAGCTCGTAGGGACCGCCGTCAAACTTCAGGCCGACCGTGCCGGTCGGCCCCTGCCCCTCGATGTCCACGACTTCACCGAAGACGCCAAGGTTGTCGTCGTCAGCGCGCACAACGATCACGATGGTCCCTGTGCGTGGCTTGCCGGTGTTCCGCTGCGCCACGCACTCGGCCAACCGCAACCCGACGTGTGCACCGAGCAGGATCGCGGGCTTCACCCGGGCGGGAACGCGTCGTAGAGCGCCCACGCCTGCTCGGTCGTGGCGACGTAGGGCCGCTGCTTGCCCATCGGTGGCGACGTACGGGGCGAGCTCGCGTTGCGGGCCGTCAGCCCGTCGTGGACTGCGTCCCATTGCGGTCAGGGGTGTGACCAGGTATCGTTGAAATGTGCTAGAAATACTATAGATATATCTTATTTTTACCCAACGAGGAGGACTCCATGGGCCGCACACCCGGCGCCACGAACCGGACCCCGCGAGAGCTCAGGGCAGAGGCGAAGCGCCTCAACGAGAAGGCCGACCTTCTGGACAAGATGGCAAAGCTGAAGAAGGAAGCCGTGAGGAAGAAGTAGGACGGACTCCGGTGACAGCCGATGGCAATCAGGGAGCAATGATCAGAACTTGGTGTGCCACGAACGTCGGAGGTGCGTGAAGGGCGCACCTTCCCGAGGAAGATCTGAAGTTCAAGAGATCGCGCGGGTAGGTGACGGCGTGGCGGTCCCTGGGGCGGGCACGGTGGCTGTTACCAGTGTGATTTGTGAGAACAACACCGATCCTCAGGATCCACCGTGCCCGCGGTCCCATCTTGGGTCATTGACCCCCTCTGGGGCCAGTTCCACGCGCTGACCCCACCCATCGTCGACACCCCCCACGGCGAGTGGATCACCGCCGGAGTCTTCACGCAACTGGACCAGTTGGCCCCTGCAGGCCTACGACCAGATCGTCGGCCTCGACCTCGGTGACATCACCGTCGACGGCTGCCTGGTCAAGGCAGCGTGCGGAGGTGAAGCAACCGGCTGATCCCCCGTGGACAGAGGCAAACTCGGCACCAAACGCTCAGTGATGACCGACACGACCAGGATCCCCATCGGGTGCC
>JBDIAO010000092.1:0-10642 GCA_039812375.1 Phycicoccus sp. | reverse complement strand
CGGCGGCCATGACGACGCCGGACTGGTGAGCAGAGATGACCTCGTTGCTCAGCTGGATGAGTGCGGACATGGTGGAGCTCCTCCTACGGGGCGGTGGTCGGCGTGGGGCTGCCGGCCGGGGTCGGGGTGGCGCTACCCGAAGGCCGGGTAGACGCCGGGCCCGGCGCCGAGCTGGCGGCGGGAGTCTGGGACTGCTGCTGCACCGGGGCAGGGTCGATCGCGGAGATCTCCCAGCGGCCTGCGCGGGCAGTCAGGGTCAGCGCATAGGCGACGTTGGCGGTCTGCTGGTCGGTGACCACCGCCGTGCCCAGCGCCAGGACTCGGGTCTTGGTGCCGTCCTGCGGGACGGTCGCCGGCGGCTGGTCGCTGCCGGCGGCGCGGATCTCCGAGAGCCGGACCGAGGTGTACGGAGCCGGGGTGAGCGGGGTCAGGTTGACTCCTGGGGTCAGGTAGCGAGAGACGTCACCCGAGCCGGCGATGTACGCCGTCAGGAACTGGCCCACGGTCTGCCCGAGCGGGGTGGTCAGGTCGACCTGGGCGCGGTAGCCGTTGGAGGAGCCGACCGTCACCGGCGGCGGGGACACGGGGGCCGGCAGGGTCAGCGCGGTCAGCCCGCCTTGGGCGTACCGGACGGGGACCTGGAAGTAGCGGCGGGCGGTGGTCTTGTTCGCGTCGGTGATGGTGGCGGCCACGGTCACCGACCAGGTGCCATCGACGAAGGTGATCCCCGAGACGGCCGAGTCGTCGACCTTGAAGGCCGTCTGGGACAGCCCCGAGACCTGGGCGTCCTTGACTAGAGCCAGCATCGGGTCGGGCTTGTCCTGGGTAGTGGTCAGCCAGGTAACGACCACCTGCTGGGCGAACTGGCCGACGATCGCGCGCTCGTTGGACTGGTCCACCGGGGCAACAACGGGGGCGGCGGAGGGCTGGCTGGACTGCAGGAAAGCCAGGCCGCCGGCCACTGCACCCACCGGGCCGAGCGCCAGGCAGGTCAACAGGCCGACCGTGGCGGCCTTGGCGCCGAGCGCTGAGGTGGTCTGGTGGCGGCCGTCGGCCACGGGCGGCAGGTCCTCGAACTCGACATCGTCGCTCTGGTCGACGTCGAGCTCGGGGTCGGTCTTCCTCGACCCGCGGCGCAGCGACAGGGTGGGGCTCATGCCGCACCTCCCGGAGCCAGGGCCGGGGTCATGAACTGACAGGACCGCCGGACCACCGGCGGAGCCTGCGGGCGGGACCCGACGGTTCTGTCAGTCGTCATGGGCGAGACCACCTGGAGCGGGGGGCGCGACTCCCCAGGCCGGGCCAGACGCCGGATCGCCCGGCGGACCGCCGGCGACTCGGCGCGCTCGAGGGCAGCCTTCATCCGGCTGGTCGCCTGCTCGTCCAGAGGGCTCGCGGCCAGGGGCCCCAGGGCCAGCACGATCGCGTCGCGGGCAGCGTGGACGGCGGCAGCGTCGGCCAGGTCGCGGGGAACGCGATTGGTGCGGCTCATGGTCTCTCCTCGTGCGGCAGGTTTCTTCCGACGTCTCTGGAAGGTGCCGAGCCCAGGCCGGCTGTGACGAGCACGGAGGAGATATCGCCCAACTTTTTTCCCGACACCCAACGGGCGCGTTATCGCAGGTCACAGGGCCATCAGCAGGTGGCGGGCAAGCCCCCAGTTGGCGGCTTGCCCGAAGAAAGTTCTCGGGCTGACCTGCTCGGGCAAGAGAACGGGCAAGGGTGCCGGACTTGAGTGGAGACCGTAGGAGGCGACCCA
This sequence comes from Phycicoccus sp., assembly GCA_039812375.1. Taxonomy (GTDB): domain Bacteria; phylum Actinomycetota; class Actinomycetes; order Actinomycetales; family Dermatophilaceae; genus JAGOME01. Next base: position 8,886 of record JBDIAO010000092.1, on the reverse strand, counting down.
CAACTAGTAGACGGGTCGCAGCAAGCACTCCTACGGTCCAAAGCATGAACCGCACGGAGGAGCCAGCAGCCGTGAAGCAGATCGCCCGGATGTTTCGCCAGCACGACGTCGCACCCGCCGACGTCGTCTCACCCCTCTACCGCCAGCTAACCCAGGAATGGGCCGAGCTGCACTCAACCCCCAGCACGCCGGCGACGGTACGGAGGTGGGGCCGTAGCGAGAAGGCACTGACCGGATTCACCCTCCCCGGTGAGATCGTCGACGCGATCGACGCCGCCGGTCACGACCGCACCAACGAGCTCCTCCTGGCGCTCATCCGGCTCTTCCAGCGCGGCCACCAGCTAGCCGGCCGTGTCGTCCTCCAGGCGCTGCTGCCCAAGCTCGCCAAGACGGCCACCCACGCCGGCGGGATGTGCACCTCGAGCAGCGACACCTGGGCCGAGGACCGCAGGCACATCACCCTCGCTGAGTTCTGGGACGTGATGGCCGACTACCCCGTGGATCGGCGCACCAGCTCCGTCGCCTCCAACCTGGCCCTGGACACACTGCACCGCGTCACCGGCGCCCGGAAGCCTCCCGCAGACCTGCCCGTCGACCCGCACGACTTCCGCGACGACGAGACCCGGGACGGGGCTCGGCGAACCTGGCTCGCCGGACTCAGCACCACCGATCCCGACCCGGTCGAGGAGATCACCCCCGACTCGGATCTGCTCGAGGTCATCGCCTGGGGTATGCGCAACGACACCATCAGTCAGGACGAGGCACAGCTGCTCGTGGCCTCCTACCTGCCAGAGCGCACCAGCGGCTTCGGGTTCGCGGACGTGGCCGACCAGCTCGGCCTCAGCCAGGCCGCCGTGCGCCAGCGCTGCTCCCGCGCCTCCCGCAAGCTCACCGAGGCCGTCCGGGCCGAGCTCCACTCCCCCGCCACACCCGCCGTGGCCGTCCAGGTCGCCTGCGCCTGAGACCCGTCCACTACTGGCAGCACAGGAGCCGGCCCCCACCCCCGGATAGGGGTGAGGGCCGGCTCTTCCGTGTCCAGAGTGAGGGCTACTGGTTGATCACCTGAGACTCACCCATGGTGATGTTCGTGCGCGTGGTGAAGTCGATCGGGATCGTCCCGGTCTGGCCGATGCCAGCCCAGGTCACGGTCCAGTACGACGTCGCCGACACCGTATAGCGACCCTGACGGGTGTAGGTGTGACCGCAATCCGGGGAGCTCTGCTTGCCATAGCTGTCGGCATACGGCGTGCCCGGGCCGGTGCAAGTCACCGTCCTGCCGTCACCCATGTTCCAGACGATCTTGGTCACCTTCGCCACGGCGGTCACCGTGTAACCACGAGCCGAGGCAGAGCGGGTGATGGGCCCCATGGTGTTCTCGGCTGGCGCTTCGACCCACATCCAGCTCGGCAGCCCGATGATCCCGATGCTTCCGGGACGGTCTTCCGGCACGATCCCGATGTTGATCGCCTTGAGATTCATCGAGTCCATAGCCTGCTGAGCAAGCACCCGCGGGTCTGGCGGCGGGAGGGCGGGAGGGGTCGCAGCCCAGAACGGGATCTGGTACCCAGCGATGATGCTGCCTCGCCGAACCTGAGGAGCAACCTCGCACGCATAGATTGCGCCGTCAGTGTGGCCTTCCCACACCGGATCATCCTTGGATGGCTGGGGGTTCTTCAGGCCGGCGTAGGTACATCTCTGGCCGTCGATGACGAGGACGATGATGTTGCTTCCGCCGCCTCCGCCTCCGCCTCCGCCGCCGCCTCCGCCTCCGCCGCCGCCGCCGCCACCGCCAGGCACTTCGATCCAGATGACGCAGATGCCGGTTCGGGGATCTGTCTTCTGACAGACAGGGCCCTCAGCATTCGCGGACGTTGCTGTGCCAGCGAGCATGAACGCCGCGGCCATCAGGGTGAGGAGGCAGGTGGCTGCTCGCTTCAACATGTCTTATCCCCCTTGGTGTCGGTGTAGGCAACCCTCCAGGCGTCAGCCTTCGGGTACTCGTAGTTGGAAACTCCGACCCTCCACAGTTGGCGAGGCTTGCGGTCCGCCGGGATGGCGGACTTGCCGTCCTTGTCCACGACGTTGAGCTTGCTGACGTCGATGCACACGTCGAGCTGAACGGTTGGAACGTCCGGCGGGGACTTCTTGAGGTCGAGCTTGAGGTCGACACGGGGGTTCGTAATGGACTCGACCTCGGTCGAGCCGGATGCCTTGAACTGCTGGTTCTGGAAGGCGCTCATGAGATTTTGCATGTCGTCGAGTGCCGTGGAGATCGCAACCTTCTTGAGCTCCTCGCGGTCGAACTTGTCAGGTGCCGCAATGGAACTGTCGCCGACCTGGAAGTAGAGGGGGATCATCTTCTCCGCGGCCGCGATCGCCTCGTCCTCGGGGGACTTGGTCGGAGTCGGGGTCGAGGCGGTGGGCGAGACATCCGTGGTGGCCGGCGCGGAGGTCGTTGCGGCGGTGGCGGTGTTGCTCCCGGGGTCTCCGGTGGAGTTGCACGCACTCAGGGCCAGGGCAGCCACGGCGATCGCCGCGATGCAGGTGAGGTGCTGGGTGTGGCGGGTCATGGGTCGGGTTCTCCTAGAGTGCGTTGGCCATGAGCTTGTCGAAGTCGATGCCTGGGGTCTTGAGTGCGGCGAGCAGCTGCTCGGTCTCGGGTTCGAGGTCGCACTCGAGCTGTTCGGTGATGGTCAGGAGCCGCTCGACCGCTTCGGCTTCGGCAGCGAGGTTCCTGGACTCGTGGGCGGCGAGGATCCTCATTCGCCAGAGGTTCTCCTGGGCAGGCTCGATGCGCAGCCCGACGACGACCGCCTCCTCCGCACCGCGCCAGCGGCCTTCCATCAGGCGGCGCCGGGCGAGTTCATAGGAGGCGTCGACGATCTCGCTGATGAGGCGCTGACGGATCGGCTCGGCCCAGGCGTACCGCTTGCGATGGGTTCCCTCGAAGGGGACCCCGCGCACCAGGGCGAGTGCCCCCTCGAGGCGCTCAGTGGGTGCGTTGAGCGGATCGTGGCCCAGCAGGTGGTCCCAGTCGCCGGCGTCGGTGGTGACAGCCGGGTGGAAAGCGTAGCCCTCCCCCGCTTGCAGGCGCGGGAGGTACTCGTCGCCGTTGACGGGATCGGTGCCGACCCATCGGCGCAGCTTACTGGTGGCGGTGTTGCGGGTGTTGAGGTTGTCCTCGTTCTTGCGGTCGGGCCAGATCGCGTTGTCGATCGCGGTGTGGGTCGCGCCGGGGGTCAGGGCGAGGTAGGCGGCGTACTCAAGAAGGCGTGAGCGCTTAGTCGGTTCGACCGTGCCTTCGGCGTTGACCAGGTCGACCGGGCCCAGGACGAGGATCCTGGGCGTCGGGAGCGGCATGGGGTGCACCGGAGCCTCCTGGGCGGCGGCGGGCTCGTCCGTGGACTCGGCGAGGGTCTCGTCGACGGCGGGGCTGGCGTAGACGTGAGAAGCGGTGGCCTCAGGAGTGGTCGTGCCAGCCTCGTCCAGCGGGAACTGAGTCTCGGGATCCTGCTCTGGGGAGTCGTCGGACTGGACCGGGTTGACCTCGACCTCGGCGGGGTCGGCGAGGGTACGGTCCGAGGGCGGCCCCTCGGCGACGAGCTGGGGTTCGGTGGGCGCGGCGGTAAGGACGGTCTCGTCGTCGACGTCATCGGTGGGTCGCTTGTCCTGCGGGAGCAGGGGTCCGAAGGTCGGCATGGCTGTGGGGCTGGAGGACACCTCGACGGCGGCGACGGCCTCGAGGTGCTCCAGCGTGATCTCGGGCATCGCCGAGACCGGGGCGGACGGCTCATCGACGGGCACAACGGACTCGACCTCGGCCAGCGAGGGGGGCGGGACTGCCTCGGTGGGGTCGAGCTCTGCGACGTCGGCGAGAGAGGCGATCTCCAGGAGATGGCCATACTGCTCGGCGGGGAGACGCTGGGGGCGCAGCTGAAGTCCGATGGGGTTGAGCACTGCGTAGTCGGGACCGGCGCCGGCGGTAAGGTCCAGACCCCATTCCCCCACGTTGAGGCCGTTGGTGACCGTGGCCAGGGCGACGCGAGGGAGGTCGGTGACGAGCTGCTCGAGCTGGTTGCGCTGCCGGGCGGTGATCTCGCCGGCGAGCAGGACAATCTCGGGGGCCCAGGCGTCGGGTGCGGCGCCGGTGACGCGGGCGTGGTGCAGGTCGGGGGTTCCTTCGGCGGACATGGCTTCGCGGTCGAGGTCTGCGCGGTCGAGCAGGTCCTCGAGGATGCGACCGACGGAGGGGAGATAGCGGATCCGGCCGGTCTGGAGGGTGTCTTCGAGATCGGGGAAGGCCCCGACGAGGGTGACCTGCAGGTCGTCTGCCCAGGTGGAGTTCGCCAGCTCGATCGCCAGGGCGGCGAGGATCTCGCGGGTGGCTGCGTCATCCTGGCCGGAGACCCCGATGGAGCCGAGGAACTCCAGGTCGAGCAGGACGTGGCCGTCTTCCTCGTCGTGGCCGATCGTGACCAGAGCAGGGTAGGGCGCGGGAATGTCGGAGACGTCGGTCCCCTCGAGCTCGGCGGTGTTGTCGACCTCGAGCGTCCAGACGGTGTCGTCCGCGGTGCCGGTCCACGGCTCGGGGAGCTCTGCAGGCTCGGCCAGGTAGAGATCGAACTGGGTGGCGGTGAGCCGAGCCGCACGCACGGCAGGCAGGGCCACCCCAGCCTCGGTGCAGCTGCGAGCCAGGGAGCGCAGCGCGACGTCGACCGTTTCGATCGACAAGGCGTCCGCCGTTGCGCGCAGTTCCTGCTCGACCTGGGCTGCTGCGCCGGTGGGCATGGGCATGCGCTGGCCAGGGCGACGGCGACGCTGTTGGGTCCGACGTCGGGCGGCGAGCAGGGCGATGACGCCGGCAGCGAGCAGAGCACCGACGCCGTAGCTGGTCCGGGCCGTCCACGGCGATTCGTCCTGGAGGTGGTCGGCGGCCGCAGTCTCTGGGGTGGCCGGGGACGGGGTCGGAGACTGGGACTGTGCCGGCGTTGACGGAGCAGCGGCCTCGGGGGCTGGCGCGGCCGGGGCAGCTGGAAGGGCCGGGGCAGGCGGCGAGGGCTGAGCCGTGGTGGGGGTGGTTGTCTGAGGCTGCTCGGCGGGCGCCTCGGGTGCAGCCGGGGCCGCTGCCTGGATCTGGGGTGCCGCCTGGGTGGGGACCTTCAGGGTCCACCCGACGTCGATCACGTCGGGGTCGGTGAGCTTGGCTCCCCCGGGCTGGGTGATGGAGCGCGAGGCCTCGAAGATCTCGGGGTAGCGGGTGGCGTCGCCGTACTGCTCGAGCGCGATACCGGAGAGGGTGTCGCCCTTCTCGACGGCGACGGTGCCGGGGTCGGTGGATGCGGGAGCGGGTGGCGCGGGCACGTCGAGGACCCAGCCGGCCTTGATGAAGCCTGGCTGGTCTCCAAGGGTGCTGCGGTTGAGCTCGACGATCTCCTTGTAGCGGTGCCCATCGCCCAGATGGTCGGAGGCAATCGACCACAGGGTCTCGCCTTGCTTGACGGTGTGCTTGACCGTGGCCGGGGCGGGGGTCTCCTGCGTCGAGGTGGCCGCGGGGGCGGTGGGCTGTGCCTGGGTTGCCGCATCAGCGGGAGCGGCGCTCACCACGGTAGTCGTGACGCTCGAGGTCACGGCCACCGGCGCGGCAGGGGCTGCGTTGGCGATTCCTGCGGTGGGGATCGCGACGAACAGCATCATGGCGGTGCCGACCAGGCCGCGGGCGGCGTTCTGCGGGAGTCGTAGCCCGGGCAGGCGAGGTGCGCGCACTCCACGCAGACGGGCTAGGACCTCCAGGAGGATGGACAGGGTCAGGAATCCCCAAGATGCCCAGGCCACGATCTTGATCAGCGCGACGGCCAGGGTGCCGTCGTCGGGGGAGGTCAGGGCGGTCTTGATCGCCTCTAAGGTCGGCAGTCCTCCGGCGAAGGGGTTGGCTCCGACGGCGAGCAGGACGGACGGCAGGCCGATGAGGATGCCGAGGATCGCCAGCAGCGCGACCAGGCCGAGGAGACGACGGCGGAGGGTGCTCACTGGGCCACACCTCCCACGACGCGGACGATGCGTGCTTCGGCCTGGCCGGTGACGCGCATGCTGCCCAACCCGATGATCGAGAGGAACTTGGTGTTGTAGGTCGAGGAGGTCGTGACCCTGATGGTGTTGCCGCTGACGATGGAGGCGGTTCCGTTGACGTCGGAGGCGTTGAGGTAAGTCTGGGCGGCTGAGACGGCCTGGGAGGCGTTGGCCTGCACGCCTTGGCCGCGGATGGCCACAGGCGCGTTGATCTGCTGGCCAGCGACCCGGGCGGCCTGGTTGGCAACGTTGCGGGTGTGCTGCTGGGCGTGGACCTGGCCGGCGAGGTCGACGACGACGCCGACGAGGATGATCATCACGACTGCAGCGGTGGCCAACCACACCGAGACCGAACCGCGCTCGGAGTCGGGCAGACGCTGGGGCAGAGTGGTCATCATCGCTCCCGGTAGGTGTCGAGTGGGCTGCTCATCGTGGCCGTGATGGTGCGCGTGCCGGGCAGGCCGGGAACGGCGACGTCAGAAAGGTTCACCACGCAGGTCACAGTGGCCGTCACGGTGGCTGGGGTGCCGACTGGAGAGGCGAACCCGCTGGTGTCGACGCTGACGGACTTGGTGGTGCACTGCAGCTTCTGGTTGGCCAGCGAGGAGGTCGCTCCGCTGATGGCCGAGCCGTGGGCCTGCCCCTGGGTGCGGGAGATCGAGGCCGAGCGCGCCGCCTCGGCAGCTGCGGCCTGCACGGCCTGGTCGGCGATCGCCAAGCGGCCGCCGGCGATGATCAGCGCGATGAAGAGCAGGAATGCCGGCACGCCGATAGCAGCCTCCAGCGCCTCGGAACCGCGGTCGCTGCGGCCAAGGGGGCGGAGCCTGAGCCGACTCATCCGGTCAGCCGTTCCACTGGCATGGACGCCGACTGGGTGATCTTCGGGGAGACGAACGGGATCAAGCTGACCGTGTAGGTAGTCACGGTGATCGTCGCGGTGGTCGCGGTGCGGTTGCCTGAGACGGAGGTGTTCTTCAGTCCTGCCGAGGTGGAAGAGACGAAGTCGGAGGCCGCGGCGACGCCGGCGGCATTGGTTCCGTCGGCAGCCGCAGCGATCCTGGCGCCCTCTTGGGCAGCGGCCAGTGTGATCGTGCGCCCCTGGTAGAGCACCGCGGCCTGGACCCCGAGGAACATCAAGGTGAACAGGGCGGGCATCAGCACCACCATCTGGATGGTCGCCGAGCCACGCTCCCGCCGCGCCGTCAACCAGTTGGCCAGACGGCACGGCAGGAACGGCGCTCGGAAGTCGCTCACGTGATCTTGGCGGCTTCGCTGGTGACGTAGGCGCGGATGGCGGTGACGACGATCGCGACGATGGCAATCACCGCGACGGCCCAAAGGACCTTCTCGATGGTCTCCGAACCGCGCTCGGACTTGGTCGTCAGGCTGGCGCGGGCCCGGTCGGCCAGGTCCACGCCGAGGGTGTGCAGTGTTGCTGCGAGGTAGTGCATAGCGGGAGTCCCCTCTTCTAGTGCGAGCTCCGGTCAAGACCGGAAGGTGCGACACGGTGGTGTCTGTGACACCGATTCTGTGGTGTTGTCACCGAGACTTCATCTCGGCGTGGGTCGAGATCGTCACTGGGATCTTGGTGCCGATCAACCTCCCGCCATCACTCGTAGGAGTTGGGGCGCGACGAGGATCGCCAGGAACACCACACCGAGCAGGGACATCGGCATGCTCATCCGCTCCCCTGTCGCGTTGGCCTTGGCCAGCTCCTCGTTCAGCATCGCAGAGCGCAGGGCACCGGAGCGGGCGCGCAGGTTGCTGTAGACCTGGGACCCCTCCTTGCTCAGGCGCATGATGTCGGCCAGGTCGTCGAGCTCGGGCAGCCCGAGTTCGTCCGAGAGCGCGGTCAGTGCGTCCCAGGGGGCCAGGCCGGACCAGCGGGAACGGGCCAGCTCCTCGCCGATGCGGTGGAACACCCACGAGTCCCCCACCTCGGCCGCCAGCTCCATGGCTTGACGCGACCCTGACCCGCCGAGCCGCTCGAGGGCGACCAGGTCGGTGTAGGCGCCCAGAGCGCGGCCGAACTCGGCGCGCGCGTGGCGGGCGTCGGTGCGGACGTCGATGTCCGGGGTGAGGAAGAGCCCGATGGCGAGCAGGAGCGAGCCGACCACGGGGATCATGATCGGGATGGCCCAGCCGAGGACGACGAAGAAGTAGGACAGGACCGGGGCGATCAGCAGGCCGGTGATGCCGTAGAGGACCTTCTTGCCGTAGAACCGGTGCACCGGGATCCGCAGCAGCGCCAGCTCCTTGGTGGGCGTCTTGCCCCACCAGGACGCGGGGAAGCGCTTGATCGCCCAGATCCCGAGCCGGTCTGGGGTGGTCGAGGCCTGGATGGTGGGGCCGGCGGCGGCCGCGCGGGCGCGGACTCCTTCTGGGGAGTAGCGGTGGACGACATCGACGGGGTCGGGGTCGGCCGGCAGCAGTCGCCAGACGATCAGCGACAGGCCGAGGCCGACGAGGGCCCCGCCGAGGAGGGCGAGCTGGAGTCCGGTGGTCATGTGTGGGCTCCTTCGCGGGCGGCGTCGCCGAGGAAGCGGGGCAGCGCCTCACCCTTGGCCATGTTGCGCATCCAGATCAGCAGTCCGACGTAGGCCGAGAGCAGCAGGATCAGCAGGAGCTGGCCCAGCGGTGAGCCGTAGGGGCTGATGTAGTCACCTGTCAGGGTCAGGAAGCCCAGGACGCTAATCGTAATGATGGTGACCCAGCGGGCGGTGGTGCGTGGCTTTGCCCGGTCGGCCTCGATCGCACGACGGGCGCGCACGTCGGCGGCGACGGACTCGGCCAGCGACTCCAGCACCGAGGCCAGGCCTT
>JBDIAO010000091.1:0-10782 GCA_039812375.1 Phycicoccus sp. | reverse complement strand
CGCTCTCCAGATCACCAGCCGCTCTCCAGATCACCGGGCGCTCTCCGGGTTCGGGCCGCCGCAGCGGTCCTACGCTGGCTGGAACGTCCATGCGCCGCCGGTGCTCGCACACGCCTGATCCGAAGGAACGCCATGACCCAGACACCACCGGTGACCGCCTTCGGACCGGACTTCCCCTTCGACTACGAGGCCTGGATCACCCACCCGGCCGGGCTCGGCACCGTCCCGACGGAACGGCTCGGTGGCGAGGTCGCCATCGTCGGTGCCGGAGCCGCCGGAGTGATTGCCGGCCACGAACTGATGAAGCTGGGACTGCGGCCGGTCCTGTACGAGTCAGGTGAGTTCGGCGGCCGCCTGCGGTCGCAGATCTTCGAGGGGACCAACGACGTCGTCGCCGAGCTCGGCGGGATGCGCTTCCCGATCTCCTCACGGGCGTTCTACCACTACCTCGACCTCGTCGGCCTGGAGTCGCGGCCCTTCCCTAATCCGTTGACGCAAGCCGCCGGGTCCACGGTGATCGACCTCGAGGGGGTGACCCAGTTCGCCCAGAACTCCGGTGACCTGCCCGAGTTGTATCGGGAGGTGGCCGCGGCATACCACCGCGCCCTCGAGGAGTTCGCGAACTTCACCGAGCTCCAGAAGGCGGTGCGTGAGCGGGACGCGCGGCGGCTCAAGGAGCTGTGGGACCCCATCGTGGAGGCCTGGGACGAGCGCACCTTCTATGACTTCGTTGTCTCGTCCACGGCGTTTCGGGAGCTGAGTTTCCGGCACCGGGAAGTGTTCGGTCAGGTCGGCTTCGGCACCGGCGGCTGGGACAGCGACTTCCCCAATTCGATGCTGGAGATCCTTCGGGTCAACCTCCTGGAGTTCGACGACAACCAGCGCTTCATCGTCGGCGGTGTCGAGGACCTCCTGCACCGGTTGTGGCGCCAGCCGGCCGACTGTGCGCACTGGCCGGCGGGGACGAGCCTGTCCACCCTCAACGGCGGGTCCACCCTGGGCAGGGTCGCGAACATCGGGCGGAACGGCTCCGGCGGGTTCACCGTGCGCGACCAGTGGGGGAACGCACGGGACTACGCCGCGGTGCTGGTCACCTGCCAGAGCCACCTGCTCACCACGTCGGTGAGCGTCGAGGAGTCCCTATTCGACCAAAAACTATGGATGGCGCTGGACCGGACCCGCTACATGCAAGCGGCCAAGTCCTTCGTCATGGTGGACCGGCCGTTCTGGAAGGACATCGACCCGCGCACGGGGCGGCCCGTGCTCTCGATGACGCTGACCGACCGGATCACCCGCGGGACCTACTTCTTCGACAACGGCCCGGACCGGCCGGGCGTGATCTGCCTGAGTTACTCGTGGATGACTGATGCCCTCAAGGTCCTTCCCCTCTCCCCGGAGCGGCGGGTCGAGCTGGCCCTGGCGGCTCTGGAGCGGATCTACCCCGGAGTCGACATCCGCAGCCACATCCGTGGCACCCCTATCGTCGTCAGCTGGGAGGCCGATGAGAACTTCCTCGGCGCCTTCAAGGGCGCTCTGCCGGGCCATTACCGCTACAACCAACGGATGTACGGCCACTTCGTCCAGGACGCATTCCCAGAACACCAACGCGGCATCTTCCTGGCCGGCGATGGGATCAGCTGGACCCCGGCCTGGGTCGAGGGTGCGGTGCAGACCTCGCTGAATGCCGTGTGGGGCGTCATGACGCACTTGGGCGGCGCCAGCCACCTCGACAACCCCGGGCCAGGTGATGTGTGGGCAGACCTCAAGCCGGTGGACCTTCCGGGCTAGCCGCTGGCGCACAGCGGCCAGCACCGCAAGCGTTCCTGCTTCCGGCACCGCAAGACAAAGTGATCCACGGGACCGCGACAGACACGGGACCGCGATAGACAAGGACGGTGTGATGCGCACAGTGGATGCTCGACCGGGGCGATCGCCTCGCCCCCTCGTCGCGGTGGCCATGGCGGCTCTCATAGTGGTCGTCGCCGCCGGTTGCACGGCCGGTACTGGTGGGGCCGCAGCCTCGCCGATCGCTGTGGCCACGGGGGAGGCGCCTAATCAGGACGTCATCCCCCTCTACACCGACCGGGATGCCGCTGTAGCCGCAGCACTGAAGAAGCTGCCCGGTGTCGTCGAGGACGCCCTCAAACGCACCGGTGTTCCGGGGGCGTCCGTCGCCGTCGTCTCCCAGGGCAAGACCGTCTACACGGGGGCGTTCGGAGTCCGGGACGTCAAGACCAAGGAGAAGGTCGACACCGGCACACTGTTCATGATCGCCTCGCTGTCCAAGCCCATCTCGGCGACGGTGGTGGCCAAGGCCATGACCGAGAACAAGAACCTCGCATGGTCAACCCCCGTCCACGATCTGCTCCCCGGCTTCGCGCTCAACGACCCCTACGTCACAGCCAACGCACAGATCGGTGACTTCTTCGCCCACCGCACCGGGATCCCAACCGGAGGCGGCGACGACCTCGAAGATCTCGGCTTCGACCGCACATACATCCTCGACCACCTGAAGTACATCCCTCTCGCGCCGTTCCGGATCACCTACCAGTACTCCAACTTCGGCCTGACCACCGGCGCCGAGGCAGTGGCTGCCTCGCGCAGCCAGACCTGGGACCAGACAGCGAAGGAACTCCTATTCACCCCGCTGGGTATGACCTCCACGACCACGTCGCACGCGGAGTTCCTCGCAACCGCGAACCGCGCGGTGCAGCACGCCCGCATCGGCGACCACGACTTCGAGCCGCTCTTTGACCGCGACCCCGACGCCGAAGCCCCAGCGGGTGGGGTCGCCTCGACGGCCGGGGACATCGCCCACTGGATGGCGCTCGTACTCGCCGGCGGCAAGGAAGGCGGTACGACGTTCATCGACCCGAAGCCGCTCACCCAGGCGTTCACGGCGCAGATCGTGTCATCGAGCTCGCACACCCTCGATGCGCGTCCGGGCCACTACGGGTTCGGCATCAACGTCGGATCCGCTGCGGGCGGACGCGTGGTCCTGGGCCACTCAGGCGCGTTCGGCTGGGGCACTGCGACCGCAGCAACGTTGATCCCGGACCTGGACCTCGGCATCGTCGTGCTGACCAACGGCGCACCCATCGGCGTTCCGGAGGCTGTCACTCAAGAGTTCACCGACACCGTCTTGTATGGCGCCCCGACGCGAGACTGGGTCAAGACGATGAAGGGTGTCTTCGCGACCTACAACGCACCCTCGGGCGACTTGGCCGGCAAGAAGCGCCCCGCTGGCGCCGCGCCGCCCGGCCCCCTCGCGGACTACGTCGGCACCTATACGAGCCCGTACTTCGGCACGCTGACGGTTACCGAGAAAGACGGTGCGCTGTGGGGGGCGATGGGACCCACCGGCGGGTACACGTTCGAGATCGAGCCCTGGAACGGCGACACGTTGGCGTTTGTCCCGACAGGAGAGAACGCCCTGCCCGGTTCGTTGTCGTCAGCGGTCTTCGCCCGCCAGGGCGGCGCCGTCACCGGGGTCACCCTGACATACTTCAACACGTATCCACACGTGCCGACGCCGTCGGGACTCGGGGTGTTCACCCGCACCGGGTGATGCTTCTCGGTCGGGTGCTCGACACACTCGCCGGCCCCACCAGATCTCGTTCACACCCCACTCGTGCCGAGGGCGGCCAATGCCGGCCCGTCGAGCCGGAACCGCGTCCACTCGTCCTGGGCCACCGCTCCGATCGACTCGTAGAAGCCGATGCTCGGGGTGTTCCAGTCGAGCACCCACCACTCCAGGCGGTGGTAGCCGCGCTCGACGCAGATCTCGGCGAGCGTGGCCAGTAGCGCCTGCCCGAGACCAGCACCGCGGTGCTCGGGGCTGACATAGAGGTCCTCGAGCCAGATCCCGTTGGTGCCGGTCCACGTCGAGAAGGAGAGGAACCAGATGGCACACCCGACGACCTGCCCGCCAGCAACAGCCACATGGGCGAAGGTCGCCGCCGGCCCCTCGACGGGGAAGAGCGCCTCCCGAAAGTGCTCGACGGTGGCATCCACGGCCTCTGGCTCCTGCTCGTAGACCGCGAGTTCACGCACAAGTTCGAGGATGCGGGGCACGTCCTCGACTCGCGCTCGACGGATACGGGAGTCCATGACGGCAGGGTATGCCGCCACCCCGACCGGACGCCTCGGGTCCGTCGGGTGGTGAGACGGATCCGTCCGGTCGCACACGCACCGCAGACACCGGAGTCCTCACTCGCCGGCGTCGAACAACGCCCGGATGTCCTGGGCGGTCAGCGCCCCGGAGAGCGCACCACCCTCATCGACGACCCGGGTGAACAGGTCTCGTTTTCGCTCCTGTAGGGCGAGCACTTTCTCCTCGATGGTTCCCACGGCGATGAGCCGATAGACGATGACGTTGCTCGTCTGCCCGATGCGGTGGGTGCGGTCGATGGCCTGGGCCTCCGCCGCCGGATTCCACCAGGGGTCGAGGACGAAGACGTAGTCCGCCTCAGTGAGGGTGAGCCCGAAGCCACCGGCCTTGAGGGAGATGAGGAAGGCGGTTGCATCCCCCTCTCGGAATCCACGGATCACCTCGGGCCGGTTCGTCGTCGACCCGTCGAGGTATGCCGTGGCGATGCCCTCCCGCTGCAGCCGGGCCTGGACCCGACGCAAGAACCGGGTGAACTGGCTGAACACCAGGGCGCGATGACCCTCACGGCGCAGCTCCAGGAGGTGCTCGACGAGCGCGTCCACCTTGGCGGAGCCGACCTCACCGTGCTCGTCGTCGACCAGTGCCGGGTCGAGTGCAAGCTGACGCAACCGGGTGATCGAGGCGAGGATGGCAATCCGGTTGGCCTCAGGATCGGCGAGCAGGCCAAGGACTCGCTGCCGCTCCCGCTGCAGCTGCCGCTCATAGATCCGGGCGTGCGCCGCACCCAAGGAGATGTCGAGGACCTGAACTTGCTTGTCCGGAAGCTCGGCGGCGACCTCGGACTTGGCCCGGCGGAGCATCAGCGGGCGAACCCGGCGGCGCAGCTGGTCGAGCCGCTCCGGCTCCACCCCGGACTCGATGGGCCGGCGGTATCGGGTCGAGAAGACATCAGCACGCGGATACAGCCCTGGGGCGGCGAGCGCGAGCAGCGACCACAGGTCCATCAACGAGTTCTCCAGCGGCGTTCCGGTCACGGCCAGGACGAACGAGGCGCGGAGCCGTCGGATGACGGCGTGCCCCTTGCTGCGGGGGTTCTTGACGAACTGGGCCTCATCCAGCACGACCCCACGCCACGACACTGCCTCGAATGCCTCGGCATCGATGCGGCAGACGGCATACGAGGTGACGACGAGATCCATCCCGCAGACCGAGTCGGCCAGGGGCACTCCACGCCGACGCTGCGTCTCGCCGAGGATGACCGTGCGCAGGGACGGCGCGAACCGGGCTGCCTCACTGCGCCAGGTCTCCAGCACCGAGGTCGGGGCGACGACGAGGACCGGGTCGGTCAGGTCCCCCCGACGTTGGGCGTGCAGCAGCACGGCGAGTACTTGGAGGGTCTTGCCCAAACCCATGTCGTCCGCGAGGATCCCGCCCAACCCGGCCTCCCACAGCGCGGCCAGCCATTGGAAGCCCCCTTCCTGATAGGGACGCAAGGTCGCCGTGAGCCCGGCCGGGACGGGGCGCGCAGTGAGGTCCAAACCGCGCAGTGCCGCCAACCGCCCTCGCCAGGCATCGGCGCCGCGCAGCTCGGCCACATCGTCGAGGTCGTCGAAGAGAGACACCTGGAAGCGATTGACCCGGGCGCGACCCGGGCGCGGGGTGTCGTCAAGTTCACGAGCCTCGGCAATGAGATCTCGCAGGCGGATCAGGTCGGGATGGTCCAGCCGGAACCAGGTGCCCGAGTCGAGGACCATCGTTTCCTCACCACGGACCAGGGCCTGGAAGAGCGGTTCGAAAGGCACCTCCTGCTCGTCGACCCGGACCACGATATGCAGGTCGAGCCAGTCCGTCCCGGCGGCTGGGTCCGGGCTGGCGGCGACCTCGATCGTCGGCGCCTCGGTCACCTCGTGGTATGCGGGGAGGTCACCGTGCACCCGGACGATCACCTGGGGATGCGCCTCGAGAGCCGGCAGGGTATCGATGACGAACGTGGCGGCCGGGATACCGCGCAGCTCCACGTTCCCCGCGAGCCAGTGGTGCTCCATCCGGCCGCCCCTGCCCAGCCCAGGGACGTGGTGCCGAGCGCCGGGGAGTGCGTCAAGGATCTCCAGCGAGGCCAGAAGTCTCTGCTCTGCCACCGGGTCGCGCAGTCCCGGGGCAGCAGCATGATCGAGCGTGATCACCACTCCGCCGCCCACGTCGTAGCCGACCGCGAGGTCGACATCGACGCCGTTGCGCTCCCCGGTGCGCACGTCGACCGTGACGACGACCCGGGGCTCGCGGGGGGCCTCGAGGGCGCCGTCTCGGGCTCGGATCCGGATGACGCCGGAAAGGCGCGGCAGAAACAGTCGCCGGAACCGCTCCGCATCGGCCCTGGGGACGATCAGCGTCGCGTGGTCCAGGGCCACTGAGCGCAGCGTGTCCGGTAGCACCCGGGTGAAGCCGCGCAACCCCAGGACGGGACCCTCGTCGTCCCACTTCGCCCACAGTCCGTGAGCCTGGGCGCCGATGAGACCTCGCTGGGCATCGGCGGGGAAGACGTCGTCACCAAGGTCGATCTGCACCTGAAGGTCGCCGTCACCGCCGCTGATGTCCACGGTGACCTCGGCGTCTTGCGGGAAGAGTTCAATCCGCAACCCGCTGGCGCGCGGCCCGATGAGCTCCACCCCCGTGTCGACACAGTGGTGCAGCATCGGCCACACCTGCGGGCCCATGGTGTCGAGAAACAGCTCGGTGGCTCCCAACTGGGCATACATCGGCAGGTGTGCGGTACCGAGTCGGCGGATCTGGGCGAGAGCCTCCCGCTGATCCGCTGGAGCAGGATGGCGCCGCTGATCGTTGAGCTCGGTCCACGGCAACCGCCTCGCCCACTGGCCGGTGACGAGCCGGCGGGTGGCCTGGATTCCCACTCGGTGCTCGGGCATCCGGCGTGGGCCCGGCCGCAGCACGAGATCGACGATGAGACCGAGCGGCGGGGCTGCAATCGCACCCGCAGGAGAGTCCTGCCGCGCTGCGCCATCGGGGCCCTGCGGCCCCTCCAGCATGGGCGTGAACACACTCTCCCAGTCCGGCTGGGTCGGCGGTGGCCGCCGCTGAGCCTCGTGGGCGGCAGCAGCGCTGGCCAGCACGGCGGCAACGTGCTTGCACTCGGTGCGCATCGGGCACGAGCACCGCGAGGTCCACGGTCGCTTGCCAGCGGCCACCAGCTCGGCGATGGCACGCTCCCCAGTGCCCGCATCTGCAGTCACCAGCGTCTGGTAGGGAGAATCCCGGGTGCCCTGCACCTCGGCCAGGAGCATCCGGCCCCGATCCGCGGAGGCAATGGACAGCACATGGCCGGCAGCCGCATACGCCGCCCCTCGCTCCCATGTCGCGTCGCCGAGGACGTCCCGACCGACCGCCGCGGTGACGGCGGTGAGCCAGCCCGACGCCGCCACCTGAAATGCCATGACAGGGACGGTAACGCGACCTGCTGACAGACCCTTCCCGACGATGAGTATCCGAGCAGGCCCTCCCCGGTCACCGACCGACCCGCTCGGCCCCCCTGGTTGCCACCGACCATTGGAATCGCTGGCGGCAGGACGTCGACCTCATGGCGAACCTGGGGCTGGGGGTCCACCGGCTCGGCCTGGAGTGGGCTCGGCTGGAACCTCGGCCGGGGGTCTTCGACGCTGACGCGCTGGCGCACTACCGAGCCGAGCTGTCGGCCCTACGCGAGCGAGGAATCGAGCCTTTGGTGACGCTGCACCACTTCACCAACCCGTCATGGTTCGAGGCGGCAGGTGGGTGGATGGATCCGCAGTCGCCGGCGGTCTTCGACCGGTTCGTCCGGTATGCCGTCACCCACCTGAGCGACCTCGTCCCGGCGTGGTGCACGATCAACGAACCGAACGTCTACGCGAGCTTCGGCTGGCTCTACGGGACGTTCCCGCCGGCTCGGCGCAACTCTTGGAGAGCCCTGCGGATAGTGTTGCGCCACTTGGCTATCGCGCGCTGCACGGCATACCGGACGATCACCTCGCTCGATACCGCCGCACCGGTCGGCTTCGCACACCACGTCCGCGTCTTCGAGCCGCTGCGGGCCGGCAACCCGATGCACCGCGGGCTCGCTGCCCTCAGTGCCCGACTGTTCCAGGACATCATCGGCGAGGCGATGCTCGCCGGACGGTTCGCCAAGGAGCTGGGCGGGCAGCCCAAAGAAGTCACCCCGGGCAGGTACTACGACTATCTGGGGATCAACTACTACTCGCGCACCGCGGTCTCCCGCCTGGATGACGGAACCTTCCCTGACGCCGCCGTCAACGACCTCGGTTGGGAGATCCATCCTCAGGGCCTGGTCACGCTCGCTCGGGAGCTGACGCAGCGCTTCCCGGGGCCGATCTGGGTGACCGAGAACGGCACTGCTGACAACACCGAGAGTTTCCGGTCCCGCTACATCCACGATCACCTGCGGGCTATCGTCACCTCCGGGCTGCCCCCGCCCCACAGGCCACACGATTTCGGGATGATCCCGGATCCAGGGCGAAACCCCGAAAGGTTTCCGTGGTTTCGCCATGGATCCGGGGTCTCACGAACCCAGGAACCGTCATCCCCGGGCACCGGCCAGCCCGGGGCACCGGCCAGCCCGGGGCACCGGCCAGCCCGGGGCACCGGCCAGCCCGGGCACTGCCGGGCCGCTTGGACCAGGTCGCGCCATGCGGGCGCCATGCGGGCACCATCCGGGCGGCCTACGACGTGACGGTGCCCTACATTGGTTGGCGTCCGCCGCCTCCCCCTGGAGCCCACCGTGCCCCGACCCCCCGAACGGTCCCTCGGAGACAACCTCATCCGAATCATCCGGCTCATGCACGCTGCTCGCCACCAGGCCCTCCGACAGGTCGCCGACGTCGACCCGATGCACTATCCACTGATGTTTCGAATCTGGTCTCATCCCTGCCGGGTCTCCGATCTGGCAGGGGCTCTGCACGCCGACATCTCGACGATCAGTCGACAGGTGAGCACTCTGACCGAGCAGCGGCTGGTCGTGAAACTCCCAGACGCCAGCGATCGCCGAGCTCAGGTCCTGGCTCTGACGGATGCCGGGAAGGATCTGCTCCTTGACGTTCGCGCCCGCCGGGATTCCTGGCTCGAGGCCCTCATGGGTGACTGGACTGCGCAGGACCGGGCGCAATTCGCGAGGCTGCTGGCCCGATTTGCCACCGACCTGGAGCGGGGCTTGGAACCTCCCCCGAGCATGCCCAGCGCCTGAGACGACACTGAGGACAGCACGGCGCCCCAGCACGGCCACGGACACGGCGCCCCGGCACGGCCACGGACACAGCGCCCCAGCACGGCCACGGACACAGCGCTCCAGCACGGCCACGGACACCGGCCGCATGCCCCGCCACCAGCCCCACGCCATACGGCTCAGGACCCCGACGCAGCCTCAGCCCGCTCTAGGCGCCCACGATGAGCGGCGATGATCACCGCCGCGAACAGGCCGGCCAGCACCGGCACGACATAGGCCGGATGTGCGCCGAGACGGTCAACAGCCCAGCCGCTCAAGGCGGTGCCCAACGAGATCCCGACGAGTGGTCCGGTAATGACCACAGCCATTCCCTCGGTGAGTTGAGCCCTGGGAACCAAGCGCTGGACCAGGGTGAGGGCGGTGATGATCACCGGTGCGCTGGTCAATCCGGTGCCGAACAGGACGACAGCCAGCCCCCACAAGTTCGTCACCACAAGGGCAGGGCTCTGCAGCACGAACATCCCCACGCTAAAGAGCAGCAGCCGACGGGTCAGGCTCCACCGGAAGGTCCGAGTGCCGAACCACAGACTGGCCACCCCAGAGGCAAAGGCGAACGTACCGAGGATCACCGCCGAGAAGCTCTTGTGCCCGGCAGCGTCGGAGACCGCAACCGCGAGGACTTCATGGGCTCCGAAGATGACGCCGATCATCAACCCGGCGACGGCGATGACAACCACCCCTGGGTTGTGGATCGCCAGGCCGGGAGGGCGCTCGGCATGCGGCACCACAGGGGGTTCGGTAGCTCTCGCAGTCAGGAAGATGAGCGCTCCGAGCGTGAAGACGGTGACCGCGAGGATGAGCCCGGCCTCGGGAAGTAGCGTGGTCGAGACAGCTACTGCGAGCACCGGTCCCAGCACGAAGGAGAACTCCTCGAGTACCTGCTCGAAAGACATCGCCGTGTGCAACATTTCGTCGTCACCCTCGAAAATATGCACCCATCGGGCCCGCGACATGGGGCCGAGTTCGGGGATGAAGGAGGCGAGTCCGTAAAGGACGAAGAGCGTCCACGCGGGCGCCTCCACCACGCTGCTCGTGGCCAAGGACAGGCCGAGGAGTGCCGACAGGACGATGAACGGCATCGCTGCCTGGCGCTGTCCCCATCGGTCGATGAGGCCCCCGATGACCGGACTGGCGACAGCAAGGACGACGACTCCGACAGCAGAGACCGCGCCGGCCAGCGCATAGGAGTCCCGGCGGGTACTGACCATGACGATGATGGCGACTCCGAACATCGCCCCGCCGATGCGCGACAGTGCCGCACCCGCGATGAACCGGCGCGCCCCCGGGACATCGAAGAGGGGACGATATGCCGCAAGCACGATGATCGAGTATGCCGCCCGCTCTCGCCTTCCTCCCAATCCGGCGGCTGGTCACGCGACATCCG
>JBDIAO010000090.1:0-10808 GCA_039812375.1 Phycicoccus sp. | reverse complement strand
CGGCTCTACCCGCAGGCGCGGCACGAACTGCTCAACGAGACCAACCGCGACGAGGTCACTGCGGACGTCGTCGCGTTCCTCGATCGCACCATCGGCGGCTGAGGGGGTCGGCCCGGATCACGGGCTCGTGCACGTCAGCCGCAGCTGCCGCGGCCCGTGGTGCGCTGGACGAGCCCGACCACCACGGCGAGCAGCGCGAGCAGGGCGCCGCTTCCGGTTGCTGAGGCAGAGGAGAGCAGAAGCCCGGCCAGGACGACGGTCAGGGCCGGCATGAACGCGCACGGGCTCATCGCCCGCATCGGAGTTCGCGACGGCATGTCCGACGCGAGTGGCCTGTCCGACGCGAGTGGACGGTGGTTGGTGGATGCCGGCAGATAGGTCGCCAGGGTCAGCGCACCGCCGACGGCGAGCGCCGTGAACACGACGAACCAGCCGATGGTCGCGGGGTGGCCGGCGGAGGAGGAGAAGAACCACCACAGGGCCGGCGCGAGCACCCCGGCGACCAGCGTGTGACGGCGTGTCCAGCCGCTGCGCCACGGCGCGAGCGGCGGGGCGCACGTCGGCCCGGCGGTGACGGTCGGCGTACCCATGGCCCCACCATATACCCCTAGGGGCATATGTTTCGCATGGCGAGCGGCATCCCGTGGAACGATCGGTGCGACGATCGTTCGCCCCGATGAAGGAGCCCGATGAGCCTGATCATGTCGCGCGAGAACCTGGACTTCCTGCTGTGGGACTGGCTGGGCACCGAGCAGCTCTTCGACCGTCCCCGGTTCGCCGACCACTCGCGGGAGACAGTCGGCGCGCTCATGGAGGTGTGTGAGCAGATCGCCACCGAGCACTTCGCGCCGCACAACCGGGCCAGCGACCTGCACGAGCCGACCTTCGACGGTCACACGGTCAGCGTCATCCCGGAGGTCGGGCGAGCACTGCGGGTCTTTGGGGATGCCGGTCTCGTCGCGGCCGCGCTCCCGGCCTCGGTCGGCGGCGGCGGGCTCCCGGCATCCGTCACCGGCGCCTGCATGAGCTGGTTCCACGCCGCCAACATCGGCACCGCCGGCTACGCCATGCTCACCCTGGCGGCCGCAAACCTGCTCGCAGCGCACGGCAGCGCGGAGCAGATCGACACCTTCGTCGCCCCGATGCTCGAGGGGCGTTGGTTCGGCACGATGATGCTCTCGGAGTCGCAGGCCGGCTCGAGCCTGGCCGACATCACCACCCGCGCGCAGCCCCAGGAGGATGGCAGCTACCGCCTGCACGGCCGGAAGATGTGGATCTCCGGCGGCGACCACGAGCTCGCCGAGAACATCGTGCACCTCGTCCTCGCCCGCACCCCGGACGCGCCGGCGGGCACCCGCGGCATCTCATTGTTCATCGTCCCGAAGTTCCTCCTCGGTCCCGATGGCTCCCTCGGCGAACGCAACGACCTCGTCCTCGCCGGACTCAACCACAAGATGGGCTACCGGGGGACGGTCAACACCGCCCCGGTCCTCGGCGAGGGGTACGCGACCCCGGGCGGACGGGCCGGTGCCGTGGGCTACCTCGTCGGGGGCGAGCACGAGGGGCTGCGGCTCATGTTCACCATGATGAACGAGGCCCGGATCGGGGTCGGTCTCGGGGCGACAGCCTTGGGATACACCGCATACCTCAAGTCACTCGCGTACGCCCGGGAGCGCCGCCAAGGGCGCCCGCTCGGGGCGGCGCCGGACGCTGAGCCGGTCGCGATCGTCGAGCATCCAGACGTGCGGCGGATGCTGCTGGCGCAGAAGGCGTATGCCGAGGGCGGGCTTGCACTGGGCCTGTACTGCGCCCGACTCGCCGACGACGCGGCATCTCTCGAGGGAGCGGACGGGTCGGAGGCGAACCGGCTCCTCGGACTGCTCACCCCGATTGCGAAGTCGTGGCCCGCGCAGTGGTGCTTGGCCGGGAACGAGCTGGCGATCCAGGTGCTCGGGGGTGCGGGGTACACCCGCGACCACGACCTCGAGCAGCACTACCGGGACAACCGACTCAACATGATCCACGAGGGGACCCACGGCATCCAGGCGATGGACCTGCTCGGGCGCAAGGTGCTGCTCGACGGTGGACAATCCCTGGGCGTGCTCGCAAGCCGGGTCGAGGCCACCTGCGCCCACGCGGAGTCGCTCGGCGGAGATGGGCCGGGGCTCGCTGAACGACTGCGGGTCGCCGTCGACGCCGTCGCCTCGGCGACCGCCGCGGTCGCTACCCTCGGCGACCAGGAGGCGATGCTCGCCGAGGCGACGGCCTATCTGGAGGCGGCGGGGCACGTCGTCGTCGCGTGGCTGTGGCTCTCGCAGTGGTGCTCGCTCGGGCTGCGCGAGGACGCCTTCGCCGAGGGCAAACGGGCCGCGACGCGATACTTCCTCACCCGCGAACTACCCAAGGTTGCGGCGATGCTCGACGTCGTTAGGTCAGGTGACCGGCTCACCCTCGACCTCGACACCACAGTGCTCTGACCTCGCACCAGCGCAGCTGCAACGCACGAGTGGGGAGCGCAACGCACGAGTGGGGAGCGCAACGCACGAGTGGGGGGTGCAATCAACTACTCAGGCAATCTTGCGGCCTGGTGGGTGGTCTGCGAGCCACCGGTCGTAGGAGCCTGGCACCCGGTTCCACACCACCCCGTCGGCACTGACCTGCCCGTGCAACCGTTGGGTGTGCACGACCGTGTGGTGACGCCCACAGAGCAAGGCCGCGTTCTCGATGCTCGTGGCTCCACCGTCGACCCAGTGTTGGAGATGGTGCGCATCGCACCAGTGCGCCGGGATATCACACCCCGGGAAAGAACAGCGCCCATCCCGCAACCACAGCCGGCGCGTCATCCCTGACGGAAACGACCGTCGCACCCGTCCCACATCGACGATCGCCGTCCCCGACCCGAGCACTACCGGAATGATCCCGGCCTCGCACGCGATCTGCCGCACCCGCTCCGGCGCCAGCACCTCGCCCACCGCCAACGACCCCACCGGGGAGCCTGCCCCGACCCGGGCCCGCAGCTCCTCCAGTCCCATCGTCACGTACACCATCGACTTCAACCCCGACCCCGACCCCGAGCCCGACCCCGTCGCGGCCGCGATCGCCCGCCGGCACACCTCCACCAGCGCTTGCCCCCGCCGCTGCCCCGCACTGCGCCGATCCGCCTCCACCACCCGCCCACTCGCCTCGTCGATAACCGGCTGGGGCCGCGACAACGGCCCGATCGCTGCCTCAAGGACCGCCTTCGACGCGGCATCCAGAGTCAGCCGGTAGACCGCGATCCCATCCACACTCCCTCCGCCGGCCAACTCCACCTGCGCCGCATCCGCAGCAGCTAGATCGTCGAGCTCACCGTCCCCGCCGAAGTGCGCGATGATCCCCCGCCGCAACCGGGCCACTCCAGCCGGGCCCCACACCCGCCCCGCCTCAATCATCTGTTTCACCACTGTGGGCCCGACCCCCGGCTGCAACCGAGACGAGAGCTTGCCGTACTGATCCAGCACGGCCACCCCCACCCCCGCCGTGACCACCGCATCGCACACCGCCGAGCGCACCAGGCCCGTTTCCACCGATGCACCGCTCGTGGGATGCGTGAACGCCGCCACGAGCCGCGCCACCTGCCCGGCCGAGCCGCCCACCCCCGACGGGGCATGCTCTCGCACCCAGCCCCGCACCCCCGCACACTGAGACTCTCCCACCACCCCACGCGACGCAGCCTCCACCGCCACGGCGACCTTGGCGGCGCCGGCTCGCGCAGTCACCTCGTCGAGCAATCCCATCAACGACGCCAGCTCCCTCGACGACTCCTGCCACACAGCCCCGGCCAGCCCGGTCAACACCACCCGCGCAGCTTCCAAGGCCTGGCGCTGCTCCTCCCACGACATACCCCCATCCCACGGCATACCCCCACCGGTGCCCGCGTCAGCATCCGGCGGCGGCGTCCGGTCCGAACCCCAGGTCCAGGAGGCGGGCTGATCTGCGTCCATACTCATACGCTACGGAGACCCACCGACAGCCAACCCCCTGAAACAGCTCCAAACCTCCTCATCCACGATAACGAAACGGTCACGATGCGCCCGAAGCAGCCGCACGCAAATCATGCTCCTGCGGGCCCCGTAGCGGGCCCCAGCGCGGACGAGGCGACGCGCAGCCCCCTGCCAGCCGAGGTCAGACCGTGAGAGCGAGTACCTCGTCGAGCCCCTCGCGCAGGCAGCGCTGCAGCACATCGAGGTCGGCGACCGCGTCGGAGTCGACGTTGATCCCAACGCACGCGGTGTCGACGCATGACAGCAGGGACGCCGACAGCGCCACCCCGGGCAGCGGACCGAACGTGTACATCGCGTCCACCTTCGCCCCGGCCATGTATGCCGTCCGCGTCGGTCCGGCGTTCGTCGCAACCGACATGTCCGCCACCGCACCGCCCGCGAGCACCGCCGCGACGAGGTCCGAGGGCAACCGGGCGGCTACCGGCGCCGCAGCCCGGAAGGCATCCAGGGCCGGCTCGACGTGCAGCGAGAGCACCTCACCGCGCACCGCAGCGATCCGGTCTGCCGGGTCCTCCACCCCGGCCGGTGCAGCGATCATCGCTCCGGCGAACCGGTTTCCGCTCATCGGGTCGTCCACCCGGTCCAGCGAGATCCGGATGCTCACCGGCAGGTCCCCAACCTGCACCCCGTGCTGCTCGTGGTAACGGCGCAGTCCGCCGAGCATCGCGGCGACGAAGGCGTCCTGCAGCGAGGCCCCAACCGAGTGTCCGGCCGTGGCCAACTCGGCCAGCGGAGCCTCGAGGGCGAGGAAGTGCCACCGACGACCGCCCCGGGCAGTGAACAACGGGGACGGTGGCGCAGGCGGCGGTGAGACGAGGCGGCGCACAGAAGCCGCGTAGCGCAACCCCTCGCTCACGGCGGCGCCCGGCTCCCGCAGCGCATACAGGCCCTTGCGGGCTGCGGTGAAGGCCCGCGCCGGCACCGCAACGAGCTCGGCGACGGCCCCGCTGGTGGCCAGGCTCACGGCATCCACCGGGGCTCCGGCGGCGGATGGGGCGGGCGGACGGGGCGTGAGCGGTTTGTCCGCGGTGTGCTCCCGGGTGCTGGACTGCAGCATCGAGAGCAGCTGCACGCTGCCGAGCGCATCGAAGAGGGCGTGGTGGATCTTGAGCACATAGACCGCACTGCCGTCGGCCATCCCGGTGAGCAGGGTGCCCTGCCACAGCGGCCGCGCGCGGTCAAAGGGTGACAATGCGATTCGCTGGGCGCGCTCGAGGGCATCGGCCAACTCGCCCGCGCCACCCACCGTCCGCCGCCGCACGTGGTGCTCGAGGCTGAATTTCGCGTCGTCGACCCACACCGGGTAGGTCGTCGGCAGAGCAGGCTCGAGCACCCGTTGGCGCAAGCGGCGCACCAGCGAGGTGCCCCACTCGTGGGCGGCGAGGAAGCGATCCCACTGCGGCGCCTGGTCGAGGACGATGACGATGCAGTTCGTGCCGGACAGGGCCGGATGCCGCTCGGCACGCCACAGCGCAGTCTCCACCGGCCCCAGGCTCCCCCGGTGCGAGAAGGACGCGGCCGCGGCCCAGCGTTCGAGATCGGTGACGCTGGCGGCGTCCTCGGTGCGGGTCGTGCGCCCGGCCATCAGTCCTCGCTCTCCGGCCAACGGGCCAGGGTCCGCTCGAAGGCGGTGTGCAGCTCGCCCACCCGTTCGTTCATGTTCTGGGGCGTCCAGCCCGTCTGCGGGGGCAGCACCGCGACGTCGATCTGGCCAGGTCTGATGACCAGCGAGTGCTTGCGCAGCAGCTCGCCCGTGTTGCGCAACACAATCGGAACGACCGGCACCCCAGCCTCGACGGCAATGTGGAAGGCACCCTTACGGAAGGGGCCGAGTACCGGGGTGGCCGAGCGGGTGCCCTCGGGGAAGATCATCAGTGACGTGCCGGCGCGGATCCGCTCGACAACCGGTGCCAGGGCATCCCGGGCCTGACGGGAGTTCGCCCGGTCGATGTAGACCGGGTCCATCAGCAGGCTGCCGACCAGCGCCCGGGGATCCCAGCGAGCCTCCTTCTTGGCTACGACGGTGAAGTCCTCCCCCAGCAGGGCGCCGACGACGACCGGGTCCAGTGAGCTCTGGTGGTTGGCAACGAAGACGGCCGGCCGATGCGAGGTGAGATGCTCCTCGCCGATGATGTTGAGCGAGACACCGGCCAGCGCCAGCGGCAGCCCAGTCACCAGTGAGGTCGCCGCGTTCAGACCCCGCTGGCGGCTGCCCGTGCCCAGGCCGATGGCCATCCCGGCAGCAGCTGCCGCGTTGAGGCCCCCCAGCGCCGCCACCGTGCGCACGGCCGAGGTGATCGAGGCCCCGGGCGGGTCACGCAAATCCAGAACCGGCCAACCGAAGCGCTCGGCTGCCGCCCGCAACCCGCGGTGCGGATTGAGCGCGACCGGGTGGCCCACCGAGGACAGGAAGGCGACGTCCTCGTAACCGTTGCCGTAGGCGTACGAGAGCGCCAAGTTGACGTCGTGCTCCTTGGCGAAGGCACGCACCCCGCGCGCCTTGTATCTACCCCACAGCATGGATCCGTCGGTCTCGCCAGTGAAGACACCCTCCTGCACGACGAGCCGGGTACACACGAGATGTTCGATGCCCAGATCCCGGGCAACCGGGCTGATCTGATATCGGGTCGCAGCCGATGCGACGACAACGGTGTGCCCCATGCGCTGGTGGGCGCGCACCAGGGCCCGTGACTCAGTGCGGATCGTGCCGGCGATCTTCTGCAGGAAGAGCCGCTCACCGACAGCGGCGAAGGCCTCCTCGCTCCAGCCGCGCATACCGTTGAACGCCAGATGGGCCACCTTCGTCGGGTCGCCGCCAAGCACCTCGCCGTTGACGGCGCTGACGATGGTGCGCACCAGATCGCCCGGGGTCACCTCGCGCTTCTTCAACTGGTCACCATAGAAGGTGGCAGCGGTGTAGCCGGCGACGAGGGTGCCGTCGAGGTCGAAGAATGCGCCGATCTCCGGCCCGCTCGGCCCGGACTCGATCTCCGCGATCGCGGCCTGCGCGGCGGGGGACAGGCCGCTCACGAAGTCGCCTCGGGGGTGCGGGGCACGGCATCCGAAGGGGTGCGCGGCACGGCATCCGAAGGGGTGCGCGGCACGGTATCCGCGGTGGTTCCGTGCGCGGCGAGGTGGGCGATCATCTGCACCCGGCGCACCGAGTCGCTGACCTCGGCCGCGAAGGCCTCCCGCTTGGCGGCGATCTCGTCACCCGCCTTGAGCAACCCCCGGTGCCGGGCCAACGTGAGCGCGGTCTTGTACAGCTCCAGCGAGACCGACTCGGCCGAGGCAATTCGGCGCTGCAACTGCCACTGCCTGCCCACCGCGAGGGTCTCGGCGAGCAGGTCGGCCTCGTCGACAGCGGAGTCCCCACGATCGGCGAGCCGGTCGGCGAGCACAAGGTAGGCATCGAGGAAGGGCCGCAGGACGAGGTGAGCCAGGTGGGGCCGTGCGCAGGAGAGCAGCTCCGCGGCCTCGGCGGCACTCGAGGCTTCGACTTCCCGTCCGGCCAGGATGGCCAGCTCGGTGCGCAGGTCGGCCTCGAACTCGTCGCGGCTGGGGAAGAAGAACTCGAACTTGAGCAGGTCACGCAGCCGCTTGGCTTCCTCCCACGCCACCTGGAACTCACCTCCGGGCGGCAGTTCGGCATCCTCGTCGAGCTCGCTGACGGTCAACAGGGCGAGTTCGAGAATGGCCCGGTCGACGAGGATGTGGATGAGGGTGTTGCGATAGAAGGCGGCGACGAGATGCTGGTCGACGCCGATCCGCCACACCGGATCGGTACCGCGGTCGTATGCGGTGAGCACACCGCTGCCGGTCAAGTCCTGCAGGGCCCGGCGCACGGTGGAACGGTCCTGGAGGTTCGCGGCCCCGGCAACCGGCCACCGCCGGGCACCGATATAGGCCGCGAGCGGTTCGACGGTCTGCAGTACTTCGTCGAGGGTCAGCGCCCGGTCTGCGCCGAGCAGGGCCAGCGAGACCACCGCGGTGACCGTTACCGGCGTGGCCCGGTTGAGCCGGTGGCTGACGTCGAGGGCGATCCGCTCAATGGCCTGGTGGGTGGTCAATCCGTCCGCATGTAACGCATCCAGTCTCTGGCGCAACGAGAACGGCTCACCGATGGTCAGGTAGGCCCGACCCATCCGGGAGTTCTGCGATGCCGCGAAACGCACCATCCAGCTCAGGTTCTCCGGGGTCTTGCGGCCCCCGGTGGCCTCGTCCGTCATCCGGGAGACCTCGTGCAGCTGGTCATAGACGATCGAGACCGGCACGACTTGGGCGTCGGGTGCACCCTCGCCCTCGACACTCTCAACGATGTACTTCAGGATGCCGTGCACCGGCGGGCGCAGCTTGCCGGTGCGGGTCCGGCCGCCCTCGATCGACCAGGCGAGGTTGCGCCGGTTCTTCACGAGTTGGCGGATGTATGCCTTCAGGGTGCGTCGGTAGAGCGGGATGTCGCCGGTGTCGCGCCGGATGAAGATGACCCCGCTACGGCTGACGACCGGGCCGAACAGGGGCAAGTCGAGATTGGCGCCGCCGAAGGTGAAGGTCGGGCTGAACCGGCGCGCGAGCAGCATGTTGGGCACGGCGACACCGTCGAGGTAGGAACGGTGACTGAAGGCGAGGGCGAGGCTGTGGTCGCGGTCAAGCTTGCGCAGCGCGGCTAGCTGGTCCTCGTCGACGAGTACGTCGTAGGCCCGCATGAACCATTCGCCGACTCGCGCCCAGGTGCGGGTGGTGCGCTCGCCGTGAGATGCCGCCATCTCCTCGAGGTATGCGCTCGCCTCGGCTCGCACCTCGTCGCGCGGGCGCCCCTCTTCGGCGGCGACCTGGTCGAGCTGTTCCTCGAACTCGGGGTCCGCAAGCAGATCAGCCGCCTCGGACGGGAGTGCGGGTGTCGGGATCGCGCGCCCAACCAGTGTGCCGGCGCGCTGGATGAGACTCATGAACCAGGTACCTCCTCGACAAGGGCCTCATGTCGCGACAACCGGATGGGACAGCCAGCACGACGTCTATACGCTCTCGGCACGCTCTCTGCGCGCCGAAGTGGTCGCAAGGCGTCCGTGGCCACGGCAGGTCCACGACCTGGGCATCCCACGCGGTGTCGCATCCGTGAGTATCCCCCACTTGCCGCTGCTCACAGCAATCCGCCCCGGTGAAAGACGCCGCCGAAGGCCATGGAACTGGCAGAGTGAGTCCGCAACCACCCATCGCCCCCACCCGATCGGAGGCCGGCATGAACTTGTTCCGGGTCAAGAGCGTCGAGCAGTCCATCGCCGAGACCGACGAGCCGGAACACCGGCTCAAGAAGGAGCTCAGCGCCTGGGACCTCACGTTCTTCGGGGTGGGCGTCATCATCGGCACCGGCATCTTCGTCCTCACCGGCCAGCAGGCCAACGAGAATGCCGGGCCGGCGATCGCGCTGTCCTTCGTCCTCGCCGGGATCACCTGCGGCTTCGCCGCCTTGTGCTATGCGGAGTTTGCCTCCACCGTCCCGGTCGCCGGCAGTGCCTACACCTTCTCGTATGCCACCCTCGGTGAGCTTGTCGCATGGATCATCGGCTGGGACCTCATTCTCGAACTCATGCTCGGCGCGGCCGTCGTGGCTCGGGGGTGGTCGGCATACCTGCACAACCTGCTCTCCCTACCCGACTGGCTGGCCGGGGACAACGCGTTCCCGGACATCGCAGCGATCCTCATCGTCCTCGGACTGGCCGCCGTGATGATCGTCGGCACCAAGCTCTCCAGCCGGTTCACCGGAGTGCTTGTCATCATCAAGGTCATCGTGGTCCTCTTCGTCATCATCGCCGGACTCTTCTTCGTCAAGGCCTCGAACTACACCCCGTTCGTGCCCGAGAGCGTCCCGAGCAAGGGCGGGGTCAGTGGAGACGAGCCCCTGGTCCAGTTGCTCTTCGGGATGACCCCGTCGCACTTCGGCTGGATGGGCGTCGTCGCGGCCGCCTCGGTGGTGTTCTTCGCCTACATCGGCTTCGACATCGTCGCCACCGCGGCTGAGGAGACCCGCAACCCACGCCGGGACATCCCCCGTGGGATCATCGGCTCCCTGGTCATCTGCACCGTGCTCTACATGGCGGTGTCCATCGTTATCACCGGCATGCTCAACTACAAAGACCCCCGGATGGCCACCGCCGCCCCCCTTGCCGAGGCGTTCGCGGCAAACAACGCCCACTGGGCGGGCAAGCTCATCTCCCTCGGCGCCGTCGCCGGCCTGACCACCGTCGTGCTCGTCCTCATGCTCGGCCAGAGCCGGGTGCTCTTCGCCATGTGCCGGGACGGGCTGCTGCCCAAGGGCCTGGCCCGGGTGCACCCGACCTTCGGCACCCCGCACCTCATCACCGGGATCACCGCGATCTTCGTGGCGATCCTCGCCGGCGTCGTCCCGCTAGCCGAGCTGTCCAAGCTGGTAAGCATCGGGACACTGTTTGCGTTCGTCCTGGTCTCCGCTGGCGTCATTGTCCTGCGCCGCACCCGGCCGGACCTGCCCCGGGCATTCAAGGTGCCCGCGGTGCCGTGGGTGCCGATCCTGTCGATCCTGTGCTGCGCGTGGCTCATGCTCAACCTGTCGCTGGACACCTGGATCCGGTTCATCGTCTGGCTGGTCATCGGCTTCGCCATCTACTTCACCTATGGCGCCAGCCACAGCCGACTCGCCAAATCCAAGGGCGCAGGCGCGGACCAAAGGACCACCCTGCCTCCCGCACGCTCGAAGTGACCCAGATCTGAGGCTGACCCGGACCTGAG
>JBDIAO010000089.1:0-10872 GCA_039812375.1 Phycicoccus sp. | reverse complement strand
CGGCCCAGCATGGCCTCGTGAGCCCCGACGAGTGGCTTGAGCCGTACGACTGCTACCTGCCCGACATGAGCCGCGACTACCGCCGTGACTGGGGTCTGAGGGTGGCCGCGCAGTTGGAGGAATCCGTCGGTCGGCTCGACGGCGTCGTATTCCATATTCACGCCGGCGCTGCATACGTCGAGGCAGTCGAGGCGGCTCTCCGCCCGCTGGGTGCCGTCGTGACCGACCAGCTGCACGGACTGTCGTTTGGCAGGCGCCTGTCTTGGTACCTGCGGCAGGTGTCCGGCACTGCGGTCACAGCGAGTGCCGTCGCGGAGGATCTTCGAGACGAGGCGCAGGCCGTGCCTCTTCCTGACCTCGTCGCGTCGAAGGGCGAAGGTCTCCGGTCTCCGGGCATGTACAGCTGGTGGGTGGATGGCCCGGGCGCCGAAGACCTCAGCCGCGGACTGGGCCACGAAGTCGCGGCTGGGCTGATCTACGCCGGACTGGCCGGGGCGACTCGCAGCGGGGGATCGACGTCGTCTAACACGCTGTGGGGGCGGATCGCCACGATGCACCTCGGCAAACGCCACGACCTATCGACATTACGCCGGAGTTTGGGATCCGTGCTGGCCAGTGCAAGTGGCTGGCCAGCCATCGACGAGGTGGAGCTCACGCGCTGGATGCACGCCCACCTCAGCGTCATCGCGGTTCCAGTGGCCGACGCTGACACGTTGGATGCCCTCGAAAGCGAGATTCTAACCGAACTCGACCCGCCCTTGAACTTGGCCAAGGTCAGCAAGACTCCGCTGCGGACCCAACTCTCAGCGTTGCGGAAAAGGTACGCCGGTTGGGAATCGGGTATGCATGGGAGGCACGCCGGGAAGTGCGCACGGTAGAGGAAGCTGCGCCTATCGTTGTTCGTGACCAAGCGTCCCGGCTTGCTGGCTCTGACAGCGCGATGGAGGAACACGTGACCTACAAGACTGAGGCCGAGATCATGCGGGCCCTTGATATCGACACGTGGCGAAACCTCTCGAGGGACAAGATCCTGCAGTTCGCGGCCATGATGCCGGCGATGGACAAAGAAGTCGCGATCAAGGTCATCGAACAGTTTCCAGAGTTCCGCCTGTTTGCGATGGACGCATTGAATGTTCTTGAAAAGGAACATAAGTCGACCTTGGGTGCCAATAGGGAGAGCCAGGCAAGCGTCCACCACGCGTATCGCGAAGTGCGGGAGATTCTGAAGGGTGAGCTCCAGCGTGAGGACCTCACTCCCGAAGACCGCCGGATCATAATCGACAAAATCATGGAAACGGCGAACAGGGAGTTCGCAAAGGATTCGGAGAACAAGCGCTTCTTGGACACCCTATTTGGCAAAGCCGCCCTCGCAGGCGGAGCAGCAATCGCACTTGGCATGGTGGTCTTGGGCGGGCGCGTACTTACGGACGAGGCGGGCATCAAGCGCGGGTCTTGATCCCGCGGCGACTTCTGGATCCCCGAAGATGTGAGTGCTGGAGCGTGTCTCCTGCATCGACACGGCGGGCCCCAAGGGCGCGCGTAACGCGGTGCCGTGACGCACCTTGGCCGAGCAGATCCGACGCAACACGAAAGTCATTTTCTGCGCCACCGCTGTGCCTGAGGGCCGCCGGACGGTGTGCCAGAGATCCGACTTCACGTGCCTTCGGTGCTGGTCAAGGACTTTCGGGAACTACCCAAGGACATTCACCCCATGCGAACCATCCCCCGACCCGGCACCCCGACCCCAGCAAGCCCCACACCCTCGGCCCACCCGGCACCGCTCACTGCCCGTCCCGAGCGTCACCCCGCCGCCGCGATCATGGACGACCCCACCACCGCAGGCGTCCTGCACTCCGCGTGGTCCGGCGACCCGGCCGTCGTCGTGCCCAGCCCACCCGGTGCCGGAAAGACCCGACTGGTCGCGCTGCTCGCCGCCACCCTCGCCTCCCGCGCGGACCTGCGCGTCGGCATCGCCGCCCAGACCCGCGACCAAGCCGTCGAAATCGCCCGCCGCCTCGGCGCGCTCGACTGCCCCGCGCGCCTGATCTGGCCCGCCAAACACCCCACCCCCGACCTCAGCGACGGCACCGCCACCGTCGTCACCGGCCGCTCCGTTCGCTTCCCCAACTCCGGAGGGGGAGTGCTCATCGCCACCACCGCACGATGGACCTACGCCGACCCCAACGTCCTCGCCGCCGACGTGCTCGTGGTCGATGAGGCGTGGCAAGCCACCTATGCCGACGTGGGCGCGCTCGGAGCATTCGCCCCCCAGATCGTCTGCGTCGGTGACCCCGGCCAGATCGACCCCGTCGTCACCGGCCAGACCCGCCGCTGGGACGCATCCCCGACCGGGCCACACCTGCCCGCCCCGGCCGCGCTCATCGCCGCCCACGGCGAAGCCGTCTCCGTGGTCACGCTGCGCCACACATGGCGGCTCGGCCCGGCCACCACCCGCCTGATCCAGCCCACCTTCTACCCCGACCTGCCCTTCACCAGCCGCCGCCCACCCGAGCACCTGAGCGGCCCGGACGGCACCCCACTGCCCGAGGTCAGCGCCCACCCCGTCACCGCCACCGCTGGCCCCGGCGACCCCGCCCTGACCGGCACCTGCGCCGACCTCGCCCGCGCCCTGCTCGCCACCACCCTGACCACCAGCGAAGGCACCCGCCCCGTCACCCCAGCAGACCTCGCCGTCGTCGCCGCGCACGTCAGCCAAGCCGCCGCAGTGCGCGCCCTGCTCGCGGACCTGCCCGACGTGCTCGTGGGCACCGCCAACCAACTCCAAGGCATGGAGCGCCCCGCCGCCGTCGTCCTGCACCCCCTCGCCGGATACCGCGACCCCACCGCCTTCGGCACCGCCCTCGGCCGCGCATGCGTCATGCTCTCGCGCCACCGCGCACACCTGACCGTCGTCACCGACACCGCCACCCCGGCCGTCCTGCGCGGCCCCGACCCCGACCCAGCCACCCTCACCCACCGCGCCCTGCTCGACGCGCTACTCACCTGACCCGCGCCCACCGCCCGCCCGCGAGCCCCTGGGCCAGGCGGCATGGGGTGCCTGGCCCAGGGGCCGGCGTCCAGCTGAACCACACACCACCACCACTGACAGCAGAAGGGGAGGGGCCGGTGCAGACCGCACCGACCCCTCCCCACCGCCCGCATCACCGGCGCAGCCGAACCTCCTGGAACGTCGTGGCCACCCGCAGCGCCTCGGCCTCACCGAAGAACCCCTCGGCCGCAAGAATCTGCGCCGCACCCCGCGGGCCGGTCCCGTCGAAACCGCACGTCACACCATTGAGCGCCAGAACCCGCCCAGAAGCATCGGTCAGCGTCATCGAGGGGAACACCTGCATCCCCGCCGACGAGCGCCCGTAAGCCCACCCCTGAGCCTCCTGCGGCCCTCCCAGCCGGACCTCCACGAACCGGCCGAACATCGCCCTGGTGCCCTTCCACGTCTCGATCGAGGACGCGGTCACACCGCACCCGTCATCAGTGGCGGCGTAAGGGTTGGCAACGATCTCCATCACAGACTCCCTGTCGGGTCGAATCTCCCTCGGGTGGTCAGCCCGAGCACTTGGTTGGTGTCTTCGACGCTACCGCCCACCACCGACAACCCGGCCTCACAAACCCCCACAACGTCACTGCCACACCCGGCATGGGGTGCCGGGTGTGGCAGTGGAAGAACGTTGCGGTTCCGTCGATCCGGGGAAGGTGCACTCGCCCGCGGTCCGTGACGAGGACCCCAGGGTGTCGGTGCCTGATGGCACTCTCAGAAGCAACCACCCAAGCGTCGGCCCGACCAGCCGGCCGCGACGACACCTCGACGTCGACGAAGAGAAGGGGAACCAGCCATCACGGCCCCCACCTGTCACCGCAGCACCGCCCAGGAACCTTCCCTCGGTGTGAAGATCACCCGCCGCATCCGTCGAAAGCTCCGAGCCCTCAAGCTGCGCAGCTGGGCCCGCTCCCGGCTCCGCCTCCAGGACGCCGTCATCCTGGACACCGAGACCACCGACCTGTTCGGCCAGGTCATCCAGATCAGCGTCATCGACCTGACCGGCCAGGTCCTGCTCAGCACGCTCGTGCAACCCACTACCCCGGTCAGCGCTGCCGCGACCGCGGTGCACGGGATCAGCGACCAGGACCTCCTGGCCGCGCCCGCCCTGCCGGTGATCGCCGGTCAGCTGCTCGAGGTCACCCGGGGGCGCCAGCTGCTGGCCTACAACGCTCCCTACGACCGTCAGGTCCTGACCAAGGACCTGACCACTGCCGGCCTGGACCCAGCCCACCTGGCCGACCGCCAGAACTGGGTCTGCCTGATGCGAGCTCGCGCGCTCGTCGAGAACCGCGGCTGGGTCGCCCTCGGGGGACCACACCACGCACTCGGCGACTGCCTGGCCACGCTCGACGTCCTGCACGGCATCGCGAGGCGATCCACATGATGGGCTACAACCACGTCAGCTGCGGGCTGCTCGCCGGCATCGCAACCCTGCCCATCGCCCCCGGGACCGGCCCGCCCGCCCAGGCCGCGTGGGTGATCGCACTCGGTGGAGCCAGCCTGATCCCCGACCTGGACACCTCCGGATCCACCGCCGCCCGCATGTGGGGACCGATCACCCGCACCATCGGCGCCGCCATCGGCACCCTCGCCCACGGCCACCGCCAAGGCACCCACGACGCCGTCCTCGCCCCAGCCGCGTTCGCCGGCGCAGCCCTGCTGGCCTCCCTGCACCCGATCACTGCCGCCTGACCGGACCCACACACCACCGCGCACTGTCGGTGCTGGCCGGTAGCGTCGAAGACACCAACCACCACACCGGCCTGACCAGCTGGTCCCGACACGGGAGAGACGAGACATGAGCAGCAACCCCACCCCCGTCCTGGCCGCCGACAAGCTCTACGAGGCCTCCGACCGGTTCGTGTGCAAGGAGTGCGCCGGGATGACCGCCGAATACACCGGCGTCACCATCGGCGGCTACCGCCTCACCGTCATCACCACGGCCGACGTCGTCGAGTGGGCCGGCTACGACCAGGGCCCGCTGACCTGCGAGTGCCGCCGCCTCGAAGCCGTCCTGGACGAGCAGCAGCAGCTGCAGATCCGCCCCGGCACCCCCCTGCCGCGCCCCGCGGCTGGTGCCCCGGCCGACCCGGCCCCGGCGTCCTACCCAGTCACCGCGATGACCATCACCGACGTCGTCGAGGACATCCGGCTCCTGCTCGACGCCGGCAGCGCCGACGTCGACGGCATCACCGCCGCCGCCGACCCCCACCCCGCCCTCGACCCTGCGGCCGCCATCCCCGGCGAGAGCGCCGTCCTGGTCACCTTCACCGACGCCGCCGGCCGCAACCGCGTCGCCGAGGTCCAGATCACCGCCACGTGGCGCGAGGACGGCTGCGACCACTCCTCCACCCGCGCTGGCGCGCTGGGCGAGGAGTGCACCGACTGCGGCATGGTCACCACCCCCACGGTCGTCACCGCCCGCTGCCCCGACTGCAACAGCCCGGTCAGCGACGCGATCACCTACTTCGGGGTCCACACCGCCTCCTGCACCCTGGTGATGTGCCAGTGCGAGCACGCCGACCACGAGCACCCGGCCACCAGCCACCCCTACCTCGGCGTCCGCGCCGGCACCCACCGCGCCCAGCACGTCGGCCTGGTCTGCGACGAATGCGCCGCCGGCCACCTCGCCGGCTACCTGCTCGATGACCTCACGGACAAGGGCGGGCCGCGATGAACATCGGCGAAGCCAGCGCTGTCACCACGCTCGTCCAGCACCTCACCGAGAACGCGGCCGCGGTCGACACACCCGACGACGTCGTCCTGGCCGTCGTCGAGCTCAACGGTCGCGCACGCAAAGCCCTCGGTGCCGGCGTGATCCTCCCGACGATCTGGATGATGCGTCGAGAGGAGATCCTCGCCGCCCGCAAGACCCCGCCCAGCAGCTCCCCGACGCCTCGCCGGTCCACATGAACACCCCACCGGTGCAGCTGCGCGAGCCCTACGTGGGCGAGGGCGCCGACGGTGCCCGTCGCTCGGCCCAGATCGACCTGGAAGAGGCGGACTGCCTACCCGCCGGAGAGCAGCGAGACGACTGCCTGCTCTCGGCGGAGCGGTGGATCCTGCAGGCCGAGCACCTCGAGGGCCACGCACCAGACCCCCAGCCCTGACCCGTCGGTCCCCTGTAGACCGTCCGGCCCGTCACCAGTGGCGCACCTCTTGCACCTTCCCCCAGTGACGGCGACCGCACCACGGTGCGACCGCCGCCAGAAGGAGGTGCTCCACCATGACGACGACCGTCGAGACCGACTCAGACATCTGGGTTCACGACTACACCACCGCGACCGGTGTCCAGGTGGCCGGCCACTGGCGCAAGCGCCGAGCTGGCTCGGCTGCCGCAGATGACGACCACCGTCCGCCGGGCGGCGACGCCGACCCCACCCGGTCCGCTGCTGCGACGGCGCCATCCTGCACGCCACAGGCCGCCTCTGAGCCCCCCTCATCCCTGGGCGGCACACCACAGGCCACCCCGGCGGCCGCGGCCCGCCTGGCGGCCGCTGAGACGCGCTACAAGGCTGCGCTGGTCTCCGCCGGCGTGAGCGCCCTGAAGCACCGTCGTGGAGAAGATGGCGGCCTCCAGTCCGCACTCCGAGAGCGCACCGAGGCACGTGCCGAGCTCGAAGCCGCCCGTGCCGAGCTTGCCCAGCAACCGTCCACGGCCGCCGACCCGAGCAGCTCCGAAACCAGCACCGCCAGCGAGGGTCCGGAGACGTCGACCGGCTCAGGGGCGGACCGTTGCCCAGGCTGCGGCCAGTTCCGTTCCCAGGACCATCAGTGCCCCACCCCGGCCGGTCTGCCCGCCGGCGACTACGCCGGCCTGAAAGGAGACGAGCGAGTCAAGGCGATGGTCGCCGACCTCGAGTCGTCGGTGAAGGCCATCGTCGAGTCCGGCCAGCTGCACCGCTGGCTCAACGCCATGGCCAGCAATGGTCTGAGCCGGTGGAGCGCCAACAACCGCCTCCTGGCCGCAGTGCAGATGCTGCAACGCGGAGAGTCCCTCGACGACCTGCACATGATGGGCTTCCGCCAGTGGGAGAAGTGGAACCGCAAGGTCTCCAAGGGTGCCAAGGCCGTCTGGATCCTCGCCCCGATCACCCGCAAGATCGTCGACGAGGACGACGACGGCAAAGAGACGCACCGCGTGGTGGGATTCAAGGGAGTGCCCGTCTTCAACGTCTCCGACACCCACGGCGACCCACTGCCCTCATCACCGGCCCGCCCTGCGCCCGGTCGGGCTACCCCCGGCACTATCGAAGGCCTGCGCGCCCGAGTCGGCCAAGCCGGCTACTCCTACGAAGAGACCGAGATCCCAGGCTGCCGCCCCGAAACCGGCGAAGGCACCCTGGGCTACACCGACCCCAAGAGCAAGCGGATCGTCGTCGACGCGCGCCTCAACGAGGCACAGAAGGCCTCGGTCATCGCCCACGAGCTCGGTCACGTCCACTGCGGCCACGTCGACCAGGACTACAGCGAATACCAACGCCACCGCGGACAGATGGAGACCGAGGCCGAGATGACCGCCTACCTCGTCAACCGCTCCCGGGGGATGACCCGCGACCAGGTCGACGCCTTCAGCCCCGGATACATCGCCGGCTGGTCCCGCGGCAATCCGACCGTGATGCACCAGGCCGTCGACAAAGCCACCCGCGCGTTCAACAAGATCACCGACGGGCCCTGGCCCGACCAGAAGGGAAACTGACCCATGACCACCCGCCACGTCGCCGACATCACCGACCCCGTCACCGGCGAGATGACCACCCTGACCGCCGCCACCGAAAGCGAGCTCGACCAGCTCGTCGACGAGCACCTCGAGCAGCACTACCCCACCCTCCAGAGCGAGGACCCCGAGCCAGCCGGCATGGGGTGATGAGGGGGTGACCTCGGTGCGTCGGAACCGGGGTCGAGTGTCGGTGGTGGGAGGTAGCGTCGAAGACACCAACCACCCGGGCCGAGCTGACCACTTGGCCCCCTGACTCCGCGAGGAGACGACCGACATGGGAGACCGCACCTACTACCGCCTGGCGTTGCCGGCAGACCTCGACCGAGAGGCCATCCGGATGGCCGCGATCGCGTTCACCGATGACCCCTGGACCGACGACGACGTCACCCGGCTGCTGGACAACAGCCGCCCTGACCAGCCCCTCTGGGTCGACATCGAAGAGCGCTCCGTCGGCGAGTGCCGCGACGCCGCTGAAGCCGTCCTGACCGCGCTGCGCGAGGAAGGCCAGGACGTCGCCTTCACCGTCACCGAAGATCCCAAGTACGAGTGGCTCGGGACGCTGTGTCGCTACCAGCCCGGCAAGGGGATACACGAGGTCGATTGCGACGCCAACGCCCAAGCCGTCCTGACCGACGGCGAGCTCACCGTCCTCATTCGCACCCTCACCGACCCTGCCGCGATCCTGGACCGGATCACGGCCCGCCTCGGCCTGGACTGGCAGACCCCGGCCGCCGCCTGACCCCCACAGCCCAGATCAGAGAGGAGGTGACCACCATGCCCGAGGACGACCTCGACATCGGCTTCTGCCCCCGCTGTGGGGACCAGCTCGACGGCGCGACCCCGCCCGCCGACCTGATCTGCTGGCGCTGCGCCGCCGACGAGGAGGACTAGGTCCAACCACACCGAGGGCTCCACCCGGACCACCCCGGGAGGGGCCCTTCGGCATGCCCCACCGTGGCAGCCGGAATGGGGTGCCACGGTGGGGGAGGAGGCGACCTGCAGGGGGTGGTGTTGTCGGTGGTGGGCGGTAGCGTCGAAGACACCAAACCACCCGGGCCGAGCTGACCACTTGGCCCCCTGACTCCGACAGGAGACGACCATGACCACCACCGCCACCCGCCGCCCGGCGACCGACGAGAAGATCCCGAGCACCGGTGCCCTCACCACCGGCTACCGCGGTCTCGCCGAGGCACTGAAGACGCTCGCGCTGCCGGCCGCCGGCCGCAAGCCACTGCCCGTCTTCAGCCGAATCCTGGCCACCGTCCGCGCCGACGAGATCGAGCTCACCACCTTCGACTTCGACACCGCGGCCACCGTCACGCTGCCCGCCACGGGCACGAGCCCCGGCCAGCTGCTGCTGGACCACCCCAGCCTCACCAAGGTCCTGGCGGCCGCAGTCAAGGGCAGCCGCAAGGCGACCGTCGACCAGCTCGACGTCACCATCGACACCCCCGACCACACCCCAGTCGTGCACGTCGCCGGCTACAGCATCCCCCTGGACGACACCGTCACCGTCGACGCCTTCCCGGCCCTGCCGGCAACCACCGCCCCGACCCACGTCGTCGACCGTGAGGCACTGAGCGTCCTGGTCGATCGCGTCACCGTCGCGGCCGACCGAGGAGACACCCTGCCGATCCTCACCGGCATCAACGCCACCCTCGACAAGGGCGCCATGACCCTGACCGCCACGGACCGCTACCGGCTCGCCTCCGGCACGATCCCGGCCAACGGCACCACCACCGAGAAGGTCCTCATCCCCGCGGCCACCCTGGCCAAGCTGCTCCCGCGCCTGACCAGCGCGCAGGCACGCCTGGGAGTCGACGTCATCGCCGGCACCACCTGGCTCACCCTGGCCGATGACACCGCCACCGTGCGGATCCGCACCCTCGACGGCGAATACCCCAAGGTCTCCTCGATCCTGGAGCAGACCCCGACCCGCACGGTCACCCTGGCCCGCGACCAACTGCTGCAGGCAGCCACCCGCGCCGCCTCGCTATCCGCCGCCGTCAAGGCCGGCAAGAGCCCGGTCACGATCACCGTCACCAGCGATGCCGTGACCATCGCCCCCGCCACCGACGGGGACCGCGCCAAGGTCACCGCCCCACCGCTGCCGGCCACCACCGGCGGCGAGACCGGGCACTGGACCACCGGCGCCAACCCGGCCTACCTCCTCGACGCGATCACCACCCTGACCGCGGACGAGGTCACCCTCCACTTGACCGCCCCCGACCGGCCGATGATCCTCACCGACGCCGGCGATGCCGACTACCGGCACGTGCTCATGCCCGTCCGCCTCACCAGCTGATCCCCAGCACCGAAGGGCCCCAACCGGCCACCCCGGGAGGGGCCCTTCGGCATGCCCCACCGTGGCAGCCGGCATGGGGTGCCACGGTGGGGGAGCCGGGCGTCGGAACCGAGGTCGAGTGTCGGTGGTGGGCGGTAGCGTCGAAGACACCAACCACCCGAGCCGACTGACCATCGGCTCCTGACTCCGCGAGGAGACGACCCCATGTCCAGCACCCCCACCATCCGCATCACCGGCCCTGAGTCCCTGCTCTCCGCCCTCCCGCATCTGCTCGGCTACCAGCTTCTCCGGACTAACGATGGGGTAACAATGCGGCCTTGGGCGTGCCCTGTCGGGCGAGAGGGCGGGTTACGAGTCGTCTGACGGTTGCCCATTTCGCCAGGCCAGCGGCCGCGGTTTGGGAGACGGGGATGACCAGCGCGATGAATCGCCCGTGCTGCGTCGGTGTACTTGGCCGCGGGCCCGTTCGATGGTGGCTGCCTCGGGCACCTGCCAGTAGTCGCTGAGCGGGTCATTCGTGGGTGGCGTGTTCATGGGCAGCGTGGTCAACGGACTCGAACTGGATGGTCGAGTGCTCGATGCCGAAGTCGGTGTGGATGCACGCCTGGACTTGGTCGAGGAGTTCGCCGAGGTGGCCGTCGTGGAAGCAGGTGTCGTCGACGACTAGGTGTTGCGGCTCATGAGGTTGGTGTCACCCGGCGCCGTAGGTCGTGAGGGACGGGCAGGTCCCCGGCGGCAAAGATGGAAGTCGACCAAGACAACCGTCGCCGACACGAAGGACCTGCCCTG
>JBDIAO010000088.1:0-10957 GCA_039812375.1 Phycicoccus sp. | reverse complement strand
TCGGAGCGGCCCACGTGGTCGCCCCAGCCCGGAGTGATCGCGGACTGGGTCCCGGTCGTCTACGTGACCTTGATGGCGTCGAGCTCGATCAAGGAGATCAACGCCCTCATCCTGCTCTACCTCGGCTACCCACCCGAGGGCCTTGCCCGGACCACGACCACCCGGGTGCTCCACGCGCTGCGGATGCACGGCGTGCAGGTCGTCATCCTCGACGACGCCCACATGCTGCGCTCCACCAACGCCCAAGGGCGGGCGGTCCTGGACTACATCAAGTTCCTCAACACCGAACTCGGCGAAGTCAACAACGGAACCGTCATCCTCGTCGGAGTCAACCTGGACCGCACTGCCATCCTCGACGACCCGCAGATCCGCGCCCGCCTGACGACGATGACCGTCGACGCCTTCCAGATCAGCACGGTCGAGAAGAGGGCCGCCTGGCAGGACCTGCTCGCGACCGCCACCAACCGGCCACTGCAGCACCTTCCCGACGCGGCCCCGGACCTGTTCGTCACCCAGCTCGCGCAGCACGTCTGGCGACGCACCCAAGGCTTCGTCGGGGAAGTCGCCAAGCTCGTCACCGGCTCCGTCCTCGACGCCGTCCACGACCGGCGCAGCATCATCACCCACGACGACCTCGACACCGTCAAGCTGAGCGAACGCTCCGTTGACGGCCAGATCGACGACGCCGCCCAGAGGAAGAGCCGACGATGATTGGGCCCCTCCCTGTCCGACCAACCCCTCAACCTGGCGAACCACTCACGTCGTATGCCGCCCGGCTGGCCGAAGCCAACGGACTTCCCCGAGGCATGGCCATCGACCGTCACCGACGCGATATCGACGTCCCAGCTGACGAACTGGACACCCTGGCGGCCCTCGCCCGCCTCGATGACAGGGCCGCGGCGCGCCTGACGATGGATCGGTACCCGCCCACCGTCCGCGGACGCGGCCCCACCCACAGGGGTGGGTGGCGGCTGCACTTCAGCGTCGAGTGGGTCTGTCCGTGTTGCACTGCGCTGACCGGACGCCGCGAGCTGCTCTGGCAGACCGCCCTGTCCCCGGTATGTCGTGAATGCCGGGCCCTGCTCGTGCCGGCTGGCCGTCAGGGCGTGTCCGCGCAGGAGGCGTCTGATCGACTGCTGGAGGTGGTCGGCGAGCTCACCTCGCTGGCCGAGGCGTCGATCGGGCACCACTCGGCGCGGGTGCGTCTGGGTGTCTTCCGGCGGGTGTGCGCCGTCGTGGCTCAGACCATCGACGACCAGTGGCCCGACCGCCCCAGCGGCCTGCCGGCGCTCGACATGGCGGCCGCCCGCAGGTGGGGCGTCTTCCCCAGCCCCAACCCGGACACCGTGGCTGTCATCCTCTCTACTGCCGCGCCCGCCCTGCACTCCGGCTACCACCGAGACCGCCTGCTGCGCGAAGGTGCCCACCGTCAACGCCGCGGGCACACCCTCACGGTCCCGCCGCAGCACGTCCCCAACGCCCGCCGCTACCTGCCCAAACGGCCACCGTCGCCACCGAAGAGGGCGCCGATCCTGGCCGGCTTCAACCGCGACGACGCCCGCCGCCTCCAGTGGCTGATCACCCAGCTGGCCCACCAGGTGAGGCGGCACGGCATACACCCCGACCACGTCCCCGCGCTGCTGCCCGCACCCGGCGAGGACGGCCTGCCCGACCCGACCGTGTGGCGCACCCGCTGGCACTGCGCGGTCGTGCTGCACATGCTCCTCACCCACGTCCACGACGGCCCGACCTCCTCGGCTCGCGCCTGTCACGCGTTCGGCACCACCGACACCGACACCAGCCTGCTCCTGGACGGCATCCGCCTCGGCCGCGGCATCCACGAACCCGACGCCGCCCGCCTGACCGACGCGGTCGACGTCCTCATCGACGCCGGGCTGGTCGACTACCAGCGTCGCCGCGACACCCTGCGACCCCTCACCCGCCTCCCGCGGCTGCCCATCGCCATCGACCGGCTACCGGACATCGACGACCACCCCGGGCGCGAACTGGCGTTGGCGTGGATCTGGACGCGGCTCACTCACGG
Source organism: Phycicoccus sp. (assembly GCA_039812375.1). Taxonomy (GTDB): domain Bacteria; phylum Actinomycetota; class Actinomycetes; order Actinomycetales; family Dermatophilaceae; genus JAGOME01. The sequence goes on along the minus strand of JBDIAO010000088.1, from coordinate 8,913 downwards.
GCCGTCGTTCACCAGCCCGCGTCCGTTCATCGCCGACCGGCACGTGCGTGCCTTCGACGCCGCGATCGACCCCGAGACCCGCCTAGTCCTCGCCGAGACCGGGCAGCAGCTGCTCGCCGACGCTGACGTCATCACCATCCCCACCACCCAGGCCACCTGGGTGGCTGTCACCCGGAGGTACGGATGAGACCGAGGAAGAACCCCACCCTGCAGGACCTGCGGGAGCGCACGAGGCAGATGCTCGAGCGCATCGACGACACGCCGCTCGCCCAGATGGATGCCACCTACTACCAGCACTACTTCGAAGAGCTTCGGCTCCTCGCCCAGGAGTGGCAGGCCAGGGCCGTCCAGTCTCCGCCCATCACGCCGACAACGGTGTGGCGGGCCGAGCGTAACGACGCGTGGGTGGGCATGTTCACCGAGGAAGCCGTCACCACGCTCGTGCGTGAGCTGCTGGATGTCACGGTCACGCCCCACATCCTCCACACGACCGTCACCGACGACCAGCTCAACCAGTGGCGCCGGCTTTGACGCACGCCGTCGCCCAGCCCGCGCCACCCAGACAAGCCATCTGGCTGCTGTGGGACTGTGCCGACCTCGTCGCGGGCTATGACACCGAGCAGGACGCTCAGGAGGCTCGCGCGGATCTGCAGCACCGGCTGCTGTGCGAGTACGGCCCCGACCTCGAGCTGCTCGAGTCCATCACCGTCACCACCGCGGCCCTGCACGTGAACGACCCGCCAGTGGGGGTGGCCCGGTGAGAGGGATCAGCCGCGAAGTCCTCGCCCGCGACGCCGCCTGGTCACTGGCCGACGGAGCCTGCAAGACCCTCACCCTGGAGTGGGCCCAGTGGGAAGCCACATATGCCGCCACCCTCACCCGAGCGGCCCGGCTCGCCGCCCTGACCGAACCGGCCGCGGTGTGTGCCAGCTGCCCGATCGCGGTCGAGTGCGCCGACCTCGCCGAGCTGTCCGGCTACACCGGCATCGCCGCCGGGCAGGGATACCGCAACGGCCGCCCCGACCTCGCCCGCCAACGACACCCAAGACAGCGGAGGACCGCATGAGCACCTGGCACGTCTACCCGGGCTTTGTCCGTCTGGTCGACAACTCCCACGTTCCCGTAGTGCTCATCCTCGACGACGACCAGCGCGTCGTGATCCGCGCCGACGTCGCAGACACTGCTGACGCCGTCCCGGCACTGGCAGGGCAACTGCTCAGCAGCGGCGACCTGCCCGACACCGTCGTCCACCTCGACAGCCCGCTCTTCCCGGGCCTGGTCAACGGCCTCGACAGCACTCTCAGCGGGGCGAGGCACCGCCGACGGTCCGCGACCATCGACGGCGACGAACTGCAGTGGGTCCTCGACGAAGGTCGACGCGTCATCAAGGCAGTCGAAGCCGGCAAACCCAGCTCCGCCCACGAGGTCTCCGCTGCTCTACGCGCAGCGCTGAACCCGGCACACGAGAAACGGAGATGAGACCTCACGCCGAGCCACGTAGGCTGCCTATCGACGCCCGCCCTTGCGAGGGACCGGGAAGTGACCCCCAGGATCTCCTGCCGGACGGCGGGGCCTGGGGGCCGCGCACACCCCCACCCGACCCGTCGTGACCAGCGCCCTACCCGTGTCCGTGACACCAGAGCCTGGGGAGTCGATCGAGTCCTGGCTCGAGCACCTCGCCGACGCCAACGGCCTGACCACCGCCCAGCTCCTCGCCGCCACCGGTCGGGGCCGAGCCGGAGCCCGTTACCTGACTCTCTCGCCTTCCCCGGAGACCGTCGCGCGCCTCGCAAGCCTTGCCCGGGTTGACGAACAGTGCGTGTATGCCGCGACCCTCGCCCGGTTCGACGGAACCGCCCTCGACCTGACCGGTCTCGACCCGGACGACCGGCACTCCTACCGGCGGGTCGCCGCCCGCGGCTGGACCCCCGCCCACGGCACCCAGATCTGCCCGACATGCCTCGCCGACACCGGGAGATGGAGGACGGCATGGCGACTCTTCATCGTCACCACCTGCACCCGACACGAGTCACTGCTCGTCACTCGGTGCCCCTCGTGTCGCCGACCGTTCCGGGACCAGCGCCACTCCCACCTGCGCCGCGTCGGCGCCGCACTCGTGTGCGGGAACCCGCTCGGCCAAGGACCCCTCAAGCAGTGCGAGCACGACCTCACCACCATCCCCGCCGCAGCAGCCTCACCGGCTGTCCTGTCGACTCAGGCCCGGATCGACACGGCCTTCGCCGGCGAACCGGTCACCGTTCTCGGGCAGCCGGTAGAGCCCGCGACGTACCTGGCCGACCTGCGACACCTCACCACGCTGCTGCTGCACCTCGCCAGCCAACCCGGCTCCGGAACGCTCGCCTCCTGGGTCTACGACCTCGATGCCGTCGCCGCAGACCGCACCTCAACCCGCGGCCCACGCTGGGGTCTGCGGCCACCCGATGACGCCCGACTGCGCGGTGAAGCACTAGCCACCGCGGACGCGATCCTGTCCGCCGCCGACGTCGACACCGCCGCCGGTCAGCTGACCCCGTGGACCGAGCTCACCCCCACCACCAACGACGGGCCACTTGGGTGGCTCGCCGACCGCACCGTCATGACCCCCACCCTCACCCGCCTCGTGTTGGCAGCCCGCGCCCCGCACCGACGCATGTCCCACCACTTCGACACGCCCAGACCCGATGGAGCGCGTATGCCGATCAACCTGCGCGTCATCCCCCAAGTCATCCCCCACGCCCAATACGTCGAGCACCTGCAAGGCGCGTTCGACTCCAGCGAAGCGACAGTCCGGTTGTTCGCGTCCCTGTCGCTGGCCCGGCTCCACCTGGACGTGACGTCCTGGGCCGCCGCCGCCGAAGCCCTCAACATGCCCGGCTCGATGGGCGTGCGCTGCGCCCGCGCCTGCTCGGCGACCATGCTCGTCTCCGCCGACGAGTGGCAGGCGAGGATCGTCCGGGCCCTCGAGGACACGCGCCGCCGCGACTACCGAGCTACCGAAGCTAAAGTCGAGCGCCGCCTCAACTCCTGGCGCTGGTTCGAAGAGTGGAGGCGCCACTGCCGCCCGACAACCCGCGATAGCAGCCATCCTTACGCCATCACGTGGCAATGGGTCCACGTCGCGCACGCCCACCAGGACCTCTCACCCCCCTGGCGCGGCAAGACGCCCACAGCCGCAAACCGCGCCCAATACCGCAAGTTCGCCGACTCCCTCGACGCCCGACAGCAGTTCGAACTCGCCTACGCCCTCCACAAGCGAGCCTAGATGCACGGCCCTATGCACCCCGATCAGCAGCGGCAGAAGTGGTTCCCCGGTAGGCTCAGGGGATTCGCGGCCACCCGCAACGCCACTGCAGAGGAGATGCCATGTCGGAGCAGAAGAAGACCGTGTTTGTGGCCTTCGCCATCGAGGATGAGCGACAAAGGGACTTCTTGAAGGGACAGACCCTCCATCCCCGAGCCCCGTATGAGTTCATCGACATGTCGGTGAAACAGCCCTATGACTCCGAGTGGAAGGAGCGCGTCCAGACTCGGATCAAGCGTTCTAATGGGGTGATCGTGCTGGTCAGTAAGAACTCGCTCACCTCCAGTGGTCAAGAATGGGAGATTCAGTGCGCCAGAGAAGAGGGGAAGCCCATTCGGGGCATCTGGGCGTACACGAACGACCGCACGGCCATCAATGGCGTCGCCACCGTGGTCTGGAGCGACGCGAACATCGCCGACTTCATCGACTCACTCTGACCCACCTTAACTGGGCTCCGGTTACCTAAATGCGCAAGGCCCTCATCGTCGGGATCGACCATTACGCACACATCAGAGGACTCAATGGCTGCGTTAATGACGCTTATTCAGTGAAGACAGTTCTCGAGCGCCATTCCGATGGAACTCTAAACTTCACCACGCCGAATCTCAAGGTGGCCACAGGACCGGGCCAGCAGGTCTCCAGGAAGGATCTCAAGGATTCCGTCCGTGAGGTCTTCGCCGATGACGCGGAGATCGCCCTTTTCTATTTCTCCGGCCACGGCTATATCGACGACACTGGCGGCTTTCTGTGCACCAGTGATTCGGAGGATGGCGATGACGGGCTCGCGCTCAATGAAGTGTTGACGATGGCTAACACGTCCCCAGCAGCGAACAAGATAATCATCCTCGACAGTTGCCATAGTGGAGCCGCTGGGAATAACGCCATCGCGACAAACCTTGCTGAGATCTCGAATGGCCTTACCATTCTGACAGCCTCTACGCCGGACCAGTACGCATTGGAGAGCAACGGCAGCGGCCTTTTTACTGGACTCTTGGTCGACGCGCTAAACGGAGGGGCTGCAAACCTAGTTGGAGACATCACTCCGGGAAGTGTTTACGCCCATATCGATCAGTCCCTCGGGTCCTGGGCGCAACGCCCGGTGTTCAAGACTAACGTGAAGACCTTTGTCTCACTTCGACGGGCAGAGCCACCCATTGCTCTTACTGACCTCCATGCCCTGCCGAGGATCTTTCCTGAGTCGAGTTACGAGTTCCCGCTCGACCCCTCCTTCGAACCTGAACGCTCCACTGATCAACTGGCAGACCCGGGCATCCCTGACCCTGACCCTGTCAAGATCGAGGTTTTTCGAGTGCTCCAAAACTATGCGAGGGTCAACCTCGTCCGCCCAACCAATGCACGGCACATGTGGCACGCAGCCATGGAGAGCAGGTCGTGCAAACTCACCGTCTTGGGCCAGCATTACTGGAACCTCGTAGCTGGGGGTCTAATCTAATGGGCGCGGCTGATGGTGTGGAGCCGCCGAGGCGCCTAAGAGATCCGGCTTTCCTTGAGAAGCTTGCGGCAGTTGAGCATGAGCGGTGGTCCCACTGGCAGCGTTACTTACATGAGCAATGCGAGATCGGGCCCCACGGTTCACTCACGATCCCGGCAGAGTTGGTTGAACGATGGACCCATCAGATGAACGCCACGTACGAAGATCTGTCGGAGGCCGAGAAGGCCAGCGACAGGGAACAAGTTGAGCGTTACCTCCCCCTCATCGAAGAAGCCCTGATTGAGCAGTCCTAGACCTGTGAAAACGGGGAGGTTCGTGAACGACGCTGGCCACAGGGTGTCGCCGAACGTCCTGCCGCTGCTCCTAGGCCCCAGATCTTTCCACGCTCCGGCGAGGTGAGGGACATGCACCAGCGTGGTGACCGGGGCGACCGTGGGTGAGCCACTCGCAGCAGTGCATCTTACTGAGGCGGCAGCCAGTGCCCTTCGCCTTGCGGTTGCTCGCCTCCGGCCGAACGAGCCCCTCTCAACACTCGACTTGCTGTTGGCCATAGAGGCGTGCGACTCCGCAGGTGCTTGGGCACGCTTCCTTATTGACGGCCACGGGAGCGACCCGAATCTCCACTCTATTGACACGTGGGAGGGAGTGTCGCTCACAGATGAGGCAGCCGCAGCGCTGTCTAGAGCCCGTCGTATCGGCGAGGCTTACGACCTTATCCCCTTGCCGCTCGGAGCGTTGGCCCTGGCGATGGTGTGGGATCCCAGCTCGGCGGCCGCGCGCGCCTTCGTAGGGATGGACCACGAGCAACTTCTAAGCGACATCCAGGACGACGTCCTCGGCTTTCGCCTCAACGGTCTTGAACAACTCGACACCGTGCCCCCGCGCCACCTGGATGAGCCGCCTGAGCTGAGCGATCGTGAGGCCTTTGAATCCCTTGCCGAGGTTACGCCTGTGCTCTCGGCGGGGTTTCTACGGATCTTGACGGTCGTTGCGGCCTTCGGTGTCTGGTTCAGTCTGACCTCGGCGCCCGCCTGGCAGTTCGTGGCTAAGGACGACCTTTTGCCGCCGATCCAACGTGCGACTATCGCTAGTGCCATCCCGAGCACCGACTCGATGGACAAGCTGGTTGGTGTCGAACTCGTGCGCGATCACGACGGCCTGCCCGAGAGTCGGGTTTTCGACTCGACTCTGCCGAGCGCCTGGGATCTTCGCCACGAAGTGATCGACAGCGCGTGGGCAGGCCATTGGGCAGCAACTGATAGCAGGACTGACGTAGACGTCGAACTCGCCTCCACGCTTGTGGATTACACCAAGACCGACACCGTCACGCGCTTCGTCAACGACTGCGTGCCTGCAGGCACGCGGGCCAGTTCGGAAGTTGTCAGGCGTTCGGGTTACGTGACAAGAACTGACAAGTTCGCATCCTTCTGCTCGCTCGAGAGAGTGGGGCAAACGCAGATTCTGGTCAGCATCTCGACGTTCGAACCAGCTCTGATCCCTAACCTCAACGACCAAGCATCCGCGATTGTCGCCGCGGTCAGCGGCGCACTCCCCGCACCTAGGCCGGCAGGGGAGCTCAAGGCGACCTTCAGCACTCCTTATGTCACCGCACAGACCCGTAAAGCGTGGCTTTCGGTTGTCGCGCTGATCCCCATCATCTGGTTGCTTCCAACCCTGCTGATGGACCGAGCGTTCTGGCAACGCGTCCGCTGGTCGATCCTCCTGCGACGTTTCACAACGACCTCGCATTCCAGCTGGGACATCGACTCAGTCGTGCGAGCCCGGCTATGGAGTTCAGCACTGGGCGCGTGCCTACAAACGCTCGTTGCCGTCTGGGCGCTCCGAACACTTTGGGACTCTGAACGCTGGTGGGGCTTTGTGAGCAGTGTTGCGGATCGTGTCGGTTGGGCACTGGCCGGGCCTATGGATCTTGCCGTGGCGCTGGTCGCCGTCCTCTTCGTCGGCATGGTGCCACGACTCCTTCATAAACGGAGGACTCGAGGATTGGGTGCCTTCGCGGGTGGTCGTCGCATGCTATGGGTTGCTGGAATCGCGCTGAGTCTCGTCACCTTGGTGGCTGCCTACCTGATGATGTCCCTTGGAGTGGCAACCAGTGCGTTGGGCACGCGCGGAGTGTCGGACTTTGCGCAGCAGAGGTTCTCTGCGGCCTTACGGATTGCTTCTATTCCATTGATCGTCGCCGCGTTGGCGCCGATGGCGCTCATGCGTCGTTTTGCCATGCGCGCCCTGCGCACTAGGGAGTTACTGGATAGGCGACCACCAATCCTTCTTCTCCGCTCGTTCGTGGACGACCCAATCAAGGTCCGGTCGCGAGGCAATCAGCGAAGGTCACTTATCGACCGCTTGAGCCTGCGCCGCTGGGAGCGCTTCGAGGAAGTTATTGCCGCAGCACTAGCCGTCCAGGGACCGGTCGAGGCCGTTGGGCAGGTCGGCCAGAGGTTGCCTCCTCCACTCGGCGCAGTACGTCGTCAGTTCACCAACGAGGAGTGGCAGTATAAGGTCAACGATCTGATGGGTGAGGCATCGCTTATTTGCATCACGCTTGGCCGGTCCGACTCCTTGGCGTGGGAGATCGAGCGAATCGCGGAGTTGGGATACTTGGGCAAGACGGTGTTCGTGCTCCCCCCAACTAAGCGCGGCGAGCACATCAAACGTCTCGCCGTACTAGCTGAACTTCTTGAGCTCAACTGGGCCGACCTTGATGTTCAGCCCTCTCACGGCTGGGCGCTTACCGTCCGCGTTTCCGCTAAGGGCAACGCACCCGAAGTGATACGCGCGAGGGCGCAGGAGGATTTTGCCTACGATATCGCACTGGAGATCATGCGCCTGAGGATTCTGGGTTGGGCATGGGAATCCCCCTCCCTCGCTGCCGAGCCGAAGACCAGGGGCCCGTGCGCTCAGATCCATCCAATCGGAAAGGCGCCGAAGACCAAGACGTGGTGGCGTCGACCGTGGCTTCTGGTCGCGCTCCTCAACGTAACAGGAGCAGCGACGCTGCCGTCTGTCTTCTTCACAGGCGAGGACGCAAAGACCAGCGCCTTCCTCGACCTTGGCTCGGCAGCCGTTTTCGACGTCGCGGCGGACCCGGGAACTGGTGACATGTATGCAATTCTCAACGGCGGCAGCGTCTACAGAATCAATGTAACAGGCGATGACAGCCACCCCGAGCTCGAAGGGCGCCCCGTCGCGAGGATCGACACTGCGGACTATTTGACGGCAGACAACGGCTGGCTCATCGCCACCAACGATGTGGATGGCACCATGCAGGGCCTCTCCCCTGGAAGCTCCTCCGTCACCTGGAAGCGCGACGACCTCCCGGGCGTGAGGCATGTTGTCGGTAGTGGGACCCGGCTGTATGTCGCCCTCCCGTCCGAACGACGAGTCCTTGTCATCGACCGCGCAACCGGTAAGACACTTGACGAGGGCAAGGTGGACGGCATTCCCTGGGCTGTTGCCGTCTCTGGCAACAAAGTCGCGGTGGCACTCGCCAGCGAGAACACCATTGTCGTGTTCGAGGCTGATCATCTCCACCCGGCGGGCACGATCGTCACCACGTCGCCTTCGACTGCAATCACGGCAGCGGCGGGCGACCTGTGGGCTTACCACCCGAGCGAGCACATCCTTGAGGCCGTTGCGGGTCCTCGGCGCGGCGATCGGATTGCCACTCGAAGTGAACAACCCGTATTCGCCAGCAACGGATCTATTCTTGCGATTGGGGGTGTCGAGATGGTGACGACCTTACGCCCCACGGGCCGGATTCATCGCAACGTGTATCTGCTCCGGCATCCAGCGACGATGGCCGTCACGAGGGCTGGGGATGTGCTGGCTGCGACCCGCAACACGCTGGTCTTCGTCCGAGCCTCGCTGGGATAGAGAGCATCTTGTGGCTGTCTCGCACGTTGCACAAATGCGTCTTTCTGGCTAATTCGTGCAAACTACCAGGCACGTGATCACGCAAGATTGGCTGCATCTCGACATGATGTTGTCGAGATGCTGTCGAGATGCACTCAATCTTGTTGTCGAGATGCAGCCAATCTTGCGCAGCGACCTCCCCTATGTAACATTCTCGTCGCTTATCAATGATTGGTAGAAAGCAAAGGTTTGCTTATGAATGGGCAGGTCGCCGGAGCGTCCCGCA
>JBDIAO010000087.1:0-11010 GCA_039812375.1 Phycicoccus sp. | reverse complement strand
GGTCCGGGGACCTCTCGACCCGCTTCACCACGCGTAGTCGAGGAACTTCCCGTCGAAGGTGACGACAACCCGGTCGCCACCTGGGTCGGCCCGTCGGGAGACGTCGATCTTGAAGTTGATCGCGCTCATGATTCCGTCGCCGAACTCTTCGTGGATGAGCTCCTTGATCGCCGGACCATAGACGGCGATCGCTTCGAGGAACCGGTAGACCGTCGGGTCGTCGGCGAGGTCGCCGAGCCCGGTGCGCGCCGGCTGCCGCTGCAGTGCGCGCACGGTGTCCTCGTTGAGCCCGAGCAGCTCCCCGACCTGGCTTGCCTGGGCTGCCGGCACGGGATGGTGCCCGAGCAGCGCGGAGACGGTCCACTCCTTCGGCCGCCCGATGGTGTCTGCGATCTCGCGCCAGGTCAGCCCGGCAGCTTCCTTGGCCTCCCGAACGGCCTCCGCCGCTTGTTCCTTCGCCGCGTTGGCACCCACGTTGATCTCCTCCTTGCAGTGAGCGGACCGGCGAGCGCCGAGCCCCTCTGGTCGACCCTAGCCCGACTGGTCGGTGCGCAGGGTCCGGCACGTAGGCTCCCGGCCATGTCCGACCACGTCACCTGTCGTCGTGAGGGTGCTGTCGCCCACGTCCGCCTCAACCGCCCGGAGAAGCTCAACTCGCTGACCCTCAGCCTGCTCGAGGGGCTAGTGGCTACCGCGCAGTCGCTCATGCAGGACCGGGACCTGCGTGGCGTGCTCATCGCCGGGGAGGGTCGCTCGTTCAGCGCCGGCCTCGACATCCTCTCCGTGCTCGGCGAAGGGGAGCGCTTCATGACCCTCTTCGCCCCGGACGAGGCACGGGGGACCAACCTCTACCAGGAGGCCTGCTGGGCCTGGCGGCGCCTGCCCGTGCCGGTCGTCGCAGCGGTGCACGGCCACTGCTTCGGCGGTGGGCTGCAGCTTGCACTGGCTGCAGATTTCCGGTTCACCGCGCCCGACGCGCAGTGGTCGATCCTGGAGACCAAGTGGGGTTTGGTCCCCGACATGTCGGGAGTTCGGGCACTCTCCGAGCAGGTCGGGCTCGATGTTGCCAAGCGTCTGACGATGACCGGGGAAGTGATCTCCGGCGTCCGTGCCGTCGAGCTCGGACTGGCTAGCGAGGTCGCACAGGATCCGTATGCCGCGGGCCTGGCCCTGCTGGAGCAGATCGCCACGCGCTCTCCAGACGCTGTCCGGGCCGCCAAGAGGCTCTTCGACACCACCTGGTTCGCGGACGAGCGGACGACCTTCGCCGCCGAGCGTGCCGAGCAGGCATACCTGCTCACCGCCGAGAACACCCGAATCGCCCAGCAGGCCGGGATGACCGGCGAGCCGGCCGCATACCGCCCCCGCGGCAACTGACCAGTACTCTCCGACCAGTACTCTCCGACCCGCGCCGAGATGGGGGCAATCGGCCCCTCGCGGCCGGCGCGAAGGGCCGATTGCCCCCATCTGGCGAGGCGCGCCCCTGTCAGCCCAGTCTCAGGGGGCTCCAGGAACACTCACCAGAGCGTGCAGTGCGGCAACACAGTGCGCCACCTCACCGGCTGCCCGGTCGGCCTGTTCGACAGCAGGGCGGGCAGACCACTGCAGCGCCCGGTCCTCGACATAGGCCACCCAGCCATGCGCTGCCCTCCGCACCGCTGGGGAGGCGGGCGCATCCACCTCGAGCGCGGCACAGGCGAGCTCAGCGATGCCCTCGCGCAGCGATCCGGCTCGGTCGGCGTGCCCCTCACCAGCCCCTTCGTGCAGCGTGCCCACCTGCCCGAAGACCAGTGCGAGGTAGGAGTCTCGCCGCCGCGCCACCTGGTCGAGGAAGCGCTGCACGAGCTGACCGAGCGCAGCCTCCCCGCTCAGCTCCGGATCGGGGCGCACCGTCCGCAGGACCCGGCGTCCAGCGGCCTCGACCACGGCCCGGTGGTAGGCCGTCTTCGTCGGGAAGTAGTGGAAGAGCAGCCCCCGTGACACCCCCGCCTCAGCGGCGACCTCATCGAGGGAGAGCTCCTGGACGGGCTGCTCGACGAACTTGCGCAGCCCGATCCCGACGAGTTGGCGGCGGCGCTCCTGCGGTGAGAGCCGGGCTCGAGCTGCGGTCGGGGTGCCCACTGCGGTGTGACGCGGCATACTGTTGAGTGTTGCTCAACAAGGAGCTAGGGTCAAGGGCATGGACTTCGCACTCTCGCCTCGCGCAGCTGACCTGAGCGGTCGGGTGCGCGCCTTCATCGACACCGAGATCGAACCGGTCGAGGCGCAGATCCTCGCCGACGTCGAGGCCCGACGGGCTCGCGGTGAGGACGCCTGGGTGCCGCATCCACTCATCGCCCAGCTCCAAGCTCAGGCCCGGGCGCAGGGTCTGTGGAACCTCTTCCTCCCTGCTGGGCACGAGGGCCCGTATGCCGCCCGTTTCGGCACCGACGGCGGGGTCGGGCTGAGCAACCTGGACTACGCCAGTGTCGCCGAGCAGACCGGACGCAGCTTCAGTGCTCCGCTGGTGTTCAACACCAACGCTCCGGACACCGGGAACATGGAGGTGATTCTCAAGTACGGCAGCCAGAAGCAGAAGGACACCTGGCTCGACCCCCTCCTTGACGGGCGAATCCGCAGCACCTTCCTGATGACCGAGCCCGGTGTGGCCTCCTCGGACGCAACGAACATGGCTGCCACCGCCCGAGTGGTCGGCGACGAGGTCGTCCTCAACGGGCGGAAGTGGTGGTCCACCGGCGCTGGCCACCCCGACTGCGCAGTCGGCGTCTTCATGGGCCTGACCGACGAGAGCGCCGACCGGCACCACCAGCACTCGATGGTCCTGGTCCCGATGGATGCCCCCGGGGTCAAGGTCGAGCGGATGCTCACGGCGCTCGGCGTCTATGACGAGCCGATCGGTCACGGCGAGGTCTCCTTGACCGATGTCCGGCTGCCCCTCGACGCGATCATCGGTGGCCCGGGCCGGGCCTTCGAGATCGCCCAAGGTCGGCTCGGTCCGGGCCGGGTGCACCACTGTATGCGGCTCATCGGCCTTGCCGAGAAATCCCTTGAGCTTGCCTGTGAACGGGCGACCACCCGAGTCGCCTTCGGCAAACCGCTCGCCGACCTCGGTGGCAACCGAGAGCGGCTGGCCAAGGCTCGGATCGCGATCAACCAGGCTCGACTGCTCGTCCTGCACGCCGCGTGGAAGCTCGACACCTACGGCACCGCCGGCGCGCTTTCCGAGGTCTCCGAGATCAAGGCCGCGGTACCGCAGATGGCCTGCGAGGTCATCGACCTGGCCATCCAGCTGCACGGGGGGGCCGGGATGAGCAACGACGTCCCGCTCGCCATGGCCTACGCGAGCGCCCGTTCGCTGCGCCTGGCTGACGGGCCCGACGAGGTCCACCTCGGCGTGGTCGCCCGCCGCCTACTCAAGCCGTATGCCGCCCGTGCCGGCGCTGGTGTGCCCGCAGGCGCTGCGGCGCCCGCTGGCGCTGGTGCGCCTACTGGAGCGGGCCGGTGACGCCGGCACCGCTGCGGGTCCTGGTCACCGGCGGCGCCTCTGGGCTCGGACTCGCGCTCGTCAAGGCCTACCTCGCACAGGGAGCCCAGGTCCTCGCGGTCGACCTCGCCGAGGAGCGGCCCGCCAACGTGCCCGAGGAGGCGGCATACCTGCGGCTCGACGTGCGCGACCAACAGGGGTGGGACGCCACCCTGGCCTGGGTGAAGGAGCAGTGGGGAGGGCTCGACCTGCTCTTCAACAACGCCGGCGTCGCCACCGGCGGCCGGATCGACGTCGAGTCGATCGCCGACTGGGAGCGGGTCCTCGACATCAACCTGCTCGGGGTCGTGCGTGGCTGCCAGACCTTCGCGCCGCTGCTGAAGGCCCAGCGCAGCGGACATATCGTCAACACCGCATCACTGGCCGGGCTCATCCACGGCCCCGGCATGTCGAGCTACAACGCGGCCAAGGCCGGGGTCGTCGCTCTCTCGGAGACTCTCGGCTACGAGCTCGCCCCGTGGGGGATCTCCGTATCCGCGGTGTGCCCGGCGTTCTTCCGGACCAACCTCGCTGACTCGCTGCAGGGCAAAGACACCGAGATGGAGGACAGCGCCGTGCGGCTCATCACCACGGCGACGACGAGCGCCGAGGAGATCGCCGCCATCGTGGTCAAGGGGGTCGCCGCCCGCCGCAGGCTCATCCTCACCGACCGGATCGGGCGCACCGCCTACTGGACCAAGCGGCTGGCTCGGCCGATCTACGACCGGCAAGCGGCTGCTGGCGCGCGCCGACTGGCCCGTCGCTCGATGCGCGAGGCCACGTCGCAGGAGGCGCAGTGAGCGACGCCTCTACCCCCATGGCGGTTCGCGGCGAGGACGCCATCGACGCCGGCGTCGTCGCCCGCTGGCTGCGAACGCAGGCCACCGACCCCACCGGCCTGGAGGGGATGCCGCAGGTGCGGCAGTTCCCCGGCGGCGCCTCCAACCTCACCTACCTGCTGACGTTTCCCGGTGGGCGCGAGCTCGTCCTGCGTCGACCCCCGACCGGGACCAAGGCTCGCGGCGCCCACGACATGCGCCGTGAGCACGACATCCAGGCCGCGCTCGCCCCGGTGTTCTCCAAGGTCGCTCCCATGGTCGCGTTCTGTGCCGACGAGGACATCCTGGGCTCGCAGTTCTATGTCATGGAGCGCCTCGTCGGCACGATCCTGCGCCGCGACCTGCCACCAGACCTCGGTCTCGATCCCGAAGGGATTAGCAGGCTGTGTCGCAACGTGATCGAGACCCTGGTCGAGTTGCACCGGGTCGACGTCGACGCGGTTGGGCTCAGCAGATTCGGCAAGGGCGAGGGGTATGTCGCCCGCCAGGTCAGCGGCTGGTCGACGCGCCTGCGGGCTGCCCGGACCAGTGACGTCGCGGACTTCGAGGCGACGATGGCCTGGCTCGATGCCCAGCAACCGGGGGATACCACCCAGGTGCTCATCCACAACGACTTCCGGTTGGACAACCTCGTCCTGTCCCTGGTCGATCCGACGCAGGTTGTCGGGGTCCTGGACTGGGAGATGGCCACGATTGGCGACCCGCTCATGGACCTCGCCTCCGGGCTGGCCTACTGGGTGCAGGCTGACGATCCACCGGCCTTCCTGGCCATGCGGCGCCAGCCGACCCACAGTCCCGGGATGTGGACCCGCGCCGAAGTGGTCGAGCACTACTGCACCGCCATGGGTTTGGATCTCACTGCGCAGCAGTGGCGCTTCTATGAGGTCTTCGGCGCCTTCCGGCTCGCGGTCATCGCCCAGCAGATCTACTACCGCTTCTTCCGTGGGCAGACCACCAACCCGATGTACGGCGAGTTCCACCATGTCGTGCGCTACCTCGACCACCAGTGCACCGCTCTGATCGCTGGCGACGCCCAGTGACCCGTACCGCCAGCACCAGCACCGCCAGCACTGTCAGCACCCGCATCGGAGGCACTTGATGACCGTCACCCTCATCACCGGCGCGAGTAGCGGCATCGGCGCCGAGCTCGCCCGCCAGTTGGCCGCGAAGGGGGAGGATCTCGCGCTGTGCGCCCGGCGCACCCAGCGGCTCGAGGAGCTGCGAGCGCAGATCCTTGCTGCGCACCCGCAGTGCCGGGTCGAGACTCGCACCCTCGACGTCACCGACGATGCCGCCGTTTTCGAGGCTGTGCATGCCTTCGCCGCCGACTTCGGGCACCTCGACCGGGTCGTCGTCGGTGCCGGTCTGGGCAAGGGCGGCGCCGTCGGGACGGGGCGCTACGCGGCGAACCGGGAGACGGCATACACCAACGTCATTGGGGCACTGGCCCAGGCTGAGGCCGCGATGGAGGTCTTCCGGGCCCAGCGGCGCGGCCACCTCGTGCTCATCTCGTCGATGTCGGCAATGCGGGGCCTGCCCAAGTCGGTGACCGTGTATGCCGCGACGAAGGCGTTCGTCGCGCACCTCGGTGAAGGGATCCGCAGCGAGATGCTCGGGGAGCCGGGCCTGGACATCACCGTGACGACGGTCCTGCCCGGCTACATCCGCTCGGAGATGAATGAGCACATCGGCAAGCCCTTGCCGTTCATGGTCGACACCGAGACCGGTGTGCGCTCGATTGTCGCGGCGATCGAGCGTAAGGCTCAGGTTGCCCGGGTCCCGGCGTGGCCCTGGGTTCCGCTCGGCACCGCCATGCGACATCTGCCGCTGCGGGTGGTCCGTCGGCTCAGCTGAGGGCCTCAGGCCCCAGCAGAGACCCTTACTCCTCGGGTGTCGCGTGGCGGATGATGGTCGCCCACGGCTTCTGCAGGTGGAAGGCTCGTCCGGAGATCTCGTCGACGTCGATGGCGATGATGTTCACCTTTGTCGTGCCGACCCATGGTCGTAGCGGCAGCTGGTCGGTGGCCTCGGCCTCGTGACCGCGCAGTTCGTGCGCTCGGCCGCGGACGATGACGCTGCGCGCGTGCTCGTCGTTGTACTCGTCGATCTCGAAGGCGACGTCGTGGTTCATCGTCACCCCGAGAAGCTTGCTGCCCTCCGCAGTGCGGAAGATGAGTCGCTCTCCGTCGACGGCGTAGTTGACCGGGGTGATGTGCACCTCGTCGGCGAGATGGAAGGCGAGCCGGCCGAACTCTTGGGCATGGAGCATCTCCCACGCCTCCTCTTCCGACATTCTTCTGGGCTCGTACTCGCTCACTGGCGCCTCC
This sequence comes from Phycicoccus sp., assembly GCA_039812375.1. GTDB lineage: Bacteria > Actinomycetota > Actinomycetes > Actinomycetales > Dermatophilaceae > JAGOME01. The sequence goes on along the minus strand of JBDIAO010000087.1, from coordinate 4,321 downwards.
TACATCGAGTCGGTCATCACCTCACCGGGCGCACGGGCAGGCACGGGGCCGAGTATGCCGCCGGGCGCCGGGTCGGATCTGACTGGTGGTGCGATCCGTCGCGACGTCACGAGCCTATCCCGGACCTGCTGACGGCATACAGGCCCGTCGTGCCGAGCCCCTTGTTGAGCCGAAACGCCGAGCCCCTTGTTGAGTCGAATGAGGAGGACACGCCGAGAGTGCAGATCCGGATGCGGCGTGTTCTCCTCACTCGACGGATGTCAGGGTCGGGCGGGCGTCACAGACGCTCCGGAACGAAGGCGAAGTCGAAGCGGCGCAACCGGTCCACCAGCGCCTGCCCCATGGCGACCGCCGGAGTCAGGACACCCCCGGGGGAGGTGAGGTCGTCCCGGGCCAGGCACAGTGCGGACTGGCCGAGCATGATCGCTGTCCCGGAGTAGCCCGGGTCGTATGGCGCCGCGACGCGGGTGCGATATCGCGCCCCGGTCGTGGTCGTCGTCTCGATCTCCATGACGAACAGGCCCCTGGCCATCCGTGCCGGGCTGGGACCCTCGCCGGGCTTGGGCAGCACCTGGTCGAGGACCCGGCGGGTCGGCCCGAACGACATACCTCCGAAGATCGCGGCGAGCGCAAGCGAGGTGAGCCCGGCACGGACTGCGCCCTCGACACCGCGACCGGTGTCCATGACCTCGTCGTACCGGAAGTCCCGGCCGTAGGACCACTGGCTCAAAGAGTTGCTCCGACGCACGATCCGGGTGTTGTGCGAGGCCATGAAGAAGGGCGCCACCCAGCGTCCGGTGATCGGGTCCACCCGGGCCGGGATGCGCTGGGCCAGCGCACCGACCGGACTCTTCGGCGCCGGGGGCCGGGCACGGGCCGGTGGTTCCGCGTCACGGTCCGGGGACAGGCTGTGCCCGCTCGCTGCGATTCGTCGCCGATCCGGATCAGCCGCCATGGCCTTGGCCTGTTCCCGCGCCGAGTCGATCGTGCCGCCACTGATCCCGCCACGCAGCCTGCGCACGTGCAGCAGGGTCTCGCCGAGGGTGCCGGCGCCGTCGGCGGCCACCTGGTCGGCGGTGACGAGCACCCCCAGATCTGAGGGAATCGAGTCGAAGCCGCACGATGTGACGATCCGGGCACCCGTGGACACCGCCTGGTCGTGGTGGCGGTCGATCGCATCCCGGACGAAGAGCACCTCGCCGGTCAGGTCGCAGTAGTGCGTACCGGCGGCAGCGCAGGCGGCGACGAGAGGCAGACCGTACTTCGCGTAGGGGCCCACCGTTGTACACACCACCGCGGTGCGCGCGGCGAGTTCACCCACAGCGATCTCGTCAGCAGCGTCAACGACGACGAGCGGCCACTGCGCGCAACGAGCGGGCAGGCTGGCCCGGACCTGCTCCAGGCGAGTGCGGGAGCGCCCGGCCAAGCCGATCCGCACGTCGTCTCCGGCATGCTCGGCAAGGTGCTGCGCGGTGAGGCGACCGACGAATCCGGTGGCGCCGAAGAGGACGATGTCGAGCTCACGCGTCATGACACGGACCCTACGTCGCCGCATATGGTGCCTGCGCGGTGAGTGGCTGCTGTCCGCACCCCGCGTGGCTGGTGTCGGCGCGCCGCGTGGCTGATGTCAGCACCCCGCGTGGCTAGAGTCCACAGTGTGATCGTCCCGATGATCCCGCAGGGTGGAGGGGATGCCGGCCCGGAACGCTGCTCGGCCGCGGCGCGGGCCCGCGGGGACTCCCCCGCCGGCACTGCCCCGGTGGCTCGACGCTGGGTGCTCATCGAGCACCTGGGTCCATGGGCGCGCACGCCCATGGACACCCCGCCGTTCTTGGGCCCGCTCGGCGTGCAGCTGGCGAAATCGGCGGCGGCGCACGCCGCCAAGGTCCTCCTGATCCGCCGCCCTGGCCGGGTCGAGCCGCGTCGGCACAAGGTGTGGTTCGTCGTCGACACCCTCACCGGGCTCTCGACCAGCGGCACCTGGGACAGCGAGGCCGACCTGCTCGCGCTGGCTCGCCATCTCGGCGACGTCAACGGACCGATGGCCGGCGAGGCGCCCGACCTGGTCCTCGTCTGCACCCATGGCACGCGGGACGCCTGCTGCGCCATTCGCGGCCGCCCGGTCGCTGGCCTGCTGTCCCGCCAGCGGCCTGACGAGGTGTGGGAGTGCAGCCACCTGGGTGGTCACCGATTCGCGGCCACACTGCTGCTGCTGCCTGACGGCGCCTGCTACGGGGTCCTTGACCAGGCCCACGCGGCCCGGGTGGTCGCCGGTCACCGCGAGGGGCGGCCGTCTCCGAACCAGCTGCGTGGTCTGACCCGGCTCAGCCCACCGGAGCAGGTTGCACACGTGTGGGCCATGCGCCACCATCCCGAAGCAGCGGGTGGGATTCTCGTTGGTGGCGCCGTCGCCATCGATGAGTCACACGCAAGGGTGGTCTTCGAGCTCCCCGGGGGCGAGACTGAATGGGTCGACGTCGAGCGGGTCGACCTTGAGCCCGCAGCACTCTCGTGCGGGAAAGGGCCCCAGGCTCGGGCCGAGTACCGCGTCATCGAAGGAACCGAACGAGAGGACCCGTGACATGTCCGATGCAGCGGCGACATTCCGTGCAGCCCGTGACCACCTCGTCGCCCTGCGGAGCGATCCCGATGTCGCTGCTGCCCAGTTCACCTTCCCCGACGTCGGGGAGCGGTTCAACTGGGCCGTGGACTGGTTCGACTCCTTCGCCCGGGGCAACGACGAGGATGGGCTCGTCATCGTCGAGGAGGACGGCTCGTCGACCACGCTGAGCTTCGACGCGCTCGCTGCACGCTCGGACCGGGTCGCCGCCTGGCTCGCCGCCCATGGTGTCGGCAAGGGAGACCCGGTGATCGTCATGCTCGGCAACCAGGTCGAGCTGTGGGACTGCATGCTCGCCATCATCAAGCTCGGCGCCGTCATCATGCCGACGACAACCGCGGTGGGCCCGAGCGATCTCATCGACCGGATAGCTCGTGGCGGCGCGAGGTTCGTCATCACCACGGCTGAGGCCACCTACAAGCTCGAGGGCGTTTCCGGTGAGTACGGCCGGATCAGCATCGGTGAGGCTGACGGCTGGGCGAATCTGCTCGCGGCATACGCCAGCGACGTCCCACCGACCCCGCACCCGGGGACCGCGCCGACCGACCCGCTGCTCTACTACTTCACCAGCGGCACGACGAGCCGGCCAAAGCTCGTCGAGCACACCCAGGTGAGCTACCCGGTGGGCCACCTGTCGACGATGTACTGGCTCGGCCTGCGGCCCGGGGACGTCCATCTCAACATCTCCAGTCCAGGCTGGGCCAAGCACGCCTGGTCCTGCTTCTTCGCCCCCTGGAACGCTGAGGCGACCGTCTTCCTCTACAACTACACCCGCTTCGACGCTGCCGCCCTGCTCAGGGTGCTGCGGGACAACGGTGTCACCACGTTCTGCGCGCCACCGACCGTGTGGCGGATGCTCATCAACGCTGACCTCTCCGATGGGCCCGGTGCGTTGCGTGAGGTCGTCGGCGCCGGGGAGCCTCTCAACCCCGAGGTCATCGCGCAGGTGCAGCGCGCCTGGGGGCTCACGGTGCGAGACGGCTACGGCCAGACCGAGACGACCGCATCAGTGGGGAACTCCCCGGGTCTGCCGGTCCGCCCAGGCTCCATGGGGCGGCCGCTGCCGGGCATGCCCGTCGTTCTCGTCGACCCGGTCTCCGGCGAAACCGTCCAGGGCGCCGGCGAGGGGGAGATCTGCCTGGACCTGTCCGCCGAACCCCTCGCGCTGATGACCGGCTACCTGCACGACGAGGCGCGCAATGCCGAGGCGATGGCCGGGGGGCACTACCACACCGGTGATGTCGCCTCCCGGGACGCCGAGGGGTACATCACCTACATCGGGCGCACCGACGATGTCTTCAAGGCCAGTGACTACAAGATCAGTCCATTCGAACTCGAGTCGGTCCTCATCGAGCACCCGGCCGTCGCCGAGGCAGCTGTCGTGCCAGCCCCCGATGAGGTGCGGCTCGCGGTGCCCAAGGCCTACATCGCGCTCGCACCCGGGCACCTGGCGGACGCAGAGACCGCACGCTCGATCCTGAGCTACGCCCGGGAGCACCTCGCGCCCTGGCAGCGGGTGCGCCGGATCGAGTTCTTCGAGCTGCCCAAGACGATCTCCGGCAAGATTCGCCGCGTCGAGTTGCGCCAGCGCGAGGAGGAACTCGCCCGGGCTGCCGCCGAGGGGACAGGGCCGGGCACGTCGGGTGCAAGCGCCGAGTGGCGTGACGACATGTTCCCCGGGCTCAAGGGGTAGGGCCCGGT